>NZ_JAFKRK010000041.1:0-101025 GCF_019038535.1 Synechococcus sp. CCAP 1479/9 | reverse complement strand
ACATCGACTACGCCATCAGCGCTCTCGTCTGAGCTCTCGCGGCCATCGTTGTTTCCGGGTCCCCTTCGGGGGGCCCTTTTTTCTGGCCGGATCCCGCCGGCCCCGGGGATGGCAGCATTCCCCGAGCCCCCTCGCACGTGCGCAGAGCCATGGCCGGTGACGGCGAACCGATCAGCGAAGCCGAGGCCCTGGAGCAGCTTCGCCAGACCGACGACCAATCCCGTCAGTACTACGCGGCCTGGTGGCTGGGGCGCATGCGCAGCCGGCACCCGGAGGCCGTTCCCCTGCTGCTCGCCGCCCTCACCCAGCGCCAGCCCCGGGATCCGGGTGCCGGTGTCGAGCACAACGCCGTGGCCCGCAATGCGGCCCGGGCCCTGGGCAAGATCGCCGACGCCCGGGCCGTGCCCGAGCTGCTGGCGGTGCTCGACGATGCCGACGACGGCCTGCGGGAGGCCGCGGCCCGCTCCCTCGGCGAGCTTGGGGCGACGGCAGCGGTGCCCCTGCTGATCCGCCGGCTGGCCAGCGGCCCCGCCGTCGCCGGCGCCTGCCGCAGCGACAGCCCCCGGCTGCAGGAACCCTGCGAAGCGATGCTGGAGGCCCTGGGGGCGATCGGTGAGGCGCAGGCGGAGGTGCTGGACGTGATCCGCCCCTTCACCGCCCACGACCGGCCCCTGGTCCGCAGCGCCGCCTGTCGCGCCCTGCTGCAGCTCACCGGGGAGACGGTCTGGGCGGATGAACTGCTCCAGCTGCTGCAGCATCCCCAGCTGCAGGTGCGCCGCGCGGCCCTGATGGATCTGGGGGCGGTGGGATGGCGGCCCGCCCTGGAGCCGATCCGACGCACCTTCGCCGAGAACAGCCTCAAGCTGATCGCCCTGCGGGGGCTGGTCGAGCATGGCCGCGGCTCCGGCAGCGGCAGCGAGGCTGACAGCGATGATGAGGCCCTCCTGATGGCGATGGACGCCCTGCTGTGATGACGGCCGGAAGCGGAGATTCCCAGGGCGCGGCCGATCGGATCCGGGCCTTCGAGCGGGCCGGCAGCGCCGAGGAGCTGGTGGCGGCCACCCGCCGGCTGACCGACTGCGACGACCCCCTGGCCACCGTGCCCCAACTGGTGCAGGTGCTGGGGTTCAACAATCCCGGTGCCGCCGTCGCCGCCGTGGACGGCCTGATCGCGATCGGCCCGGCGGCCGTCGGGCCCCTGCTGGCCAATCTGGATGCCCATAACTACGGCGCCAGGGCCTGGGCCGTCCGGGCCCTGGCGGGCATCGGCGACCCGCGTGGGCTGGACGTGCTCGAGGACGCCCTGGCCACCGACGTCGGGCCCAGCGTGCGCCGGGCCGCCGCCAGTGGCCTGGGGGCCCTGCGGCTGGAGAGCCTCGCCGAGCAGGAGCGGGAAGGGATCCGCCTGCGCTGCCTGGAGGCCCTCGAAGCGGGCCGCAGCGACGGCGAATGGGTCGTGCGCTATGCGGTGGCCGTGGGGTTCGAGGGCCTGGCCCTGCCCCTGTCCCCGCCCCATCCCCACCGCCAGCGGGCCGTGGCGGGCCTCAGCCAGCTCCTGCAGCCGGAGCAGGAGGAGACTCTGGTGGTGCGCCTGCGGGCCGGTGTGGCCCTGAAGCGACTGGACAAAACCGATGACCTCCCCTGATCCGACCGCCGGGACGAGCCGCTCCGAAGACGGCCGCCCCACCGGCATCCTGTTCGTCTGCCTCGGCAACATCTGCCGCTCCCCGGCCGCCGAAGGGGTCTTCCTGCACCTGATCGCCCGCCAGGGGCTGGAGCAGGCCTTCACGGTGGACTCCGCCGGCACCGGTGACTGGCACGTGGGCCGCCCCGCCGACGCCCGCATGCGCAGCGCCGCCGCCCGCCGGGGCATCGTTCTGCCCAGCCGGGCGCGCCAGATCACGACGGACGACCTGGGCCGCTTCGACCACGTGCTGACGATGGACCGGCAGAACCTGGAGGCGGTGCGGGGCCTGGCCGGGCGGGGGGAGGCCGCCGCCCGCATCGGCCCGCTCACCCGTTACTGCCGCCGCTACAGCGTTGAGGAGGTGCCCGATCCCTACTACGGCGGCGAAGAGGGCTTCGATCGGGTGCTGGACCTGCTGGAGGACGCCTGTGGGGGCCTGCTGGAGGCCCTGAAGGCCGATCGGGCGACCAGCTAGGGCTCTGTCCCCTCCAGCGGGGAGGGGCCCCGCCAGGCGTCCTCCGGCACCCGTTCGCGGAACAGGTCAACCAGGCGCTGGATCACGGCGTCGATGGCCAGCCCGTCGGTGACCAGCTCCACCGCGTCGTCCGCCTGGCGCAGGGGAGCTTCGGCACGGGTGGAATCGCGGTGATCCCGCTCGGCGATCTGGGCCTCCAGTTCCGCCAGGGCCGGCACGTCGAAGCCACGCTGGGCCAGATCCGCCGCCCGTCGACGGGCCCGCTCCGCCACTGTGGCCGTGAGGAACACCTTGCATTCGGCCTCCGGGAAGACGGCGGTGCCGATGTCGCGGCCCTCCGCCACCAGGCCGCCCCGCCGGCCCATGGCCTGCTGCTGACGGGTGAGGGCCGCCCGCACACAGGCGTGGGCGGCCACGGTGGAGACCTGGGCGGTGACCTCCGGGCCACGGATCGCCTCGCTCACCTCATGGCCGTTGACCCGCACCCGCTGCTCCCCGGCGGCGTCGCTCTCCAGCCGCAGGTCCAGGTCGTCGAGAAGGGGGGCGATGGCGTCGGCATCGGCCGGGTCCACACCCCGGTGCAGCACCCACCAGGTGAGGGCCCGGTACATGGCGCCCGTGTCGAGATAGACCAGGCCCAGGCGGCGGGCGAAAGCCCTGGTGACCGTGCTCTTGCCCGCCCCGGCGGGGCCATCGATGGCGACGATCGGCGGGCGGTTCATCAGAAAGATGTGATCGATCAGGCGGGTGCTGCCGCAGCGGGCGGCGGCGGCCAGCAGGGCCATCCCGGCGGCGCCGGACACCGGAGACAGGCTAAAGGGATGGACGAGCTGCACGTACTCCACGCCGAATCCCGCCGCCTCCAGCCCCCTGGTCACCGCCTCCGTGAGTGCCGCGGCACTGGCGGTGCCGCCCCGCCAGAGCGTCAGCGCCGCACCCAGGGCGGCGGGCAGGGCCGTCGCCTGTTCACGCTCGGCGGCACTGAGGTAGCGATGGCGGGAACTGCAGGCGAGGCCATCGGCCTCCCGCACGGTGGCGCAGCCCTGGACCGTCACCGGCAGGGCCAGATCGGCGACGACGCGACGCAGGATCGTGAGCTGCTGCCAGTCCTTCTCCCCCAGCAGGAGCCTGTCGGGTCGCACCAGGGCCAGCAGGCGACAGACGACGGTGGCGACCCCCTCGAAATGGCCGGGGCGTCCGGGCCCGCACAGGGACCGGCGCAGGCCGGCCGGGGGGACCACCCCGGTGAGCTCCGCCTCGCCATCGGGGAACAGTTCCGCCACCGAGGGGGCGAAGAGGGCATCGGCGCCGGCCGCCGCCCCCAGGGCCGCATCGGCGGCCAGATCGCGGGGATAGCGGGCGAAATCCTCGGACGGTCCGAACTGGAGTGGGTTGACGAACACGCTCAGCAGCACGGCGGGCCGGCCGGCGGGGACGGCCGCCGAGGCCCGCCGCAACAGCTGCTGATGGCCCTCGTGCAGGCTCCCCATGGTGGGCACGAAGTGGAGCGGCCGCCCGGCCTGGGCGCGGCGCCAGTCGCTCAGGTCGGCCAGGGTCTGAAGCAGTCGCACCGGCACATAAGGAAAAGCCCACCCGCCAGATTGGCGGATGGGCCGGTGGGCAGGGTTCCAGACGGGGCCGGAACAGGGACTCAGGGCAGCACTTCCAGCTTCACATCGGCAATGCCGCTGGCCGTGAGGCCGAGCTCCTGGGCGGCACCGTGGGCCAGATCGATCACCCGGCGCCCATGGAAGGGACCGCGATCATTGATACGCACCACGGCGGAACGACCGTTCCAGAGGTTCGTGACGCGCACCATGGTGCCGAAGGGCAGGGTGCGGTGGGCGGCGGTGAGGGTGCCGGGACGGAGCACCTCGCCACTGGCGGTGCGGTTACCGAAGAAACCGGGGCCGTACCAGCTGGCCTGGCCGGTGGAGACCCGACCGGCGGAAGCGATCAGGTTGCTGGCCGTGGGCACGGTGCGGATCTCTTCGACGAAGCGATCCCAGTTGGAGGGAAACTCGGCGGGGCGAATGGCAACGGAACTCCCTGGAGCCTGCGGGGCAGTAAGGGAGCCGGCCTGGGCCGGGGCGATGCTGCTGGTGAAGAGGAGGGCGGCGGTGCCCAGGAGTTGAGTGACTCGCATGACAGGCGGAATGCACCGGCGGAGCAGGCAGGCGGGGAAGGGACTTCCTCGGTGACTGCATTCGGACGTTGACGACAACCGGAACCTGAAGCGGTGTTGGCTGAGGTGAACGGGACCGAATGGGCCTGGCGAATTCCTTACAGAAAATGACGACCCCGGAAAACTATCCGAAGTCCGCAGGGCCCAAAAGCACCCCTGACGCCCCCTTGGATCGATCAGTTTTCTTCATCTTTGCCACCCTTCCAGGCGTCCACTGGCCTGACTGGCCCATCGGCGCTATCGAAACATCAGCGGATTTGATGACGTCCATAAGCCGCGGCGATGGAAGTGTGGGCCAATCCCGGGATCGTCCATGCGAAGGGGCCATCCAGCGCCCTTCCGGCCCGTCGCGGCCCCGTGCCGATGCAGGATCGGTGCAGCGCTGACCCTTGCCCCATGGACTACCGCTCTGCCGGCGTGGACGTGGCCGCCGGCCGCGCCTTCGTGGAACGCATCCGGGACAGCGTCGAGACAACCCGACGGCCGGAGGTGCTGGGCGGACTGGGGGGCTTCGGCGGGCTCTGCCGACTGCCGGCCGGGATGAAGCGTCCCCTGCTGGTGGCCGGGACCGACGGGGTGGGCACCAAGCTCGAACTGGCCCAGGCCCACGGCGCCCACCACGGGGTGGGCATCGATCTGGTGGCCATGTGCGTCAACGACGTGATCACCAGCGGCGCCGAGCCCCTCTTCTTCCTTGATTACATCGCCACCGGCAAGCTCGGCCCCGAGGCCATGGCCGAGGTGGTGGAGGGCATCGCCGACGGTTGCCGCCAGAGCGGCTGTGCCCTGCTGGGGGGCGAGACCGCGGAGATGCCGGGCTTCTACGGCGCCGGCCGCTACGACCTGGCCGGGTTCTGCGTGGCGGTGGTGGAGGAGGACGAGCGGATCGACGGCGCCCGGGTGACCGCCGGCGACCGGATCGTGGCGGTGGCCAGCAGCGGTGTCCACAGCAATGGCTTCAGCCTGGTGCGGCGCATCCTCGAGGCCGAGGCCGTCGACGCCGGCACAGCACTGCCCGCCACCGGCCAGGGGCTGATCGACGCCCTGCTCACCCCCACCCTTCTCTATGCCGCCCTGGTGAAGGACCTGCGCCGCTCTGGCCTGCCCCTCCACGCCATGGCCCACATCACCGGCGGGGGCCTGCCGGAGAACCTGCCCCGCTGCCTGCCGCCGGGGGTCCACGCCGTGGTCGACCCGGGCAGCTGGGAGCGCCCGCCCCTGTTCCGCTGGCTGCAGGAGAAGGGACAGGTGCCGGAGGCCGACCTCTGGAACACCTTCAATCTCGGGGTCGGCTTCTGTCTGGTGGTGCCGCCCGAGGCCCTGCCCGCCACCCTCGACCTCTGCCGCTCCTCGGGCCACCAGGCCTGGGAGCTGGGCGGCGTCGCGGCGGGCGACCCCGGGGAGACTCCCCTGGCCGGATTGCCGCACTGAGGCGGCTCAGGCCCTGATGCACCGGTTTTCCTAAGGTCGTGGGCGTCTTTGCCGACACGACCAGGCTCCCTCCCGCTCAGAAGAGTTCGTTGCCCGATGTTCGATACGTCCAGACGCATCACGCGCCGCCGCAGTTCCGCCGGCCCGATCCCGCCCCAGCGCCCCCAGCAGCCCCGTCCCCGCCTGCGGGACGCCGGTGCCCCGCTGCAGCGCGAAGGCACGGGCGGCCAGCGCCCCACCTTCCTGACCCTGCGGGACCACGGCAAGGTCTATGTGGCCGACCTGCCGCGGCTCTCCGATGGCCAGCTCACCCATATCAATAAGGAGGCCCAGGACGTTCTCGACAGCCTCAACCGCCGCCTGCAGGAGCTGGAGGCCCAGACCCACCTGAGCGAGGCCGACCAGGACACCCGGATCCGGGCGACCACCAAGCGCGACATCACCCAGCGGTTTCTGAACTCGATCGCCCAGGAGCAGGAACTGCGGCGTTCCAACCCGGCGCTGCGGGCGGCCGCGGGCGAATCCCTGGCCCGCGCCTTCCTTGAACTGGCCCGCCATCGGCTGCCCGGCTCCACCTTCGACTCCCTGCTGCAGGAGGCCCTCAGCGCCTGCGGCCCCGGTGAGGACGGCGCCCTCAGCGGCGAAACGGCCGATCCCCAGGTGGTCCGGCTGCTGCAGCGGGCCGAAGCTCCCCAGCCGCGGCCGGCGGCCCTGCCGGTGGTGCTGAGTCCCGACCCGGCCGACGCCCTCAGCGCCTGAGGTCATCAGCCGCTCTGGAACGGGTTGGCCGGCATGCGCGCCTCGCAGCGCAGCGCCACCCGGTCCAGATCCCGCCGTTCCTCCTCTTCAAGGCACCAGGTGGCGGCGGCGGCCGCCGCTTCGGCCTGATCGGGGCGGCGCATCCCCACCAGGGGCAGGGCGCCGTGGGCCCGGCACCAGTTGATCGCCACGGCCGCCATCGGGGCGTCATGGGAGGTGGCGATCCGCTCCATGGTCTGCAGCAGGGGCTGGATGCGGGGCCGCAGCCGCCGGAACAGCAGGCCCCGCGGGCCCGGGGGCCGCTCCGCCCGGGCCTCCCCCGGGGGCTGGGCCAGCAGCCCCAGGGCCAGGGGGCTGTAGGCCAGCAGCTCGATGCCCAGCTCCCGGCAGACCGGGGCCACCCCCTGGTCTGCGAGCGACTCAGGGGCCAGCAGGGACAGCTGCACCTGCAGGCTGGCCAGACGCAGGCCGCGCCGCTCCAGCTGTTCGTGCACCTGGCGCAGGCGGCGGGGCCCCAGGTTGGAGACCCCCAGGCTGCCCACCCGGCCCGCGGCCACCAGATCCGCCAGTCCCTCCAGCAGCGGCCCCTCCTGCCAGGGGGCATAGCGGGCCGTGCTCCAGTGCAGCTGCACCCTGTCCAGGTGGCCCCTCAGCCGCCGTCGGGACGCCTCGAAGGCCCCTTCGAACCCCCGGCGGCCCAGGCGCCAGGGGAACGGGGCCAGCTTGGTGGCCACGGTCAGCCGCTGGCGGCGGTCCGGCGGCAGGGCCTCGACGAAGTCGCCCAGGAGCGACTCGCTGCGCCCCCCGTAGCGGCCGGTGCCATAGGAATCGGCCGTATCGAAGAAGGTCAGCCCCAGCTCCACCGCGCGGCGGAAGCAGGCGGCCAGCGTCTCGTCCTGGGCGGGGTCGTAACCCCAGAGGAACTGGTTGCCCCAGGCCCAGGTGCCGACCCCGACCCCGGTGACGACCGACGACTCCGGAGCGGGCAGGATGGCGGCAGGGTCGGCCATGGCGATCACGCAGGTCCGGGTCCGTTGCCATGATCGATCCGATCCTCCCCCCGGGGACACGCGATGACCAACCCCGCGGCCCACGTGCCGGCGCCGGTCCCGGCCAGACCCGCCGTGCTGCCCGCCGCCGACCAGCCCGCCGCAGCCGCGAGCGCTGGCCCTGCTGCCGATCCGGTGCTCTGCCACCACTGCGGCCGGACCGCCAGCAACGGCATCAGCTGCCAGGGCATCTGCGTCGCCGACTCGGGCTATTGAGGCGCCGACAGGCCCCTGGGGCCCTGACGGCACTGGGCCTGCTGCTGGCCCTGGGTGTCCACCTGGCGCCCCTGGGGGCCAGGGAACTGCCTGGGGACGACTTCGGCCGCTGGGAAACAACCCTGCGCCGCTGCAGCGTCATCACCCCCTCCGGCAAAGGCCCGGTGCCGCCCCCGGCCAGCTGCCGCCTGCTGCGGCTGGACCAGCAGATGGAGGGTCTGCTCAGTGTCCGGTTCCTGCAGCCCGGTGGCGACAAGTCCTTTCTCGACCGTCAGCTCGTCTTCGCCGGGGTGCTGGCGGAAGGCTCCGCCGCCATGGCCTGCCACCGGAGCCGCTGTGAGCCGCGCTGGCCGGTGCGCCTGCGGGTCAGCGCCGTGGGTCAGGCGGGATTCGGTGACGGGGAGGCGGCGCTCGGGCTGACCAGGGCCGAGCTGGCCAGCGGACAGTGCCTGCTCGACGAGCGCTCCTTTCGCTGCGAGGCCACCGGCCCGGAAGGGCGGCAGTGGCGGGTGGAGGCCGCCCCCTGAGCCGAGCGGGAGCGGCTGGGCGAGAGGGCGAGGGAGACGGAAATGACGATCGGCAACGAAGGCCACAGGCAGGAACGCCTCTCTTCAGATTCTCTTTATGATTGATCCGTCCGGGAGATGGCCATGCCCCCATCCACGTCTCTGCTGGCCCTGGTGGGCGTTGTGGGTTTCGCCATCATCTCGCTGCTCATGGGCGTTCTCCCCTGAGAGGCAACGGCGGGTCGATCGAACGCCGCCGCTAGGGTGCCGACGACCCGCCGGACGGCATGTCGACCAAGGACGCCTTCACCCGCATCTATCAACGTGACACCTGGGGGGGAGGCTCGGGGCAGGGATCCCGGCCGGAGTTCAACGGCGAATACATCGCCACCCTGCAGCGCTTCCTGCGACTCAACGACATCGGCAGCGTCGTTGATTTCGGGTGCGGCGACTGGCAGTTCTCCCGCTTGATCCACTGGGGGGACATCACCTACACGGGCGTCGACATCGTCGATTCGGTGGTGGCGGCCAACCGCGAACGCCATGCCAGCGACACGGTTCACTTCCAGCTGTTCGACGACCTGACCAGCCTCCCCCCTGCCGATCTGATCCTTGTCAAGGATGTGCTGCAGCACCTTCCCAACAATCTGGTGCGGGACTATCTCGACCACTTCAAGAGCAAGTACCGCTGGCTGATCGTCACCAATGATGATCTGCCCCAGTCCAGACTCAATCAGGAGATCGATGCTGGCGCCTGGCGTCCCCTGCGCCTGGATCTCCCTCCCTTCGGCGAACACTGCTCCACCCTGGCCCAGTGGGTCGTGCTGACGGAATCTTCCATGAGTCTGCACAGGAAACGGGCGGATCTGATCCTCGGGGAGGGACCACGCCGGCCGCCCGGCCGGAGGGACGGTCAGACCCCTTGAGGCTCTGATGGATTGGGGATCAGCGGCGCTGGGGATCCGTCGGTTTGATGACGGCGGTGGGGACTGGATGACGGCGGGCCGATCACCAACATCCGTTCACCAATTGCCGACTCTTTTGAGTGCGGTGTAATACTCAATGATGGCATCCTCCAGAATCGCCCTGGGTGTGGAGGGAAGCTGAATTCTTTCGCGATAGGCCTGGATCTTTTCAAGCATCTCCAGACATTCCTCGCTGAGCAGAGCCACGAACGGATCCGGCTCTTCCGGGGAATTGGCTTCCACCGCAGTCCTCATCGGCATGTCCGGTGCAGTCTGCCACCCATGGGAGGTCACCGTGCCGGCCGCCCACACGATGGGGAGCGGCCAGGAGACCCCCGGTTGTTGCAGAGGCGGCACCCAGATTCGAACTGGGGATAAAGGATTTGCAATCCTCTGCCTTACCACTTGGCCATGCCGCCTGCCGGGGAGCAAACTCCCCGCAGCGGATCGTATCAGCCATGGCATGTCCTCCCCCCGTCTGCTGGTTCTGAGCAACGGCCATGGGGAGGATCTGATCGCCCTGCGGCTGATCGAGGCCCTCAGGCGGCAGGCCCCCGGGCTGGAGGTCGCCGTGCTGCCGCTGGTGGGGGTCGGCCAGGCCTACGCCGGCGCCGAGGCGGCCGGGGAGCTGCGGCGGGTGGGCCCACGGCAGCCGCTGCCCAGCGGCGGCTTCAGCAACCAGAGCCTGACGGGGCTGCTGAAGGACCTGGCGGCCGGGCTGCCGCTGCTCAGCTGGCACCAGTGGCGGATCGTGCGGCGCTGGGGCCGGCAGGGTCTGCCGATCCTGGCGGTGGGCGACCTGCTGCCCCTGCTGCTGGCCTGGGCCGGGGGCGGCCCCTACGGCTTCCTCGGCACTCCGAAGAGCGACCACACCTGGGCCTCACCGGCTCCGGCCGGTTGGGGCCGCTCCCCCCTGGCCGATGGCTACCACCGGGCCAAGGGCAGCGAATGGGATCCCTGGGAATGGGCCCTGATGGGCCGGCGCCGCTGCCGGCTGGTGGCGGTGCGGGATCGCCTCACCGCCCGGGGGCTGCGGCGCCACGGGGTGCGGGCCGTCGCCCCGGGCAATCCGATGATGGATGGCTTCGCCCCCGCCCCGCCGCTGCCCCTCTGGCTGCAGGGACGGCGCCGCCTGCTGCTGCTGCCCGGCAGCCGCCTGCCCGAAGCCCTCGGCAACCTGCGCGGCCTGCTGGCGGCCCTGCCGGCGCCCGAGGGGTCCCCAGCGATCAGCGTGCTGCTGGCCACCGGCTCCCGTCCCGACGCCGCCGAACTGGCCGCCCCCCTGACGGCGGCGGGCTTCGTCCCCGGCACACCGCCGGAGGGCTCCGGGGCCACGGCCCTCTGGCGGCGGGGCCCCCTCGAGCTGCTGGTGGGTCCGGGCCGGTTCGCAACCTGGGCGCCAATGGCGGAGCTGGGGCTGGCCACCGCCGGCACCGCCACCGAACAGCTGGTGGGGCTCGGGGTGCCGGCCCTGTCGCTGCCGGGGCCAGGGCCCCAGTTCAAGGCCGGCTTCGCCCGCCGCCAGAGCCGGCTCCTGGGGGGAGCGGTGCAGCCCTGCCACGGCCCAGCCGAGCTGCGCCAGCGGCTGCTCGCCCTGCTGGCCGACGACGGTGAGCGGGCCCGGCTGGGCCGCATCGGCCGGCGCCGCATGGGAGCGGCCGGCGGCAGTGCCCGGCTGGCGGCCCTGATCCGGGAGCGGCTGCTGCCGGGGTAGGGGGATGATGGGGCCGACCGCCCCCTTGTCCTCCGCACCGATGCCCGGCATCCCCGACCGCAGCTTCAACGCCGCCTGCGGTCATCTGGCCACCCAGCTGGGCATCAGCCTGGCGGCGGCCCGCCGGCGGGTGGAGATCCTGGCGGCCAAGGAAGGGTTGCGGGACACGGCCGGCAAGCTGGCCCTGGCAGAACGCCTGCTGGAGGAAACCAGGGCCAGTGGCCTCGACCGGGGTCAGCTGTTCGACGGCCAGCTGCGCTCGGTGGGGGAGGACGACCTGTTCATGATCGAGGACTGAGCGGCCCCACAGGCGGGCCGCCCAGCGGGCCCGGACTCAGTGCTCGAACACCTGGTTGAACCGTTGCCGGTCGAGGGCGGAGAAGACGGGCACGCAGGCGAAGCAGCGGCGGGCCAGCTCCCAGCGCTCCTCGCGGCGCAGCATCACCTCCAGCCGGTCCCGGGCGGCCAGCAACCAGCGCACGTCACCGGCGGCATAGGCCAGCTGGGTGTCGCTGAGCTCCTCCACCCGGCCCCAGTCGGAACTCTGGGCCTGCTTGTCGAGCTCCACCCCCACCAACTCGTTGACCACGTCCTTGAGGCCATGGCGAGGGGCGTAGGTGCGGGCCAGGCGGCTGGCCACCTTGGTGCAGAAGACGGGGTCCACGGCGATGCCGAGGTTCTCCGCCAGCGCCGCCACATCGAAGCGGGCGAAGTGGAACACCTTCTCGATGGCCGGGTTCTCGCACAGGGCCTTCAGCCGCGGCGCCTGCGTCTGGCCCCGGGCCACCCGGATGCAGCAGACGTTGTCGTCGTCGTCGCAGATCTGGACCAGACAGAGGCGGTCGCGCCCATGGATCAGCCCCATGGCCTCGGTGTCGATCGCCAGGGCCCGGGCCTTGCCGAACAGCTCCGCCCAGGCGGCGTCGAGGTCGTGGTCGAAGACGGCGAAACGGGCCGGCGGACCGGGGCTGGCACTGCCGCTGGAGGGGGTCTGGGCCATGGGGGAACAGGGGGGAGGCGGCCATCGTCGCCCACGGCGGCCGCCGACCGGGCCGGCCGGGCCAGAATGCGGGCCCGAAAGGCTGCGCCGCCATGCCCACCCTGGGTTCCACCCTCCTGCTCACCCTGTTGATGGCCATCGGCCTGGTCTTCTTTCTGAGGGCCGCCAGCAAGGACCGCACCACGGTGGTGGACGTGCACTCCCCCCAGCCGCCGGTGCAGGTGCTCGACGGCCTCTCCGACTGGCTCACCGCCCGGGGCTGGCAGACCGAGGCCGGCGATCCCGAGCGCCAGCTGCTGCGCTTCCGCGGCCAGGTGCGCTCCAGCCTGCCCCTCGCCCTGCTGCTCTCGCTGCTGGGCAGCGTCGGGGCCGCCTGCCTGGGCCTGGTGCTGCGCCAGGTGCTGCCCTCCCTCGGCTGGTGGCCCCTGCTGCTGGCCCTGGTGGGGCCCCTGGCCGGAGTGATCTACCGGCGCCGGGCCGCCCGGCCCGAGAGCCTGGAGATGCGCCTGATCAGCGGCGACAGCGACGGCGGCAGCACCCTGCGCCTGCGCGCCCACCGGGACGAACTCATCGCCATTGAGCGGGAACTGGGCCCCGGGCTCCAGCTGGCCAGCGACGGCTCCCTGCTCTCCTCGCCGATCTGAGCCCATGGGTTTCCGACGTCCGACCTGGCTGCTGGGGCCGGCCCTGCTGATCGGCAGCCTCGGCCCCCTGGCTCCGCTGGCCCATGGCGCCGAAGCGGCCGTGCCGGCCAGCCCGATCCAGGCGCCAGTGCTGGCCAGCCTCGATCCGATCACCGGTCCCCGCAGTCGTCTGGGGCGGGACTGGATCGGCACCCGCCCCGTCGATCCGGACACCCCGATCCTGGTGCTGGCCGGCCATGCCGATTCCCAGGGGATGAACGGCGCCGGCACCAGCGGTGCCGCCGTGGCCGCCGGGGCGCCGCCCATGTACCAAGGCATCAGCGACGAGCTCTACTGGAACATGGTCGTCGCGGAGGCGGTGGTGACCCTGGGCCAGCAGCGGGGGCTGCGCATCAGCTCCTACCGCCCCCCCTTCCGCACGATCCCGGACGGCAACCACCCCAGCACCAACTGGAGCGTGGGCCGCCAGCACGCCGCCAGCGGCGGCTATGCCCTGGAGATCCACTTCGATGCCTGGGGCCCCGACGGCATCGGGTCGGGGCTGATCCCGCCCCTGCATCGCCCCTTCGGCTCCCTCGACGAAAGCCTGGCCGTGGCCTTCGGCGGTTTCCCCATGGCCTTCCGCGGCGGCCTCGGGGGGCCGAGGCGCGGCATCGCCCTGCTGGAGGTGGGCAAGCTGGAGGGCCAGCTGGAGCGCTCGCTGCGCAACCCGGCCACCCGTTCCGCCACGGTGATGGCCATCGCCGAGCGGATCGTGACCGCCCTCGAGGTGGGCCTGGGCCGCAGCCCGGCCACCGCCATGCCCCTCAGCCCACCGCCTGGTGGGGTCGGCAGCGCTCCTCCAGGGAAGGGTCTTCAAGCCAGTTCTGCGGACGAGTGAACAGGTCGGTCAGCAGGGCCTCGCGGCTGCCTTCGGCAGCGGTGTAGCCGTACTCCCAGCGCACCAGGGGCGGCAGCGACATCAGGATCGACTCGGTGCGGCCGTTGGTCTGCAGGCCGAAGATCGTGCCCCGGTCGAACACCAGGTTGAACTCCACGTAGCGGCCGCGGCGGTAGAGCTGGAACTGGCGCTCCACCTCTCCCCAGGGCAGCCCATGGCGGCGCTCCACGATCGGCACGTAGCTCGGCAGGAAGGCGTTGCCGCAGGCCGAAGCCAGGGCGAACAGCTGTTCCCAGTTCTGGTGGAGCGGCCCGACGGCCGCGCTGGCCGCCGCCGCCGGGCCCTCGGGGTCACCGCCCTTGTAGAGCACCCCGCCGGGATCCTGATAGTCGTAGAAGATGCCACCCACGCCGCGGGTCTCGCCCCGGTGCTTGAGGAAGAAGTATTCGTCGCACCAGGGCTTGAACACCTTGTAGTAGGCCGGATCCACCCCGTCGCAGGCCCCCTTGAGGGTGCGGTGGAAGTGGCGGGCGTCCTCCAGGAAGGGGTAGTAGGGGGTGAGGTCGGCGCCGCCGCCGAACCACCACACCGGCCCCGCCTCGAAATAGCGGTAGTTGAGGTGCACCGTGGGCACGTAGGGGTTGCGGGGATGCAGCACCATCGAGGTGCCGGTGGCGAACCAGCGGTGACCCTCCGCCTCAGGTCGCTGGGACAGGATCGAGGGGGGCAACCGCTCGCCCTCCACCTCGGAGAAGTTGACGCCGCCCTGTTCGAAGACGCGGCCCTCCTTCATCACCCGGGAGCGGCCGCCGCCGCCCTCGGGTCGCTCCCAGCTCTGCTCCTCGAAATCGGCCCCGCCATCGAGGCTGGCGAGACCCGCACAGATCGAGTCCTGCAGGCCCATCAGCAGGGCCTTGGCGCGGCTGCGGGAATCGGCAGGTGGCATCTCCATGGAACGGCAGCGCGGCGGACGCGGAACATCCGCACACCTTTTCAGCCCGTCGGGGGGTCCCACAAGGGTTCGAGAGCGTCTGTCACGGGCTCGGGAAGGGGCCGCGGGGCTCCCGTAGGGCCACTCCAGGGCCACTCCAGGGCCTCCGCAGCAGCTCCCGGCCGGCCCGACCGGCCCGGGGGGCCGCCCCTAGGATCGCCGTCCAACCCGACCCTGACGCCGCCGAATGGCCAGCGCCGACACCCTCCTCGAGGCCCTGCAGCCACTCCGCGACGCCGGCAGTGGCCGCAGCCTGCTGGAGCTGGGCTGGATCAGTGACCTGCGGCATCAGGGCAGCCGGGCCGTGTTCCGCCTCGCCCTGCCCGGTTTCGCCAACAGCCAGCGGGAGCGCATCGCCGCCGAGGCCCGCAGCGCCCTGCTGGCCGTGGAGGGCATCAACGACGTTCAGATCGAACTGGCCCAGCCCGCCCCCGCCCCCTCCTCGGGCCCGATCGGTGCCGCCGGCCACGGCCCCGGCGGGGCCCAGCTGCCGGAGCGGCAGGGCATCCCCGGCGTGCGCCAGGTGATCGCCGTCAGCAGCGGCAAGGGGGGCGTGGGCAAGAGCACCGTGGCGGTGAACCTGGCCTGTGCCCTGGCCGCCTCCGGCCTGCGGGTGGGCCTGCTCGATGCCGACATCTACGGGCCCAATGCCCCCACCATGCTGGGCGTGGCCGACCGCAGCCCCCAGGTGTCGGGCAGCGGCAACGACCAGGTGCTGGAGCCGATCGAGACCTGCGGCATCGTCATGGTGTCGATGGGCCTGCTGATCCAGGAGAACCAGCCGGTGGTCTGGCGCGGGCCGATGTTGAACGGAATCATCCGCCAGTTCCTTTATCAGGTGAACTGGGGCGAAAGGGACGTGCTGGTGGTGGATCTTCCCCCCGGCACCGGCGACGCCCAGCTCACCCTCGCCCAGGCCGTGCCCATGGCCGGCGCGGTGATCGTCACCACCCCCCAGCTGGTGTCGCTCCAGGATGCCCGCCGCGGCCTGGCGATGTTCCTGCAGATGGGGGTGCCGGTGCTCGGGGTGGTCGAGAACATGACCGCCTTCATCCCCCCCGATCTGCCCGATCGCCGCTACGCCCTGTTCGGCAGCGGTGGCGGCCAGCGGCTGGCCGACGAGGCGGGCGTGCCCCTGCTGGCCCAGCTGCCCATGGAGATGCCCGTGCTCGAGGGCGGGGAGCGGGGCTTGCCGGTGGTGCTGTCGGCACCGGGCTCGGCCAGCGGCCGCGCCTTCACCGAACTGGCCGAACGGCTGAGTGCCGGCTGCGCCCTCAGCCCGGCCCTCGCCTGAAGCCATGGCGGTCCTCAGCCCCCGGCGCGGTGGGTTCGCCGCCAAGGGGCCGAAACGGCGGGGCCCCGGCTTCGACCCCCTCCTCTGGGGCATCCCCATCGCCCTCACCCTGCTGGCGGGGGCCCTGATCGCCAGCACCCAGCGCCAGCAGGCCACCACCGACTGGTACCAGCACTGGATCACCGCAGGGGTGGGGCTGGTCATCGCCCTGCTGCTGGCCCGGGTGCCCCTGGACCGCATCGCTCGGTTCCAGTGGCCGATCTACGTCCTGATGGTGGTGAGCCTGATCGCGGTGCGGGTGATCGGGGTCAGTGCCCTCGGGGCCCAGAGCTGGATCAACATCGGCGGCTTCTACGTCCAGCCCTCGGAGTTCGCCAAGGTGGCGGCGATCCTGCTGCTGGCGGGGGTGCTCTCCAAGTACCCGGTGGAGCGGCCGATCGATCTGCTGCGACCTGTGGGGATGATCAGCGTGCCGTGGCTGCTGGTGTTCGTGCAGCCGGATCTGGGGACGTCGCTGGTCTTCGGTGCGGTGCTGCTGGTGATGCTGTTCTGGTCGGGCATGCCCGCCACCTGGCTGCTGCTGCTGCTCTCGCCCCTGTTCACCGCGATCATGGCCGGCACCCTGCCCTGGCTGCTGCTGGGCTGGATCCCCCTGATGGGCTGGGTGGCCTGGCGCTCCCTGCCCTGGAAAAGGATCGGGCTGTCCCTGGTGCTGGCTGTCCAGGGACTGTTCGCCGTGGGGACCCCCTGGCTGTGGGAGCACGGACTGCGGCCCCACCAGCGGGCCCGGCTCACCCTGTTCCTTGATCCGGCCCAGGATCCCCTCGGCGGCGGTTACCACCTGCTGCAGAGCAAGGTGGGGATCGGCTCCGGCCAGCTGTGGGGCACCGGCCTGATGAACGGCTCCCTCACCAAGCTGCGCTTCATTCCCGAGCAGCACACCGACTTCATTTTCAGCGCCCTGGGGGAGGAAACCGGCTTCATCGGCTCGATGCTGGTGGTGGTGGGCTTCGTGGTGCTGATCTGGCGCCTGCTGCAGATCGCCGGGCGGGCTTCCAGCGACTACGAGTCCCTCGTGGTGGTGGGCATCGGCGCCATGCTGATGTTTCAGGTGGTGGTGAACATCAACATGACCATCGGCCTCGGACCCATCACCGGCATCCCCCTGCCCTTCCTCAGCTACGGCCGTTCGGCCATGCTCGTCAACTGCATCAGCCTCGGGCTCTGCGCCTCCGTGGCCCGGCGCAGCCGCAGCCTGCGGCGATGGTGGTGAGCCTGGGGGACCTGCGCCGCCTGCTGGCGGCCGGGGTCCCGGCCGGGCGGGGGGATGAGGACAGCGTGCGGCGCCAGTGGTGGGCCGCCCTGGCCACGGTGCAGGCGGACCTGCTCGGGGCCTTCCCTCCCCAGCCGGGGGTGTGGCTGGCGGCCCCCCTGCCGGCCCTCTACGAACCCGCCCTGCTGGAGTGGCTGGACGGCTGGGTCTGGACGCCCGCCGAGGTGGGCAACCTGATGCCCCCGGGGTTGCCGCTGCTGCCGGGGATGGCGCCCCTGCCGGCCGCCCACGGCACGCCTCCCAGGGGAACGGCGGGCCGGCCAGGGGGCTTCCAGCGCCTCAGCCTGCGGGAGGAGGACGGCACCGATCCGCTGCTGGTGCTGATCACCCCGGTGCTGCAGGTGGCCCTGGCCCTCGACGGCCCTCCGCAGGAGCGCCGGCTGGTGGTGCGCTTCGACGCCCCGGTCCTCTCGGCCGCCCTGGAACTGCTTGATCGCCGCCTGGCCCACGACGATCCGGCCGCGGGCCTGGGGCTGCGCCGCCGTCTGCAGCTGCTGGGCCCGCTCAACAACGATCCCGATCTGGGCACCCGCTTCTGGCCCCTGCTGGCCCAGCGCCTGGCCGCCATGGCCCCCAGCGTCACCCTGCAGCCGCTCGTGCACGGCGAGAAACGCAGCGAGGGCGGCGACGCCGTCAGCAGCGAACTGGCCCTGCTCGAAGCCCTCACCCACGAGGTGCGCACCCCGCTGGCCACGATCCGCACCCTGATCCGCTCCCTGCTGCGCCGCACCGACCTGCCGTCGGTGGTGCGGCAGCGGCTGGAGCAGATCGACGGCGAGTGCAGCGAACAGATCGACCGCTTCGGCCTCATCTTCCTGGCGGCGGAACTGCAGCGCCAGCCCGGCAGCGGCCAGCCCCTGAGCGACAGCGAACTGGCCCGCACGGACCTCAGCCGGCTGCTGGTCCAGTTGGAGGAGCTCTGGCAACGCCAGCTGGGGCGCCGCGACCTGCGGCTGGTGCTCGAGATCGCCCCCGACCTGCCGCCGGTAATGAGCGATCCCAGCCGGCTGGAGACCATGCTCGGCGGACTGATGGACCGGTTCAGCCGCAGCCTGCCCAGCGGCAGTGAAGTGCGGCTGCGGCTGCTGCCGGCGGGCTCCCGGCTGAAGCTCCAGCTCAGCAGCGACGACCCCGAGAGCCGTGAGGCGGATGGGCTGGCGGCGGCCGTGCCGATGCCGGTGGGCCCGGTGCTGAGCTGGAACCCGGAGACCGGCAGCCTGCAGCTCAGCCGCCAGGCCACCCAGCGGCTCTTCCACCGCCTGGGGGGCCGGCTCACCGAACGGGGCGGCAGCAACCTGACCGTGTTCTTCCCGGCCGCCGAGCGCGGCGGCTGAGGCGGCGACAGCCAGGTTTGTTGACGGGTGTGAAGAGTCCGCCGGGGGTACTCGGAAGCCCAAAACCACGGTGCTAGTTTCCGCCTGAAACGGTCTTCAAGCCATGCCTGAAACGGCCCTCAACGGTCAACTCCCGAAGTACATCGGCAGCACTGGTGGCTTGCTGAACTCCGCCGAAACCGAGGAGAAGTACGCCATCACCTGGAGCAGCAGCAAGGCCCAGGTGTTTGAGCTGCCCACCGGTGGCGCCGCTGAAATGAACGCAGGCGAGAACCTCATGTACTTCGCCCGCAAGGAGCAGTGCCTGGCCCTCGGCACCCAGCTGCGCACCAAGTTCAAGCCCCGGATCGAGGACTACAAGATCTACCGGATCTACCCGGGCGGCGACACCGAATTCCTGCACCCCAAGGACGGCGTCTTCCCCGAGAAGGTCAACGAAGGCCGCGCCATGGTGGGCCACACCCCCCGCAGCATCGGCGCCAACCCCAACCCCGCCAGCCTCAAGTTCAGCGGCAAGGCCACCCACGAAGCCTGAGCCTGGCCGGCCAGCACCTATAACGGCGGGGCCGAGAGCCCCGTTTTTTTTGCCTGCCTGTCGCCGTGATGCCCGGTTCTGATCGCAGCGCCTTCCTCGCCCGGATCGCCGGTGGGGAGGCAGGCGCTGACTTGGCCGTCAATCTCCTGCCCCTCTGGAAGCGCTGGCCCGCCGACCTCGAGACCCCCCTGACCACCTGGCTGAAGGTGGGGGCGGGCGGCAGCCATGGGGTGCTGCTGGAATCGGTGGAGGGGGGCGAGCAGCTGGGCCGCTGGAGCTTCGTCGTCACCGACCCGCTCTGGACCCTCACCTGCCGCGGTGACCGGGGCGAGAGGCGCTGGCGCGATGGCCGCAGCGAACAGCTCCAGGGCAGCCCCTTCAGCCTGTTGCGGGAGGCGCTGGCCCCCCTGCGCCCCGGCCCGGTGGAGGGCCTGCCGGCGGTGGCCCAACTGTTCGGCTTCTGGGGCTACGAGCTGATCCGCTGGATCGAGCCCAGCGTGCCGGTCCACGACGCCCCGGACGGGGCCCCGCCGGACGGCTGCTGGATGCTGGCCGACAGCCTGCTGGTGTTCGACCAGGTGAAGCGCCAGATCACGGCGGTGGCCTACGTGGACCTCTCCGCAGGGGCGGATCCCGGTGAGGCCTACGACCGGGCCGCGGCCCGCATCGCGGCCCTCGAGGCCCGCATGCACGCCCCGTTGCCGGCCCACGTCAAGCCGCTGGCCTGGCACGAGGCGAGCGGTGCCGAGCTGGCCACCCGCAGCAACCGGGACCAGGAGGAGTTTCAGGGTGCGGTGGCGGCCGCGGCCGAGCACATCGCCGCCGGCGACGTGTTCCAGCTGGTGCTGAGCCAGCGGTTCGAAGCACGGGTGGCCCACGACCCCTTCGATCTCTACCGCAGCCTGCGGATGGTCAACCCCTCGCCCTACATGGCGTTCTTCAACTTCGGCGACTGGCACCTGATCGGCTCCAGTCCCGAGGTGATGGTGAAGGCGGAGCCCTGCGCCGAAGGCGTGAAGGCCTCCCTGCGGCCCATCGCCGGCACCCGGCCCCGTGGCGCCGATGACGCCCAGGATGCGGCCCTGGCCGAGGAGCTGCTGGCCGATCCGAAGGAGCGGGCGGAGCACGTGATGCTGGTCGACCTGGGCCGCAACGACCTGGGCCGGGTCTGCCGGGCCGGCACGGTGCAGGTCACCGAACTGATGGTGATCGAGAAGTACTCCCACGTGATGCACATCGTCAGCGAGGTGGAGGGGCTGCTGACCGAGGATCACGACATCTGGGACCTGCTGATGGCGTCTTTCCCGGCGGGCACCGTGAGCGGAGCCCCCAAAATCCGCGCCATGCAGCTCATCCATGCCCTCGAACCGGATGCCCGCGGGCCCTATTCGGGCGTCTACGGGGCGGTGGATCTGGCCGGGGCCCTCAACACGGCGATCACGATCCGCACCATGGTGGTGCTCCCCCACCCCGAGGGCGGCTGGCGGGTGCAGGTGCAGGCCGGCGCCGGGATCGTGGCCGACTCCCGCCCGGAAGCGGAGTACCAGGAGACCCGCAACAAGGCGCGCGGCATGCTCAAGGCCCTGGCCTGCCTGGAGCCGGCCGTGGCCGACGGGGCCGACGCGACGCCATGAGCGCTCCCCTGCTGCTGAAGGGCTTCGAAGTCGAGATGTACACCGGCCGGGCCGACGGCACGGTGGTGGGCTGCTCCGCCGAAGCGGCCGCCGCACTGGCGGGGTTCATGACCGAGCCGGATCACCGCAACCTCGAGTACGTCACCCCGCCGGAGGCCTCCTACACCGCCCAGCTGGAGCTGCTGCTGGAGCCGCGCCGCCGCCTGCGCCACTGGCTCCAGCCCCGCCGGCTCACCCTGCTGCCGGGCAGCACCCTGAGCCTGGGGGACAGCCGCCGCTTCGAGCGCTCCGACCCCGACAACCCTTACCACGCCTACATCGAGGCCACCTACGGCACCCGGGTGGTGACCGCCAGCGTCCACATCAACCTGGGCCTGACGGACATGGACGCCCTGTTCGCGGGCCTGCGCCTGCTGCGCTGCGAAGCCTCCCTGCTGCTCGCCCTCAGCGCCAGCTCCCCCTTCCTCGACGGAGAGGTCACCGGGGCCCACTCCCAGCGCTGGCTGCAGTTTCCGATCACGCCCCCCCTGGTGCCCCTGTTCCGGGACCACGGCCACTACATCGACTGGATGGAGGAGCAGCTGGCCGCCGGGTCGATGCGCAACGTGCGTCACCTCTGGACGTCGGTGCGGCCCAACGGCGACGACCGGCCCCATGGCCTCAACCGCCTGGAGATCCGCATCTGCGACCTGATCGACGATCCGCTGCTGCTGCTGGCGGTCACTGCCTTCACCGAACTGCGCCTGCAGCAGCTGCTGCAGGATCCCTTGGGCCAGGACCCCCTGGCCGCCAGCCGGTTCGGGGCCGCTGAACTGGAGGCCATCGCCGACGCCAACGAACGGGCGGCGGCCCGCACCAGCCTCCAGGCCCGGCTGGTGCACTGGCGCACCGGGGAAACACTGGAGGCCCGCGCCTGGATCGCCGACGAGCTGGAGGCGATGGCGCCGCTGGCGGCCGAGCTGGGGCTGACGCGCTGGTTGGCGCCGCTCCACGACCTCCTCGCCGGCGGCAACCAGGCGATGCGATGGCTGGAGCGCCATGGGCGCGGCGAAAGCATCGGTGCGATCATCGGCAGCGAGGCCGTGGCGCTTGCGTCGCGGGAGAAGGCGCTGGACGCATGGCTGGCGACAGAAGCAGCCGAGGTTCCTGGAGGATCATGAACAGCACCCCCGCGCCCACCGCCCCCATGCGGCTCCACCTGACCGAGCCTTCGGTCGTTCCCGCCGAGGCCTCACCCGGGGTGATCCGACTGCTCACCGAGCGGCTGGAGCTGGTGGAGGATCTCTGGCAGACGGTGCTGCGCAGCGAATGCCCCCCAGAGCAGGTGGAACGCCTGCTGCGGCTGAAGGAACTGAGTGGTCCGGTGGCGCCGGGCCTCGACCCGGAGGCCAGCTCCGCCGTCGACACCGACGGCATCGTGGCGCTGATCAAGGCCATGGACCTGGCTGAGGGGATCGCCGCGGCCCGGGCCTTCTCCCTCTACTTCCAGCTGGTCAACATCCTCGAGCAGCACATTGAGGAGGACAGCTACCTCGAAAGCATCAAGCGGGCCCCCGCCCCCGCCAGCAACGATCCCTTCCTGCCGCCCCTGGCCAGCCAGAGCGACCCGGCCACCTTCCGCCAGCTGTTCGAGCGCCTGCGGGCCCTGAACGTGCCACCGGGCCAGCTTGAAGGCCTGCTGCGGGAACTGGACATCCGGCTGGTGTTCACCGCCCACCCCACCGAGATCGTGCGCCACACCGTGCGCCACAAGCAGCGGCGGGTGGCGGCCCTGATCCAGAAGCTGCAGGAGAACGGCCAGGGCAACCCGGACGACAACGACCGGCTGCGCCAGCAGCTGGAGGAGGAGATCCGGCTGTGGTGGCGCACCGATGAGCTGCACCAGTTCAAGCCGTCGGTGATCGATGAGGTCGACTACGCCCTCCACTACTTCCAGCAGGTGCTCTTCGACGCCCTGCCCCAGCTGCGCCAGCGCATCCGCGCCGCCCTGGCGGCCAGCTACCCCGACGTGCAGCCCCCCCGGGACGCCTTCTGCACGTTCGGCTCCTGGGTGGGCTCCGACCGGGACGGCAACCCCTCGGTCACCCCCGATGTCACCTGGCGCACGGCCTGCTTCCAGCGGCAGCTGATGCTGGCCCGCTACATCCAGGCGGTGTCGGTCCTGCGCGACCAGCTCAGCATTTCGATGCAGTGGAGCCAGGTGAGCGCCGCCCTGCTGGAATCCCTCGAGATGGACCGGCTGCGGTTCCCGGAGATCTACGAGGAGCGCGCCGCCCGCTACCGGCTCGAGCCCTACCGGCTGAAGCTCAGTTACACCCTCGAACGCCTGCGGCTCACCCAGCAGCGCAACCAGCAGCTGGCCGAGGCGGGCTGGGAATCCCCCTGCGACGGCTCCTCCGGCCACGAGGCGGGGCTGAGCAGCCTGATGGAGCCGGCCCCGCCCCAGGAACTGCATTACGCCTCGGTGGAGGAATTCCGCACCGACCTGGAGCTGATCAAGGAGAGCCTGGATGCCACCGGCCTGAGCTGCGAAGCGCTGCAGGATCTGCTCAGCCAGGTGCACATCTTCGCCTTCTCCCTGGCCAGCCTCGACATCCGCCAGGAGAGCACCCGCCACAGCGACGCCATCGACGAGCTCAGCCGCTACCTGCTGCTGCCGGTGCCCTACGGGGAAATGGACGAGGAGCAGCGGGTGGAATGGCTGCTGAGCGAACTCAAGACCCGCCGGCCCCTGCTGCCGCCGGCGGCCCGCTGGAGCGCCCCCACCGCCGAGACCTTCGCCGTGTTCCGGATGCTGCAGCGGCTGCAGCAGGAGTTCGGCCAGCGCATCTGCCGCACCTACGTGATCTCCATGAGTCACACGGTGTCGGACCTGTTGGAGGTGGTGCTCCTGGCCAAGGAGGCGGGGCTGGTGGATCCGATGGCCCAGAAATCGGCCCTGCTGGTGATCCCCCTGTTCGAGACGGTCGAAGACCTGCAGGGGGCCCCGGCCGTGATGGGGCGGCTGTTCGCCGATCCCTTCTACCGCCAGTTGCTGATCAGCAACAGCGACGGCGAGCAGCCCCTCCAGGAGGTGATGCTGGGCTACTCGGACAGCAACAAGGATTCCGGCTTCCTCTCCAGCAACTGGGAGATCCACCGGGCCCAGATCGCCCTGCAGTCGCTGGCCGACGCCCACGACGTCGCCCTGCGCATCTTCCATGGTCGCGGCGGCTCGGTGGGCCGGGGCGGCGGCCCCGCCTACCAGGCGATCCTGGCCCAGCCCAGCGGCACCCTGAAGGGACGCATCAAAATCACCGAGCAGGGGGAGGTGCTGGCCTCCAAGTACTCCCTGCCGGAACTGGCCCTGTACAACCTGGAAACGGTCACCACCGCCGTGCTCCAGAACAGCATGGTCAGCACCCCGGTGGACGACACCCCCACCTGGAACGTGCTGATGGAGCGGCTCGCGGCCCGCTCCCGCGACCACTACCGGGCCCTGGTGCACGACAACCCCGACCTGGTGGCCTTCTTCCAGCAGGTCACACCGATCGAGGAGATCAGCAAGCTGCAGATCTCCAGCCGGCCGGCCCGGCGCAAGAGCGGCGCCAAGGATCTCTCCAGCCTGCGGGCCATCCCGTGGGTGTTCGGCTGGACCCAGAGCCGCTTCCTGCTGCCCAGCTGGTACGGGGTTGGCACGGCCCTGCAGGCCGAGCTCGATGCCGACGGCGAGCAGATGGAGCTGCTGCAGCTGCTCTACCAGCGCTGGCCGTTCTTCCGGATGCTGATCTCCAAGGTGGAGATGACCCTCTCCAAGGTCGACCTGGAGCTGGCGGGCCATTACGTCACCTCCCTGGGGCGTCCCCAGAACAAGGAGGTGTTCGCGCAGATCTTCGAGGCGATCGCCAGTGAGTTCGCCCTCACCCACTCCCTGGTGCTGCGCATCAGCAACCACAGCCGGCTCCTCGACGGCGACCCGGCCCTGCAGCTCTCGGTCGATCTGCGCAACCGCACGATCATCCCCCTGGGCTACCTGCAGGTGGCCCTGCTGCGCCGGCTGCGGGAGCAGAAACGGCAGCCGCCGATGAGCGAGGGGCCCGGCGACGGGCCTGGGGGCGGCGGCGACGGCCGCACCTACAGCCGCAGCGAGCTGCTGCGCGGCGCCCTGCTCACCATCAACGGCATCGCCGCCGGCATGCGCAACACGGGCTGATTCCCTGGACTCTCTGTTGATCCCCTTTCGCAGCCAGCCCCCGACTCCCCGCCTGCGGGAGGGCTACGCCCTGCTGCAGCAGCACGACCCCGATCCGGCCAGCCTCAACCGCCTGCTGGTGGCCTGCGGGGATGTCTCCCGCAGCCCGGACCGATGGGAGCGGGTACTGGCCCGCAGCACCTGGCATCTGGTGGTGCTCAACCCCGGCGGCCAGCTGGTGGGCTTCGTGCGCGCCACCAGTGACCAGGCCCTCAATGCCAACCTCTGGGACCTGGTGGCCGATCCGGGCGACCCCTGCCGGGATGAGGTGATCGCGGCCCTGGTTCAGGCCGCCCTGGCCCGCCTGCGGCGGGAACTGAGCGGTTGCAGCATCTCCCTGTCCGCCCCGCCCGAAGCGGTGACGGCCCTCACCCGGGCCGGGTTTGTGGTCGACCCCGGAGGGATCCGGGCCATGGGTCTCGACCTGCGGAGCGGACGAGAGGAGGGACTGGGCTGACGAGCATGGAGGGACTCGAACCCCCGACATTCAGAACCGGAATCTGACGCTCTATCCAACTGAGCTACATGCCCTGCCACGGCGCTTCCGGCCCCCTGGGGAACCTTGGCCTCCGATGGCGGTACCTTAGCGGCTGACCGCCCCAGAACCATCCGGCTGCACCGCCTGGACCTCCGGCACTTCCGCAACATCGACGGCCTGCAGCTGACACTGGAGGCACCCCGGCTGCTCGTCATCGGCAGCAACGGCCAGGGCAAGTCGAATCTGCTGGAGGGGGTGGAACTGCTCACCAGCCTGCGCTCGCACCGCTGCAGCGTCGACCGGGATCTGATCGGCCACGGTCACCCCTTCAGCCGGCTGGGCGCCCTCACCGATGAAGCCGACAGCCTGCAGCTGGAGCTGCGGCGCAGCGGCGGACGCCAGGCGTTCCGCAACGGCAAGCGGCTGGAGCGGCAGCTCGACCTGATCGGCCCCCTGCGCTGCGTCGGCTTCAGCGCCCTCGACCTGGACCTGGTGCGGGGCGAGCCGGCCCTGCGGCGCCAGTGGCTGGACCGGGTGGTTCTGCAGCTGGAGCCGGTCTACGGCGCCCTGTTGAGCCGCTACGGGCGGCTGCTGCGGCAGCGCAGCCAGCTGCTGCGCCGCGGCCTGGGCGCCGGCCAACAGCCGGAGCTGCTGGAGGCCTTCGATGCCCAGATGGCCCTGGTCGGGGCGCGCCTGCACCGCCGCCGCCAGCGGGCCCTGCGGCGCCTTGAGCCACTGGCGGCGGCCTGGCAGCAGCGCATCGGCGGGGCCGGCGAACCGCTCCAGCTCGACTACATCAGCGGCACCGTGCTGGCCGAGGCCAGCGACGAGGAGGGCCCCTGGCGCCAGGCCCTGGAGGAGCAGCTGCGCCAGCAGCGGCCCCAGGAGGAGCGGCTGGGCCAGTGCCAGGTGGGTCCCCACCGGGACGAGGTGGCCCTGCTGATCGGCGGCCAGGCCGCACGGCGTTACGGCTCCGCCGGCCAGCAGCGCACCCTGGTGCTGGCCCTGAAGCTGGGGGAGCTGGAACTGGTGGGCCAGGTGGTGGGTCAGCCGCCGCTGCTGCTGCTCGACGACGTGCTGGCCGAACTCGACCCGGGGCGCCAGCAGCTGCTGCTGGAGGCAGTGGGGGACGGCCACCAGTGCCTGGTCAGCGCCACCCACCTGGAGGCCTTCAGCACGGGCTGGCGGGCCCGCAGCCAGGTGGTGGAACTGCGCAGCGGGGCGCTGGTGGCCTGAGGCCCGAACTCCCTGCTGCCGCAGGCAGCCTGGCGAACCTCAGTTCCGCGCTCCGGCGCGTATGGTGAGGCCTGTTTGACCGGATTCGATGAACCAGACCCTTTCCAGCCTGCATCCCAACCCGGGATGGAAGCCCGCCTCCCCCACCCACGCCATTGCAAGCCCCGTCTCCGCCCCTGGCGACACCACCGACGCGGTAGGGAAACACTGCATCCTCGAGCTCTACGACTGCGATTGCGCAAGGCTCGATGACGAAGCTTTCCTCAGGGACACCATCACGACAGCAGCCAGACGCGCTGGTGCCACCCTGCTCAACCTGATCACCCACCGCTTCGAACCCCAGGGCGTCACGGGCCTGGCGTTGCTGGCGGAGTCCCACATCTCCATTCACACATGGCCCGAATCGGGCTATGCGGCCGTGGACGTGTTCACCTGCGGTGACCACACCATGCCGGAACGGGCCTGCCAGGTCCTGTGGGAGGAGCTGGGCGCCGGCCGCCACAAGCTCACCAGCTTCCGGCGCGAGACTCCCGAGGCCCTGATCGACAGCCAGAGGGAACCCCACCTCGCCAGCGCCTGAGCGCCGGTGAATCCAGCACCAACTGCCGGGGACACCCTCCCCGGCAGATTTTTTGCGTCCATCACTGCTCCGGCGCCAGGGCACGGTTGAGCTTGCCGCTGATCAGCCCCTCCAGGTCGAGGGCCACGGCGGTGAACCCCATGTCCCTGAACGCCCCCACCAGCTCGGGGCGAAGCTCTCCATGGGCCAGACGCTCCAGCGCCGCCGGCAACCCGGCCGCGGGGATCTCGATGCGGGCCGTCTCACCCTGGCTGCGCACCCGCAGCTCGGGGAAACCGTGCCGTCGCAACCAGTCCTCGGCGGCGGCCACCCGGGCCAGCCGGGGGGCGTCGATCGGCTCGCCGTAGGGGAAACGGGAGGCGAGACAGGGCTGGGCCGGTTTGTCCCACCAGGGCAGCCCCAAGGCACGGGAGAGCTGGCGCACCCCCGCCTTGTCGATGCCGGCCTCGGCCAGGGGGGAGCACACACCGAACTCCCGGGCGGCCCGGATTCCGGGCCGATGGTCGCCCAGGTCGTCGAGGTTGACGCCATCGAGCACCTGGGCCCCCTCAGCGGCGGCGGCGATCGGGGCCAGCAGCCGGTGCAGCTCCCGCTTGCAGGCATAGCAGCGGTCCTGGGGGTTGCTGGCGTAGGCGGGGTCGGCCAGTTCCGCGGTGGCCACCTCCCGGTGGCGCAGGCCCAGCCAGCGGGCCTGGTCGCTGGCCTCCCGGCGCAGGTGGGGGGCCAGGGCCGGCGAGACGCCGGTGATCGCCAGGGCCCGCTCCCCCAGGCGGTCGCCGGCCAGGGCGGCCACCAGGGCGCTGTCGACACCGCCGGAGTAGGCCACCACCACCTGGGCGAAGCTGTCGAGCTGGCGGCAGAGGTCCTCCAGGCCCCGCTCCAGCGGGGCCGGCAGGGCTTCGAGCAGGTTGAGGCGGCCGGGTGCGGGCATGGGGTAGATCCTGGCAAGGCTGGGTAGCATCCAGACCAGATCCGCCCGCCGATGCTCCCCACCGCCCGCCGATGACCCCCGCCGCCCGCAGCACCCAGACCCCACAGCGCGGCACCGGACGGGGCATCGGCATCCGCACCGCCGCAGACAGCGACGAGCGGGCCCACGGGCAGTTGCACGTCTACGACGGGGAGGGCAAGGGCAAGAGCCAGGCGGCCCTGGGGGTGGTGCTGCGCACCATCGGGCTGGGCATCTGCGAGCAGAAGCGCACCCGGGTGCTGCTGCTGCGGTTTCTCAAGGGCCCCGGCCGCGCCTACGACGAAGACAGCGCCATCGAGGCCCTGCAGCAGGGCTTCCCCCACCTGATCGACCAGGTGCGCACCGGCCGGGGTGACTACTTCAGCGCCGCGGAGGCCACCCGTTTCGACCATCAGGAAGCCCAGCGGGGCTGGGACATCGCCAAGGGGGCGATCGCCAGCAACCTCTATTCGGTGGTGGTGCTCGACGAGCTCAACCCCGTGCTCGACCTGGGCCTGCTCGACACCGAGGAGGTGGTGCGGACCCTGGCCACCAAGCCGGCGGGGATGGAAATGATCTGCACCGGCCGGGGGGCACCGCGCCAGCTGGTGCAGCTGGCCGATCTGCACTCGGAGATGCGGGCCCACAGCGGACCCCAGCAGGGTCTGGAGGGCCTGGAGATCTACACCGGCGAAGGCAAGGGGAAATCCACCAGCGCCCTGGGCAAGGGGCTGCAGGCCATCGGCCGGGGCATCAGCCAGGACAAGAGCCATCGGGTGCTGATCCTCCAGTGGCTCAAGGGCGGGGCGGGCTACACCGAGGACGCGGCCATCGCCGCCCTGCGGGAGAGCTACCCCCATCTGGTGGATCACCTGCGCTCGGGACGCGACGCCATCGTCTGGCGCGGCCAGCAGCAGCCGATCGACTACGTGGAAGCGGAGCGGGCCTGGGAGATCGCCCGGGCCGCCATCGCCAGCGGTCTCTACAAGACCGTGATCCTCGACGAGCTCAACCCCACCGTGGATCTGGAGCTGCTGCCGGTGGAGCCGATCGTCCAGACCCTGCTGCGCAAGCCCACCGAAACCGAGGTGATCATCACGGGCCGCTGCAAGAGCCGGCCGGCCTACTTCGACCTGGCCAGCGTCCATTCGGAGATGGTGTGCCACAAGCACTACGCCGAGCGGGGCGTCGACCTCAAGCGCGGCGTCGACTACTGAAGCTGCCGCTCAGGGCTGCCCGGGCCCATCGACCCGGTCGAGGCCCAGTTCGTCCTCCTCGAGCATCTCCACCTCCTCCGAGGCGATGAAGCGACCCAGCAGCAGGCCCACCAGCAGGGCCACGTACAGGGTGCTGGCGACGCTGAGCAGGATGACGAAGCGCTCCCCCACCGCATTGGCCGGCAGCACGTCGCCATAGCCGACGCCGGCGATGGTGACGAAGCTGAAGTAGGTGAGCCGGTCGAGCATCAGCTGGTTACTGGCGGCCGCCCCGAGGCTGAAGCTGCCGGGCACGAGCACCTGGGTGGCCGTGGCGAGCACCCCACCGGTGAGGCCCAGATGCAGATAGCCCGCGGCGGCGCCGGCCATCACCTGCACGTTCACCCGCGGCACCCGGGCCAGCAGACGCACCAACCGGATGGAGGTGGCCAGGAAGAAGAGGCTCAGCAGCACCATCTCCACGCCGCGGAACAGGCCGCCGTGCCAGGTCCCGGTGAGCACCGGCAACCAGAGTCCGGCGCCCCCCACCACCCCGACCCCCCGGAAGATCTCCTGGCGCAGCCTGGCGTAGCTCACCCCGGAGATCACCGGCAGGGTGAGGATCGACTGCAGGATCAACAGATTGAAGACCAGGGCCAGAAGGACCTGGCCCGGCCAGCCCCGCGTGGCCGTGAGCGGCATCACGAGGATCGGCAGCAGGGCCGAGAGAAGGAGCGGCAGGAAGCGCTTCTCCAGGGCGATCAGGCGCCGGGCTTCGGCGCGACGGCGCTCCAGCCACCGCTGCCTGGCGGGGGAGAGGGGATCAGTAGCGCGGAACGTCAGGATCCACCTCCTGGCTCCAGGCGTCGATCCCGCCCTGCACGTTCACCCCTTCGATGCCGTGGCGCCCCAGGGCGATCAGGGCCTTGGCGGAACGGCCGCCCAGCTTGCAGTGGACATACAGCCGCTTGCCGTTCGCCAGGCGCCGCACCTCCTCGATCGCCTCGCCGCTCTCGATGCGATCGAGGGGCACCAGCACCGCGCCGGGGATCACCGCGATCTCCGCCTCGGGGGGATTGCGGACATCAAGCAGCAGCAGGTCGTCCTGGGGGCCATCGAGCAGCGTCTTGAGTTCGCTCACGCTGATGGTGGCCACGCTGCCCGCCTCCTCCTGGCCGGGGGCCGAGCCGCCCACGCCGCAGAACTCCTGGTAGTCGATCAGCTTGTCGATCACGGGACGCTCCGGGTTGGGGCGCAGCTTCAGCTCCCGGAAGCTCATCTTGAGGGCATCGAAGAGCAGCAGGCGGCCGCTGAGGCTGGTGCCGATGCCGGTGATCAGCTTGACCGTTTCGGTGGCCTGGATCACGCCGATGATTCCGGGCAGCACCCCCACCACACCCCCTTCGGCACAGGAGGGCACCATGCCCGGCGGCGGCGGCTCGGGGAACAGGTCCCGGTAGTTGGGGCCTCCCTGGTCGTTGAACACCGTGGCCTGGCCCTCGAAGCGGAAGATGGAGCCGTAGACGTTCGGCTTGCCCAGCAGCACGCAGGCGTCGTTGACCAGGTAGCGGGTGGGGAAGTTGTCGGTGCCGTCGCAGACGATGTCGTAGCCGGCGATGATCTCGAGGGCGTTCTCACTGGTGAGCGCCGTTTCGTAGAGATCCACCTGGCAGTGGGGGTTGATCTCATGGATCCGGGCTTTGGCGGATTCGATCTTGGGCTTGCCCACCCAGCTGGTGCCGTGGATCACCTGGCGCTGGAGGTTGCTGTGGTCCACCACGTCGAAGTCGACGATGCCCAGGCGGCCGACGCCGGCGGCGGCCAGATAGAGGAGCAGGGGCGAGCCGAGGCCGCCGGTGCCGACGCACAGCACCGAGGCCGCCTTGAGCCGCTTCTGCCCCTCCATGCCGATCTCGGGCAGGATCAGGTGGCGGGAGAAGCGCACCACCTCATCGGGGCTGAGCTGGACGGCGCTGGTGTCGGGAGGAAGCATGGCGGTGGAGATCCACGACGCACTAACCGTCCATTCTCCACGCCAACCGCCGGGGGCTGCCCTGCTCCGGCAACCACCAGCAGGCCAGGGACCAGGGCCCGTCCCCAGCCGCCGCCGACGCGGCGGGGCCATCGGCCTGCCCCAGGATCAGCATCAGGGTGGGGGCGAAGGCGAGGGAGCGATCCAGCGCCGAGGGCACCGGGACCGAGAGCGGGTGGCTGTGGGCCGACCCCAGCACCGTGAGTCCCCGGGCCCGGGCCCATTTCTGCGCCTGCAGCTGCTCGCGGGGATCGAGGGCGAAGCGGCGGCGGCGCTCCGGCGGCGGCTCCCAGACGTTGAGACAGGGCCAGGCCTGCTCGACGCGCCACGGGTCGCAGCGACCCAGCAGCAGGGCACACCCCTCCTCGGGGGCGGCCGCCAGCAGGACGGCCTCCAGCACCGTCAGCGCCTGCCGACCGAGGCACAGCTCCTCTGGCGTCTGTGGGGTCACACCGGTACGTTATGCATCATTCCGTCAGGAGACCTCTCCTTCCATGATCGACAGCACGACCGAAGTGAAGGAGACCATGCAGGACGACAGCAGCACCAGCAGTGCCGCCGAGGTGGATTTCAGCGAGCGCTACAGCGAAGTGATCGGCAAGGTCAACGAAACCCTCGACAAGGTGGACTGGAGTCAGGTGGGCCGGATCGGCAAGGCCTCCGGCGTGCTGCTGGCCGTGATCGTGGCCCAGATCCTGATCAAGGGTGTGCTCGACACCATCAACCTGCTTCCGATCGTCCCGGGCCTGCTGGAACTGCTCGGCCTGGTGGTGGTCGGCAGCTGGAGCTGGAAGAACCTCACCACCGGTGAGAAGCGTTCTGCCGTGATGGCGAAAGTCCAGTCACTGCGCAAGGAATACCTCAGCTGAGCTCAGGGATCGTCAGCAACACCGGGGGCGTCGCGACGTCCCCGTGTCCTTTCTCAGCCCCACCCCTCGCCCCGCTCCAGCAAGGAGTCGAGGCAGGCCTCGCTTTGTCCCACGTAGCTGCCGCCGAACAGGTTGGCGTGGTTGAGCAGGTGGTACAGGTTGTAGAGCTCGCGTCGCGGGCGGTGGCCTGAGGGCAGGGGCCAGGTTTCCTGGTACCCCTCGAAGAACGCCTCGGGGAAGCCCCCGAACAGGCGCGCCATGGCGAGGTCCACCTCCCGGTCGCCCCGGTGGACCGCCGGATCGAAGATCACCCCGCGGCCCTCGCTGGTGACGGCGGCATTGCCGCTCCAGAGATCACCGTGCACCAGGCAGGGCTCCGGACAGTGGGCCCCCAGCCACTGGCCGGCGCGCTCCAGCAGCGCGGCGGCCCGCCGCAGGGGGTGGCCGCTGCTGGCCAGGTGGGCCAGCTGGGGGGCCAGCCGCCGTTCCACGAAGAACCGGCCCCAGTCCGACTCCCAGCCGTTGCGCTGCGGGAAGGAGCCGATGACGTTGTCCCGGGGCCAGCCGAAGGCCGCCCCGACCCGATCCTCCGCCACGCAGCTGCGGGTCAGGCTGCGGCGGTGCAGAGCCGCCAGCGCTGCACCCAGGCGGCGCCACTGCGGCTCATGGGCTGCGGAACGGCCGCGCGCCAGGTCGAGCCAGGGGAGCACCAGCACGGCCGAAGGTCCGGATACCCCGCAGGCCAGGGGGACGGGCACCCCCGGGCCCTCTTCACCCGCCGCCGCCGCGAGGGCCCGCAGACCCTCGGCCTCGGCCTCCAGGATCGGCAGGGCGGAGGCCCCGTTCGCCTTGGCGAACAGCCGGCGGCCATCGACAAGATCCAGTCGCCAGGCGCTGTGGATGCAGCCACCACCCACCGCTGTCCAGCCGACCGGCTCAACACCGAGCTGTTCGGCCAGCCAGGGGATAAGGGTGGCGGGGTGGGCCATGGAAGCGTGGAAATGGATGGTTTTTGCCGTTCCCAAAGGGAGCTGATGCGCCCCACACGGCCGAAGCTTCAATCCCAACACATCCATCCGGTCCCGTCCAGCAAGTCATGTGAAACTCGCTTGACCAAACTGAAGAATCCATACGATATTCAGATCACAGTAGAGACAGGAAAGACAACGATGACCCCGACCACTAGCGCCCGGAACTCCCGCGAATCATCCCGCGAGCTGCAGGTTGAATTTGCAATCGTTCTTCATTGGGTTGGTGTCGCCATCCTGGCGTACTTCCTGGTCGAACTGGCCTTTCAGGCCTGGCCCATAGCCCTCCTCCAGCCGGCCTGGCTGGACGTCATGATTGGATTTCTTGTCAGCCGAGGCATCACACCACTGACGGGAGTTCTTCTGGTGGCAGCCGCTGCCGTTCTGAATCCCCAGTCCAAACCTCTGGCCAACCGTGCCGAACTGCTGCGGCGCCTGGCCAGCTGGGTGGCCTTGGGATATCTGCTTCTGATCCCGGTACAGATCTATTCCGGTGCAAAACTGCTGCAAACACGAAATCAGGAATCAACCCAGCTACTCAGCCAAGCATCCAGGGCCGCCGAGGCGATCAGGAAAGCCAACACACCTGCGGAGCTACGCAGGGCCTACGAGCAGGTGCCGGGGAACAAGGCGCCGCTTCCCGAGTCGTTTCCCCAACCCTTTCCAGTGATCAGGGAGCGCCTGGCGGATGCCATCAGTGCCAACACCAAACGCGCCGAATATGAGTTCGGCAACAACATGTCCAGCGTGTGGCAACGCTCTCTGGGCCTGGCTTTTGGGAACACGCTGAGGATGCTGATCTTTTTCCTGGGCTTTGCAGCCATCGGTCGCCGTTCCCCCTATCACGCCACTCTGTTGCAGAGTCTTCTGGTCCGCCGCCAAGGAAAGATGGGGAAAGGTCACCTGCACGGGCGCCATCATTTTGATGGTGTCATTGACAAGGAATGGATCGAGGTTGAAAACGATCCCACCCATAGCCGGTAGCAACATGCCTGCCTCAGGTGCGAATCGGCATCGGCAGGCCTGATCGTTTCGACGGCGATGGGGCCATCAAGGTGCCGGCTGGGAGAATCCACCACCAGAGCAGAACAACGGCCGATCAACGTCGTGCTTCTGAACGTGGGCTGGCCATCGGATAGCGGAGATATCCTGCCGACCCATCCTCCAGACAACTTTCCTCATCGAATCAGCCAAGAAAAAAATCCCTGGCCAGGGCCAGGGATGGAGAAGGACAGGCCTGGGCTCAACCAGGACGATCCAATCCCGTTCAGACCGCTGTCGAGGACGCCTTGATCCGGGACCGCAGCCGACGGCTCAAGCCGAAGGCCATACCAGCGCCAAGAATGGGAAGCGGTCCGGGCACCGAGTCAGGAGGAACATTCCCGGGCCTCTGGCTGAAGAAGTTGTTCGCCGTCGAAACCGCGGAGTTGCCCGTTGCAAAGAAGATATCTTGAATGTTCAGCGAGGTGACTCCCGCAGCAAACAGATAGTCCACAGGGGCGGGATTCCCATTACTGGAAGCCAAGGAAGTGGATCCACCATTCCAGCTCACATTCTTCGTCACCGTACAGCCTCCAAGGGCTGGGAAGATACAGCCGGAGTCGAGTCCAACCGCAGCGAATTCGAACCTGGGATTAGTGACGGAGATGGTGTAGGAGATTGACCCGGACTGCGTCGGGGGATCGATGACACTGCCGAAGTCATAGGCCAGACCGAAGTTATTGAATCGGATCTCAGTGTCAGCACCCACACCACTGCACACGATGTTGGTAACTGTCTTGTCGCCGATTGTCAGGCTACCGGGCAATGCACAGGTGGTCGTTTGCACGGCCTCTGCCGAACCAGCGGACAGACCAGTGACAGCGGCCGCAACAACCGCAGCGCCGAAAAGAGACTTCGACAGGATCAATCGCTGATCATGACGTCCAAATGCACGCAAGGCGATGGGCAGAATCTTCATGGCTGTATACGGAACGAGGACCAATGTGGCATTCAACCACTATTCACCGTATCACGGTCTGACATAGGCCAAATCACCACCAGCCCTTGGGGCAAGGAAGGATTCAGACGAGACAGCGTTGATGCATCAAAATGCGTGCTAGGCGCATGGGCTCCAGAGCAAAGCCCTTGCTGCACAGTGGTTCTCAGCGGATTCGATGGTCGTGACGGCAAGGACAATCACCTCAGAAAGAGTGGATTTGACCTCCTCTGAGCCCATGGCGATTACAGGGCCGTCAAGAAATGCATAAGTGCCAACATTGGATCGCCGCTCTTGTGATGTAGATCCGCGCCACAACTGCATCGGCGGCCTGCTCTTGATCGATCCGGCCAGCGTCCAGCTCCGATCTGCCAGCATCCCGTTTGAGCCATCGGTGCCGTGTTGCCTCCCAGCAGAAGAGACCAGGTGGACGTGGTGGTGGTGGGCGCCGGCATCGCCGGCCTGACGGCGGCGGCGCTGCTGGCGAAACAGGGGCTGCAGGTGGAGCTGCTCGAAGCCCACCACCAGAGTGGCGGCTGCGCCGGCACCTTCCGGCGCGGTCCCTACGTGTTCGACGTGGGGGCCACCCAGGTGGCGGGGCTGGAGCAGGGCGACGGCACCCCCGCCGGCATCCATGCCCGCCTGTTCCGCCATCTGGGCGTGGCGCCTCCGGCGGCCGTGCCCCTGGATCCGGGCTGCGTGGTGGACCTGGCCGATGGCCGTGAGCCAGTGGCCATCTGGCGCGATCCGCAGCGCTGGCGGCAGGAACGGTTGCGCCAGTTCCCCGGCAGTGAACGCTTCTGGGCCCTCTGCGACGCCCTGCACCAGGCCAACTGGGCCTTCGCGTCGCGGGATCCGGTGCTGCCGCCGCGTTCCTGGTGGGATCTGGGCCAGCTGCTGGGGGCCCTGGGGGCCGGTAACCTGGCCAGCGGCGTGCTCACCACCGCCACCATCGCCGACCTGCTGCGGCTGACCGGCTGCGCCGCCGACAGGCGGCTGCGGCGCTTCCTGGATCTGCAGCTGAGGCTCTATTCCCAGGAACCGGCGGATCGCACCGCCGCCCTCTACGGGGCCACGGTGCTGGCGATGGTGCAGGAACCGCTCGGGCTCTGGCACCTGGAGGGGTCGATGCAGGCCCTCAGCGAAGCCCTGGAAAGCGCCCTCGCCCGGCACGGTGGCCGGCTGCGGCTGCGGCACCGGGTGGAGCGGCTGCAGCCGCCGGAGCAGCCCGGTGGCGACTGGCGGATCACGGGCCAGCGGGGCGGGGCGCCACCCGAGGACGGGCGTGGGCGGGGGAAAGCCTTTCACCTGAGCGCCCCGGATGTGGTGGTCAGCCTGCCCCCCCAGACCCTGCCGGCCCTGCTGGGGAAGGCCCTGCCCGGCGGCTACCAGAGGCGGCTCGCGGCCCTGGGCGAACCCAGCGGCGCCCTGGTGTTCTACGGAGCCGTCGAGCGGGACAGGCTGCCGCCGGGGTGCCCGAGCCACCTGCAGCTGGAGGCCCCTGACCCCGGCTCCCTGTTCGTCTCGGTGAGCCAGGAGGGCGACGGCCGGGCCCCCGCCGGACGGGCCACGGTGATCGCCAGCGTGTTCACCCCGGCCCGCCCCTGGTTCGGTGGGGACGAGGCCACCTATCAGTCCCACAAGCAGCGGGCGAAGGCCGCCATCCAGCAGGGCCTGGAGCGGCTGCTGGGGGTGGGACCGGCCGACTGGCTGCACGGGGAGCTGGCCACTCCCCGGGGCTTTGCCGGCTGGACCGGCCGGCCCTGGGGTTATGTGGGCGGCCTGGGCCAGCACCCCAGCCGCTTCGGGCCCTTCGGCCTGGCCAGCCGCAGCCCCCTGGCGGGTCTGTGGTTGTGCGGCGATGCCATCCACCCCGGCGAGGGGACCGCCGGGGTGAGCCTTTCGGCCCTGATGGCCTGCCGCCAGCTGCTGGCCGGGCGGGGGGTGGACCTACGGCCCTGACCCCCCGAAGCGTCAGCTCAGTTGACGCTGACGCGCACCACCCGGCCACCGAGTCGCTGCACCCGCTGCAGGGCCTCGTTCATGCGGCTGTAGGGCACCCGCATCACGTAGGCACCGCTGCGCACCACGGCGTTGTTCACCAGCCCGGTGGCGGTGATGGTGGCCACCCGGCCACTGGGGGAGCTGGTGCCGCGCACCCCAGCCGACACCACCAGGGCCTCCTCCCGATGGCCGCGGGCGTGATCGGTGGGCTGGCCGTTGCGGGAGATCGGACCATCGACGCTGGCACCGCCCTGGGCCAGGTTGGCCTGGAAGAAGGATTCACCGCTGAAGCGGGGACGGAGGACCGTCACCGTCACGGCCCGGTCCTGGTGCAGGGCCCGACCCAGCTTGAAGCGGGTGCCGGCGCTGTCTCCCTTCACCGACGCCGCTGCCCCACCGGCCAGCTGCATCAGCCAGGAGAACTGCTGCCCCTGGTGGCCGGCGGAGTAGTCCCAGCCGTGCAGATAGGGGACCACATCTGCACCGAAACGATCCTGGTACTCGGGGCTGTCGATGTAGGAATCGATCTCGGCGTCGTAGCCCTGTTCCTGCAGGATCGTGAAGTGGTGCAGCATCTCGGCCTTGTTGTGGGGAGCCCGTCCGAGGAGATGCTTGTGGTTGAGCTCGATGAAGCGGTAAGGATTGCAGGACTCGAAGAAACGGGAGCGATACAGACCACTCCTGGCGAGGGTGCGCACGAATTCCTGCACGGTGAGATAACCGTTGCGGAAGAGAGATTCAGCACCGACCAGGCGCTCGTTCTGCATCACATACTGCTGGCCCAGCACCTGCTGATACACCAGACGGATGATGCCATCGCGATCCTGCTGGGAGGCTTTTGACCAGTTCTCCTTGTTGCGGTCATCCGCGAAACGCTCGATACCAAGGGAAGGGGCTTGGACCAGGGCCATGGTGGAAACAACGCAAAGGGCAGGGGGAGGAGCATCGCCGTGGGCGCCCACCTGGCGGATTCAGGCAGGTACCGGTGCGGGAGACCAACGGAAAGGGATTCCCCGGAAGGCCTTGCCCGCCGGCGATGTCAAGCAGAGATTCTCAGCCGATTCCTGGGAAAACAAACACAATCGTTACAGCGCTCAGTGCCTGGGAAAGGATCCATACATTCCTTCACCACGAAGGTTTGCACCTTCGCTGCGAATGATTGCGAAAGAAAAAGATCGTGAAAGAGGCAGAACCTCTTCAGGAAGCGATCCGCCCGGTATCGATGCGCGGGCGCGGGCGCTGCCGTTGGGGCCGGCCATCATCACCCTGACGGCTGGGGCTGGAGCGGGAAATCACCGGCAGCTGGAGGGAGGGGGCGGGGCTCGCCGCGTCCTGGCAGAGGCTGGCCCAGACGGTTTCCAGGGCGGCCAGCTCGTCGGCTGGAGACCAGCCTTCAGCGGAAGAGCGCACCTCGCCGGAGGAGCGGGACTGGCGCCTGGGCTGAGGGAGCTCAATCGTCACCATTCTTCCCACGACCTGTTCACCCTTGTACAACATCCAGCCGCAACGTCCAGAGGGGAGGCAACACAAGCTGACGAAAGAAATTATGAAGACAAGACCACGGGAGCGGCGGCGATATCCGCCCCGGACCGTCAGCCGACCAGCGGCCTACTCGTCGCTGGGCAGCAGCACCAGGGTGTGCAGCCGATCGGTGCCGAGGTCATGGGTGAGGATCCACACCTGCAGCCCCTGTCCGAGATCGAAGACGCTGCGCAGGGACCCCTGCTGCCGGTAGGCGGCGATGGTGTTGTCGCGGGCATCACGGTCATCCACCACGCCCCAGTCGCCCCGGCGGTGACGGGCCACCAGCCGCTGCAGGGTCTCGGCATCCACCCACTCACGCACCTCCGGACTCACGTCCACCGGGCCGATGGCGAGGCGGGCAGCCATGACAGGTCGCGTCTCAGGAATCGACCCTAGGGCGGATGGGGGGAGGCCTCAGCGCAGGTGGTCGAGCTCGCCGCGGCCGTGGAGATCGGCCAGGGCGTCGTAGCCGCCGATGGGCTGGCCATCGATGAACACCTGGGGCATGGAGGTCAGGCCGCTGCGCTCGGCGACCGCCGCCCGCGCCGCGTCGTCATCGGCGAGCTGCACCCGATGGGGGATGCCGAGGGTGCGCAGCATGCGCAGGGCCCGGGCCGAGTAGGGGCAGCCGCTGCGCACGGCAATCTCCACCCGGGGCTGGGCCGGGGAGGCGGGGGCGGTGGGCCGGACCGCTGCGGTCGCCTCGGCGGCTTGCGCCGGATCCTGGGGTGCTCCGGGCTGGGGCAGGAAGCCCACCAGCAGGTCGGCGCCCCGGAGCACGAGGCTGCCGTGCTCGAGGTGACCGCCCCACACCTGGCAGTCGCCGTCGGAGAGGCTCAGGTGCAGGTGCACCCCCTGGGGCGCCACGGTGCCCTGCAGGGTGATGATCTCCAGGTGGCCCTGCAGCACGGTGGGCTCCTCCAGGCCAGGGCACTGGAACGCCGCCTGGGAGAGGTCGCCGACGACGCCGAGCACGAAGCCGGAGGCGCCGGCTTCGATCGCCAGCTGCTCGAGGCTGGCGCGCAGATCACTGCCCGGGCCGAGATGCAGCGGCAGGGGATGCATGGCGGGATCGGGCGTGGCAGGGGGTCAAGGTAAGTCCTGGGCTTCCGGTGCTTTGGGCGCCAGGCGGCAGCGCAGCAGGGCCAGCGCCTCATCGGGCAAGCCCAGAAACCGGTCGAGCCAGGGGTCACCGCTGGGGGCGATGGTGGCCACCCCCACCAGCAGGGCCCGGCCGGCGCCGTCGAGGGGCTGGCCGCTGGCCCGGTGGCGGCGGCCCTGCACCGGGCCGGTGCTGAGGGTGGTGGCGACGATCAGGTCGGGGGCGCGGTAGAGGGCACCGATGGCGAAGCGGAAGCGGGCGTCGAACTGCAGTTCCATCGCCCCGGTGGCGCCGTCGAGGCGACCTTCGAGCCGCTCGGGCTGGATCGTGATCCCCAGGCCGGGGGGCAACGGCAGCCCCAGGAAGCGGGTGGTGCGCCAGTCGAGGGGCGGGATCCTCAGGCCGGCGGGATCGAAGCAGAGGCTGCCGGTGCCAGGGCCGACGCCGATACCGGCGGGATCCGCCGCGGTGAGCTCGCCCAGCCCGCCGCCGCCACGGGCGTCGTAGCGGAAGCGGGGATAGGCGCCGATCGCCAGGCCGCAGCCGGCAAGGGTCTGGAGCGTCAGCTCAGCCATTCAGCTGGAGCTCCGCCTGGGTGGGGTAGGGGATCTCGATCCCTTCGGCGGCGAACAGGGCCAGCAGGGCCCGGTTGAGGCGGGCCACCTCATCCTTGAACGCCGGATAGGTGGGCTGGGCGGAGCGGTAGTCGTAGGTGAAGTCGTAGCTGAAGTCGTTGATGGCCATCAGGCGGCAGGCCCGGAAGGCGGCCAGGGGCTCGGCCTCAAACAGCGACGCGATCAGTTCCGGGATGCGCTGCAGCTGCTCCGGGCTGGTGTCGTAGGCCACGCCGATCACCATGCGGGAGCGGATCACCTGATCGAGGATCTGCCGCAACCGCAGCAGGACCGCTTCCCGCAGGGTGAGGTAGTCGGTCCAGTTGGGGGCGTGAATCTGCCCGCAGCAGCGCAGCACCAGCTCCCCATCGGCGGTCGCCTGGTCAAGGAACACCTGGGCGGCGGACAATCCCGGCAGATCGGTGAGGTACAGGCGGGCGTAATGCACCAGATCATCCAGCTGGTCGGGGGTGAGCTCGGCCGGCAGGGGCAGGTGCAGCTCGAAGACGTGCAGGACCGCATCCTGCGCCTGATCCGACCGCAGGGAGTAGTTGACGATCGTCTCCTCATCGACGACCGAATTGGGAATGGTGATGCGGCTCTCGTGGGTCTGCAGCTCCAGGGAACGCAGGCCGATCTTGGTGACGTAGCCCAGATTGCTGCCGATGCGGCAGAACTCCCCCACCCTCAGGGGACGGTCGGTCTGGATCGACAGGCCGGCGAACAGGTTGCCCAGCAGCTTGGAGGCCCCGAGGCCGATGGCCAGGCCGGGCACCGCAGAAAAGGCCAGCACGGTGGAGCCCGGCAGACCGAGCAGGATCAGCAGCCGGTACATCAGGGAGACGCCGATGACGGCGCCCATCACCCGGCAGACGGGCATCACCAGATTGCTGACGCGGCTCAGCTGCAGGGCGTTGCGCCGCCCGCGCAGGATCGTGACCCATTCGGCCAGGCTGCGGCCCAGGGCCTCCATCAGGAAGAAACTGAACAACCCCGCCCAGCAGAAGTAGAGCGTGTAGAGCAGGTACATCAACACCTGCAGGGGCAGGCCGGTGACGTTGACGTAGTGATCGAGCAGCAGTTCCACCACACGGGCCATGGGCAGGGCCACCGCCGCCAGCAACACCCGTTGCCAGGCGATGTTGTCGACCTGCCAGATCTGCATCGGTGTGCGGGGTTGGCTGGCGGCCCGTTCCGTCATCCGGTAGGTGGCCAGCAGGGCCAGCACCAGACGGAACTGAACGAAGGCGAAGGCCACCAGCGCCAGCAGACCCAACACGATCTGGAACAGGGTCTGGTCCCAGAGATGGGACTCCAGCACCGTTTGGCGGAAGCTCCGGGGAATGCTCAGATACCACTTCGGTGGCAGGAGATGGCCCGGCCTGAGGCTGAAGGCGTCATAGATCGCTGGCGTCAGCAGGCTCGTGGGCCCCGCAGATGGCGCTCGCTGATCCTTGATCTCCTCGTAGAGGCTGGGGATCTGGGCCACCGTGAAGGCGGAGAACCGGTAGCCGCGATCACGGCCCCCTTCCGTTTCCTCATCCGTCAGGGTGATGGAGGTGCCCGGGATGGTCCAGCTGGCGCTGGGGTTCACCCGTCCATCATTCAGGGCCTTCATGCCGGCCGCATCAGGAATCTCGAAAGGCTTGCGGCTGTGGGTGAAGACGTAATCGAGAATCACCTTGAGCTTGAGGGCATATTCATCGGCGAAATCCGCCCGGATGCTCTGGGGAATCTCTGACACATCCAGGGCCTTCACCGCCTCCTCGAAGTAGCTGTTGATCAGCGCCAGTTCGTGACGCAAGGCGCTGGACAGCAAGAGCCCGGGTGTCGCCTCAGCCTTGGCCTCGATCCGGGCGATGTCCCGGTTCACCTGGGCCATCACCACGTAGAAGTTGAGCAGGGTGGCCCGCGGGCTGTCCCCCACCACCTGGTTGAGGGGCGCATCGGTCCATTGCTGCTTCAGCTCCAGCAGCTGGCCATGGAACGGTTGGCTCTCCAGGGGTACGTAGGTGGCCCGGAGCTGGGCGGCAGCTGGGGCCCCCGGGCCAGCGGATAACGCCGCCGTCGCAAGGCCCGTCAGCGGCAGCAGGCAGGCGATCAGGAACGCCAGCAGCAGGCGGACCGGACGGGGCAGACGGATCGGACGGGGCATCCGGAAGCCGCGGCACATGTCCCGCATGATGACGGCTCAGCCCGCCGGCAACACCTGCCGGTAACCGTTCGCCTCGCACACCCGCAGGGGGGTGTCGAACAGGGCGCTGAGGGGGGCGTCCTGCAGCAGGGCGTCGGTGGGGCCATCGCCCACCACCCGGCCTTCGCGCAGCAGCACGCAACGGCGGATCTCAGGCAGGATCGCCTCGATCTGGTGGGTCACCAGCAACAGGGTGGTGCCGGCACGGGCCAGGTCGCGCAGGATCGCCAGCAACTGGTGTTTCGCCTTCAGATCAAGCCCGTTGGTGGGTTCATCCAGCACCAGCACCTCGGGTCCGTGCACCAGGGCCCGGGCCAGCAGCAGGCGACGCCGCTGCCCCTCGGAGAGCTGGCCGTAGGGGCGCCCAGCCAGATCGGCCAGCCCCAGCTGCTCCATCAGTTCGGCCACGCGCCGCCGCTGGGCTTCGGTGGCCACCTGGCTGCGGCCGATGCCCACCGAACCGAAGAAGCCGGAGAGCACCACATCGTCGGCGGGAACCCGACCGACGTAAGCGGCGTGCAGATCCTGGGACACCAGGCCGATGCGGCCCCGCAGCTGCCAGAGATTGACCGTTTCGCTGCCGAAGATCCGCAGGCAGGAGCCGGGCTTCACCACGGGGTAGAGCTCCCGGCTGAGCAGCTTGACCAGCGAACTCTTGCCGGAGCCGTTGGGGCCCAGCACCACGGTGGGCTCGCCGCCGTAGAGCCGCAGAGAGAGGTCTTCGAAGACGCGGCGGGGCCCCAGCCAGGCCTCGACGGCCTCCAGCTCCAGGTAGGCCGATGGGGGGGTGCTCATCGGGCGGTGCTCATGCCGGAGCGATCATGCCGGGGCCGCGGGCTGGGCCTCCATGGCGCCGTCGGCCGGGGGCCGTCCCCAGCCGAGCTTGCGTTCCAGCTTGCGGATCATCTTGCCGGCCAGATCCAGGCCGGTGGCCGTCTCGATCCCCTCGAGTCCCGGGCTGGAGTTCACCTCCAGCAGCAGGGGGCCGCGGTGGGAGCGCAGGATGTCGACGCCGGCCACATCCAGCCCCAGGGCCTTGCAGGCCTTGACGGCCATCTGCTTCTCCGCCGCTTCCAGCTGCACCGTCCGGGCCGTTCCCCCCTGGTGCAGGTTGGCCCGGAACTCCCCCTCGGCAGCCCGGCGTTCGATGGCGGCCACCACCTTGCCGCCGACCACAAAGCAGCGCAGATCCGTGCCGCCGGCCTCCTTGATGAACTCCTGCACCAGCAGATTGGCGTCGAGGCTCTGGAGGGCGTTGATGACGCTCTCGGCCGCCTTCTGGGTTTCGGCCAGCACCACGCCCTTGCCCTGGGCCCCCTCCAGCAGCTTCACGATCAGGGGGGCGCCGCCCACCATGCGGATCAGATCCACTGTGTCGAGCGGGGAATCGGCGAAGCCCGTGACGGGGGTGTTGAGCCCGGCGCGGACGAATTCCTGGGACGCAAAGAGCTTGTCGCGGGAGGCGGTGATCGCCTGGGCGCTGTTGAGCGACGGCACCCCCATCGACTCGAACTGCCGCGTCACGGCGCAGCCGTAGAAGGTGACGCTGGGACGGATGCGGGGGATGACCGCATCCACCGCGCCGAGCACGTCACCGCCGCGGTAGTGGACCTCCGGGTTGCGGGGATCCAGGCGGATGTAGCACTGGCGGATGTTGAGGAACTGCATATGGTGGCCCCGTTCCTCGCCGGCCTCGATCAGGCGCCGGTTGCTGTAGAGCTCGGGGTCGCTGGCCAGCAGCACGATCCGCAGGCCGGCATCGCGCGGGCGGACATGGGCATAGAGGGCCCGGCTCTCCTCGGCGCTGAGGCTGCGCAGGTGGTGGCTGCCCTCCGGGTCCACCAGGATCCGGCCCACCATCGCCTGGCGACCGAGCAGCATCCGATACCCCATGGCATCCCGGTTGGCGAGCGTCAGCTCCACCTCCCAGCTCTGCTCGCCGAGCACCAGCCGCTCCCGGATGACGTAGCGGTTCTCTGAGACGCCGCTGGTGTTGCGCACCTCCCGCCGAGCCACCACGGGGGCCTCGTGGCGCACCACCACGACCCGATCACCCTGCAGGGGATGCACCTCGAAGCTCACCCAGGGACGCCCGTCTCGCTCGAAGGCAACGATGTTGGTGGCGTGGAGGGCGGAGGTGGCGGCACCGGAATCCACCCGGGCCTTGATCGCCGGCAGCCCGGCGTCCGGGAAGCTGCACCACTCCTCACTGCCCACGATGATCTTGCCGTCGACGCTGTCCATGGCTCCGGGGCGGGTGGGGTGGGACGGGCCCACGAACCGCCATGCTCGCCGGAGCGCCCGCCCTTGTCGACGGGCGACGGGGATGGCGGCGGCGCTCAGCGCCGGTGGTGGGAATCGGGCGAGAGCCGGCGGAGCAGCAGATCGCACTTCTCCCGCTTGCCGAGGGTGGAGCCGTAATTGCCGAACAGGATGGCCAGCGCCGGCATCGTCCTGGAGCCGGTGGCACAGGCATGGCGGTGCTGGAACACGAAACGCAGCCAGTGCTTGGCCACCGGCGACACCGGGTCGAGGTGGTGCTTGGCCACCATGTGGTCGACGCTTCTCCGCACCCAGTCGCTGGACCAGCGGAGCTCGAAGAAGGGCCTGTCGGACGGAAGCAGGTTCGCGGGGGAGGGGGGGATGTAGCTCACCCGGCTGGCCGGCTCGAACACCATCGAGCCACCGCTTTCCGCCACGGCGATCGAGAAGTCCGTCTCCTCGGCCATGCTCAGCAGCCCCTCGTCGAGGGGCCCGTTCTGCGCGAAGAAGTCCGTGCGGACCAGAACGCAGTGGAACTCGTTGAGCTCGGTGGGGCCGGCCACCAGGGGCTGGTTCACCTTGGCCAACGGCAGATGGTTCCAGGGGCGCCGTTCGGTGAGCCAGCGGCGCCCCTGCCCGGTGGACCTCCACAGGAGTTGGCCACCGGCGTGGTGGACGACGCTGAAGGCCTCGTCCTCGAAGGTCAGGGGGCAGACGGCGGTGCAACCGTGGCGCTCGGCGCAGGCCACCAGGGCCCCGAGCCAGCCAGGGGTGACGATCACATCGTTGTCGATGAAGACCAGGTACCTGGTCGTGACGTGGGGCAGGGCCAGGTTGCGGGCGGCATTGGGGGAAAGGTGCTGCTCGCTGCGAATCAGGCGGAAGTTCCCTTGCGCCGCGCGACGCTGCAGTGCCCCGGCCAGGTCGGCCGGTGACTTCCCGTCGATGTAGATCAGCCCGTACGGACGGTCGGTGTTCCGTTCGATGGAATCGAGCGATAGCAGCGCCTCGCTGAACCGTTCACGGGGAACGACAACCACCGTGACGTCGCCAGGGCCCATGGTCTGATGACCTTCGACGTCATTCCTACAGGACATCCCCGGCTTCTGTCGGTGGCATCAGCCCCAGTTCCAGACGATCCAGCAGGCTGGGGGCTCTGTGCGGGCGATGGTCATGGCGGATGCTCCCTATCTGGTGGCGCTGGCCCTGCTGGAGCAGGAAGGGACGCGGGCCCTGCCCCTGAACGGCAAGTCCCTGGCCGTGGCGGCGGCTGAAGCGGCGGAACCCGGCGACGACGGCCGCACGCTCGTGCTGGAGCTGCTGCTGCGCCTCTGGCAGCGCAGCGAGGAGGGCGCCCTGCGGCGGGCCGCCGGAGAGAGCAGCCTGCTGCTGGTGGAGCTGCCGCTGGAGGCCCTGCAGGACCAGTTGCCCCGGCTCAGGGCCCGCTGGGTCGGCGGCGGAGCCACGGCCGATTTCCATGGGGAACTGGCCGCCCTGGCGATCCGGGGCTGGCGGGTGGCGATCGCCCGCTATGAGCCGGTGCGCTTCACCGCCTGGCCCTGAGGCGCGCTCTCCGGTGACGCCGGGGCCGGCGGGACGGCCGGTGAAGGAGTGGCTGAACCGCAGAGCTCGTCCACGTGGCGGAAATAGGCGGCGGGATCCCGGCGGGCCATCACCCGGGCCTCGGCCTCGCGCTGCCAGCGCGCCCCGTCGTAGAGCCGGGCCAGGTCGCGCTGGTCGCGGCGGCTCAGGCCCCGGCGCAGGTCCTCCTCGCCCAGGAATGGGGCGCCCCGCAGGCAGCGGGACTGGACCCCGTGCCACCCCTCGTGCAGCAGGGTGTCGGCGAGGTTGCCGCGGGGGCAGACCACGATGCGGCGGCTCTCGCGCAGGTAGAGCCCGTACAGCCCTCGCTCGGCGCAGCGGGGGTGGCTGCCGATCACGCTGAAGCCGCGCTGCTCGAAGGCCTCCACCAGCCGCTGGTACGTCCAGCTGTTCGCCTGGGCAGCCCAGGGAGCCAGCAGCGCCATGGCCAGCGGCCAGAGGGTGTGGGGTCCCGGCTTCCGCCGTGTCATCCAAGCGTGAGCAGGTGGGCGTGCCTGTGGAACGTATCTCGGCGGGCCATCAGGATGGGGTGCGCTGCGACAGCCCGCTACGGCCATGACCTCCCCCCCCGCCCCAGCGGCCGACGACCGGCTGGCCGCGCTGCAGCAGGAATTCGAGCACGAAGCCAGCTTCAGCCAGGTGTTCGTGGTGCTCACCGTGGGGGCCACCCTGATCGCCACCCTCGGCCTGCTGGCCAACAGCCCCGGGGTGGTGATCGGCGCCATGGTGGTGGCCCCCTGGATCATGCCGCTGCAGGCGATGGCCTTCGAGATCCTGCGGGGGCGGCTGCCGATGTTCCTGCGGGCCCTGCGCACCCTGCTGCTGGGGGTGGTGATCTGCGTGCTGCTGGCGATGGCCGTGAGCCACCTGGTGGCCTTCCCGAGCTTCGGCAGCGAGGTGATGAACCGCACCAGCCCCAACCTGCTGGATCTGGGGGTGGCCCTGGTGGCCGGGGCGGTGGCGATGTACGCCAAGCTGCGCAAGGACGCCATCTCGGCCCTGGCCGGCCTGGCCATCGCCGTGGCCCTGGTGCCGCCCATGTGCGTGGTGGGGATCCTGCTGGCCTCCTCCGACTGGATGCAGGCCTACGGCGCGCTGCTGCTGTTCGCCACCAACCTGCTCGGGATCATGGTGGGGGCGATGGCGTCCCTCGGGACCCTCGAGAAGGTGTACCGGCGCCGGCTGTTCCACAGCCGCCTGGGCCTCACCAGCGTGGCGCTCACCGCCCTGCTGGTGCTTCCCCTGGGCAGCAGCTTCTTCCGCCTGGTGAACCAGACCCGCCAGGAGAACAAGGCCCAGCAGCTGGAGGCCGCCATCGAGCAACGGCTGCGCAGCAGCACGATCACCCTCGGCGGCGATCCCGCCATCGACATGGTGGGTCTCAGCATCGACTGGCAGCAGAACCCACCGCTGATCCGGGCCCGGGTGCGGGTGACCGATCCGGACCTGCCCACGGCCGCTCAGGTGGCCGCCGTTCAGGAGTTCATCAACAAAAGCCAGGCACCGCTGCGCTTCCGGCTGGTGATGCAACGCACGGCGGTGGATCTGATCGGCCCGGACACCCCACCCAACCCCCCCGAGCTGGAGGTGCTGCCGCCGCCGCCCGTACCGCCGCTGCCGCGCGCAGCGGAGGAGGAGGCCCCGGACGAGACACCGGAGGGGGCCGGCTCACCGTCCCAGTAAGCAGTAAATGTATGGAACACCACGTCGCCAGCCCCGTGCCCCTTCCCCACCAGCGGACCCTCGCACGCCTGCGTCGCGCCGTCCTCCCGGGGGGGCTCGGCGTCCTGGCGCTCGGCCTCAGCGCCTGCGGCTCCGGCGGCGGCGGTCTGCCCTCGCTGAACGGGGCCGGGGCCTCCTTCCCGGCGCCGGCCTACCAGCGCTGGGCCGCCGACTACAAAACCGCCAAGGGCCACCTGGTCAACTACCAGTCGGTCGGGTCCGGGCAGGGGGTGCGCTCCTTCCTGGCCGGCTCGGTGGATTTCGGCGCCACCGACGAGTCGCTCAGCGACGAGGACTTCAAGGCCGGCTCGGCCGGCAAGCGCGGCGCCGTGCAGATCCCCATGCTGGGGGGCACGATCAGCCCGGCTTACAACAATCCCGACTGCCCCGGTCTCAAGCTGACCCAGGCCCAGCTGGCTGACATCTTCCTGGGCAAGATCACCAACTGGAGCGCCCTGGGCTGTCCCGACCGGCCCCTGACGGTGGTGCACCGCTCCGATGGCTCCGGCACCACCTTCAACTTCACCAATGCGCTGGCCTGCTTCTCGGAGGAATGGAAGAAGAAGGTGGGCGTCGGCAAGGCGGTGCAGTGGCCCGTGGGTCTGGCCGGCCGGGGCAATGAGGGCGTGGCCGGCGTGATCCAGAACACCGCCGGAACGATTGGTTACGTCAACCAGGCGTACCTGCGGGGCACGGTGAAGCCGGCGGCGCTGCAGAACAAGGCCGGAAAGTTCGTTCTGCCGGATGCCAGCTCCGGAGCGGCGGCCCTCAACAACATCAAGCTCGATGAGCGCCTGGCTGGCGAGGACTGCAACCCCGAGGGGGCGGAGAGCTACCCGATCGTGGCCTTCACCTGGATCCTGGCCTACCAGAGCGGACAGGGAGAGCAGAAGGCGGAGGCCGTGCGCACCTTCCTGCTCTGGGCCCTGGAGGAGGAGCGCCAGAAGCAGGCGGCCGAACTGGGCTTCGTCCCCCTCAGCGGCGATGTGCTGAAGCGGGCCCGGGATGAGGTGGCCAAGATCAAGGACTGATCCAGGCCGGTATCGCCGCCGAGACTGGCAACGGTTCGGTTTGCCGTGATGACCGCGAGCTCCAGGGATCCGGCCACCAAGCCGGACCGCAGGCCCCTGCTGCGGCGCCTCTGGTTCTTTGGCCGGGTGGGCCTGGTGCTGCTGGCCATCGAGGCCTGCCGGGTGGTGGTGCACCAGGAGCACTGGGAGGTGCTCACCCCCAATCCGCTGTTCTCAGCCCTGGTGGCGTCGGAGGTGTTCCTGCTCGGCTTCCTGCTGAATGGGGTGCTGACGGATTACAAGGAAGGGGAGAAACTGCCCGGTGAACTGGCCGCCGCCCTGGAATGCCTCGCCCTCGAGGTGCAGGGCCTGGGGCTGCGGCAGCCGGAGGCCGAGGTGCAGGGAACCCTGGCCCTGCTGGCGGACTTCAGCGAATCGCTGCTGACCTGGATGCGGGAGGCCGGGCCGGCCCTGCTGCTGCTGGAGCGGCTGGACACGCTGCAGCTGTCGATCGAACGGCTGGGCGTCTGGAATCCAGCCCCGCTGCAGGCGCGCCTGCTGCTGGAGCTGGCCCACATCCGCCGCGGCGTGCAGCGCATCGACGTGATCCGCTCCACCACGTTCGTCCCCTCCGTCTATGGAGTCGCCTACATCGGCACCGGGGTGCTCACCGTCGGGCTGGTGCTCTCCCGGATCGAGCCCTTCGCCGAATCCCTGTTCTTCATCGGGGTGATCTCGCTGCTGTTGATCAAGCTGCTGCTGCTGATCACGGATCTGGACAACCCGTTCGGGGCCAGCCAGGCGCGATCGGTGGAGAACGTCTCGCTGCACCCCGTCGCCGATGCGGTGCTGCGGCTGAGGCGGGTGGCGGAGCCAAGCTCAACCGATTAATCAACTAGCGTTGATCCAATCAGCCGGGCCATCGCATGGACGAGGACAGGGCCGTGCTGGCCCGGTTGTCGCTGCTCGACCGCTACCTGCCCCTCTGGATCCTGCTGGCCATGGCCGGCGGCCTGCTGCTGGGCCGCTGGTTCCCGGCCATCCAGGGCTGGCTCGATGCCGTGCGCCTCGGCAACACCTCCCTGCCGATCGCCCTGGGGCTGCTGTTGATGATGTACCCGGTGCTGGCCAAGGTGCACTACGAGGACCTGGGCCAGGCGGCGCAGGATCGGCGGCTGCTGCGGCTGTCGCTGCTGCTGGTCTGGGGCCTGGGGCCGGCGCTGATGTTCGCCCTGGCCTGGCTGTTCCTGCCCGGCCAGCCGGAGTTCCGCACCGGCCTGATCCTGATCGGCCTGGCCCCCTGCATCGCCATGGTGCTGATCTGGATCGATCTGGCCCGGGGCGACCGGGAGGCGGCCGCCCTGCTGGTGGCGATCAACGCGATCATTCAGGTGCTGGCCTATGCCCTGCTGGGCGGCTTCTACCTGAAGATCCTGCCCGGCTGGCTGGGGCTGGCCACCCAGGACGTGGCCTTCTCGATGGTGGAGATCGCCGCTGCGGTGCTGGTGTTCCTGGGGCTGCCGCTGGCCGCGGGCTACCTCAGCCGCCGCATCGGCCTGCGGCTCAAGGGACCCCGCTGGTACGAGCAGCGCTTCATCCCGTTCATCAGCCCGTTCGCGCTCTACGGCCTGCTGTTCACGATCGTGGTGATGTTCGCCCTGCAGGGCCAGGCGATCACCTCCGATCCGCTCACGGTGGCCGCCGTGGCCGTGCCCCTGCTGCTCTACTTCGCGATCATGTGGAGCGTGGCATTCGCGGTGGGCCGCCGCAACGGGCTCAGCTATCCGAAGACGGCCACCCTGGCGTTCACCGCCGCCGGCAACAACTTCGAGCTGGCCATCGCCGTCAGCATCAGCGTCTGGGGGGTCAGCTCCCGCCAGGCCCTGGCGGGGGTGATCGGCCCGCTGATCGAGGTGCCGGTGCTGGTGGCGCTGGTCTACGTGTCGCTGTGGCTGCGCCGCCGCTTCCCGGCCCGGGTGATCGGCTGAACGGCCCTCTCTAGGCGCCGGCGGCCAGCAGTTTCCAGGCGGCGATCACCAGCACCACCGCCAGCAGCCGTCGGATCCAGTGGGACGGGAAGCGACGGCTGCCGCCGTAGGCCCCCAGCGTGCCGCCGACCAGCACCACCCCCGCCAGCGGCGCCAAAGCCCCAGGATCCGGCAGGGCGGCGACGCCCTGGCGCAGCACCAGGCCGGCCAGGCCGGCGATCGAGTTCACCAGGATGAAGGCCACCGACACCGCCGCCGCCTGCTTCGGCAGCAGCCAGGAGCGCAGGATCATCCAGGGCGTCAGGAAGATGCCGCCGCCGGTGCCGGTGAGGCCCGCCAGCAGCCCCAGGGTTGCGCCGGTGAGGGCCACGACCCGGCGGCGGGGCAGCCGCATCGCCCCGGGATCGGCGGGCGGCTGGCCGACCAGTCGCCAGGCGGAAAACAGCAACACTGCCCCGATCAGTTGGCGCAGCAGAACGGCCGGCAGGGTGATGGCCCCGCCGACCAGGGCCGCGGGCACCGACGCCAGGGCCAGGGGCACGAAGACATCACGGCGGAAGTGGCCGGCGGCGATGAACTGCAGCGTGCCGACGCTGGCCACGAGCACGTTCAGCACCAGGGCGATGGCGCGGATCTCGGGCGCCGGCACACCCGCCAGGGCCAGCACGGCGATGTAGCCGGAAGCCCCGGCATGGCCCACCGAGGCATAGAGAAAGGCCACCAGCGCCAGGGCGATCAGCATGGGAGCTGGAAGCGTCCCTCGCCGGCGTCGTACTCGAACAGCTCGCCGTAGCGGCCCCAGTCCACCGCCGTGGCGAGCTGGCGCTCCGCCTCCTCGATCGGAAAGTAGTCGTCCCAGATCCCCAGGAAGAAATCGGAGCGCATGGCGCCGTTGGCCTTCTCCCTGAGGGTGAGCACGATGGCGTTCAGCACCGGGATGCGGGCCATGGCCTGCTGGCGGAACAGGTCCTTGCTGCGCAGGATGGTGGTGGTGGCGAAGTCCCGCCCGACCGGGGTGAGACGGACATCGCCATTGGCCACCTGGGCGAAGCCGAGCATCACGGCCGCATCCAGCAGCGGCAGCAGATCATCCACCGCCAGCTGGAGACGCTCGGCGAGCACGGGAATGTCGTCGATCTCCTCCCCCTTCTCGACGATCAGCTCGAGCAGGCCGCTGATGCCCCCGACCCGCACATGGGGCAGGGGCCGGGCGAAGGGGGAGACGGTGGCCTGCGGCGCCGACGCGGCGCTCCGGCCGGCACCGATCTCGGCGCTGACCTCGATGTCCGGGTTGGTCATGGCCGCATAGATGTAATCCACCAGCACCTTGAAGCGGGGGTGGCTGCGGTCATGGGGGCGGGGCAGGTTGATCGGCAGTTCACCGCGGATCCGGCCCGGCTTGGAGCCGAGGATCACCACCCGATCGGCGAGGTAGACCGCCTCCTCGATGTTGTGGGTGACGATCAGGATGCTTTTGGAGGGGAAGGTGCCGGCGTTCCAGAGGTCGTCGATCTCGCCGCGCAGGTTCTCGGCGGTGAGCACATCGAGGGCGCTGAAGGGTTCGTCCATGAACAGCACTTCGGGCTCCAGCACGAAGGCGCGGGCAAATCCCACCCGCTGCTTCATGCCCCCGGAGAGCTCCTTGGGATAGGCACTCTCAAAGCCATCGAGGCCGACGATGTCGATGGCCTTGAGGGCGCGCTCGCGGCGCTCGCTGCGGGCGACATGGCGGGCGGCCAGCCCCAGTTCCACGTTGTCCTGCACGGTGAGCCAGGGCAGCAGCGCGAAGCTCTGGAACACCATCGCCAGGTTGGGGTTCGCCCCCCGCAGCGGCACACCGTTGCTGCAGACGGCACCCTGGCTGGGCCGGATCAGGCCCGACATGATCCGCAGCAGGGTGCTCTTGCCGCTGCCGCTGCGCCCCAGCAACGCCACCACCTCACCGGCGCGCACCGTGAGGCTGACCCCATCGAGCACCGTGAATTCCCCCTTGCCGTCGGGCAGGGGGAAGCGCTTCGAGACGTTGTCGACGCTGATCAGGGACATGGGGAGCTCACAGCTGGTACCTCCTCTCCGCCAGGTCGTAGAGCGGACGCCACAGCAGGCGGTTGAGGCCGACGACGAACACGCTCATCATCCCGATCCCAAGGGCGATCCGGGGCCAGTCGCCGGCGCCGGTGGCCTGGGCGATGTAGGCCCCCAGGCCGTTGGCCGTGAGGGTGGTGCCGCCCCAGCTCACCACCTCGGAAACGATGCTGGCGTTCCAGGCCCCGCCGCTGGCGGTCACCCCACCGGTGACCCAGGCCGAGAAGATGCCGGGGATGATCAGCTTCCGCCAGCGCTGCAGGCCGCGCAGGTCCACGTCGTCGGCCATTTCCCGCAGGTCGGAGGGAATGGTCTGGGCGCCGGCGATCGAGTTGAACAGGATGTACCACTGGGCCCCGAGGGCCATCAGCAGGATCGAGCCCCAGTCGATGCTCACGTGGGAGCGGATGAAGAGGACGGTGGCGAAGGGGAAGATGAAGTTGGCCGGGAACGAGGCCAGCAGCTGCACCAGCGGCTGCAGCAGGCGGGCCAGGCGCGGGTTGAAGCCGATCGCCACCCCGATCGGCGTCCAGATCAGGGTCGCCAGCAGCAGCAGCACCGTGACGCGGGCGAGGGTGTGCAGCCCCAGATGGAAGGCCGTGGCCACCTCCCTGATCCCGACGGTGACGAGCACGAAGTGCACCAGCCAGGTGAGCAGCGCGCCGATGGCCAGCAGCAGGGCCAGGTTGTAGAGCCGATCGCCCCCTGGCGTCTCCGGCTCGGCGGCGTCATCGCCCACGGTGCCCAGCAGACGGGACATCAACCGATCGAGGGCTTCGAAGGCCGGCGACAGGGCCTGGGCCAGCAGGCTGGGGATCCGGGCCGTGGTGAGCAGGTCGAACACCCACGACTGGGGGGCGTCGCCGGAGCTGCTCTGCTCCAGGCGGAACCGGTCGGACCAGGCCACCAGGGGTCGCCAGAACAGCTGGTCGACGAGCAGGATCACCACCACCATCGTGGCGATGGCCCAACCCAGGGCCGCCAGATCCTGGGCCGCCACGGCCGCCGCCACGTAGGAGCCGATGCCGGGGAGGGTGTAGTCCTGGTTGAGGACGCTGATCGCTTCGCTGGCGGCCACGAAGAACCAGCCCCCGCCAAAGCTCATCATGGCGTTCCAGAGCAGCGGAATCGCCGCCGAGGGCACCTCGAGCCGGGTGAAGCGTTGCCAGCGCGACAGCTTGTAGAGGGTGGTGGCTTCGATCAGCTCCTTCGGCACCGTCCGCAGGGATTGGTAGAAGGAGAAGGTCATGTTCCAGACCTGGCTGGTGAAGATCGCGAAGATCGACGCCGCCTCCAGACCGAGCAGGCTGCCGGGGAACAGGGCGATGAAGCCGGTCACGGTGATCGAGAGGAAGCCCAGCACCGGCACCGACTGGAGGACGTCGAGCAGGGGCACCAGCAGGCGTTCCGCACGGCGGTTGTGGGCCGCGATCGAGCCGTAGATCAGGGAAAAGACGGTGGAGCAGCCCAGGGCAATGAACATGCGCAGGGTCGAGCGGCCGGCGTACTCGGGCAGGTTGCGCGGATCGAGGGAGATGGTCGGGCTGACATCCGGTGGCTGGAAGCTGACCATGGCCCCGGCCCCCAGGTGGGCCACCAGGCCCAGCAGGGTGAACACCCCGAGCAGCACGGCCAGATCGGGCAGCCCGAACGAGGCGCGCTGCAGGGGTTCCGGTAACGGCAGCGGCTTCAAGCGGGTCGCTCCCCGGCGTGGCGAACTGTAAGGGGAGGATCCGGGCGCACCGCCTAGCGTTGCCGAGGGCCTGGCAGCGAGCCGCCGGCCCCTGCAGCGCACGTCTTTGCCAATCCAGGGGTGCCGATGAAGTTCAAGGACTACTACGCCAGCCTGGGGGTGGAGCGCGACGCCAGCGCCGAGGAGATCAAGAAGGCCTACCGGAAACTGGCGCGCCAGTACCACCCCGATGTGGCCAAGGAGGAGGGCGCCGAGGAGCGGTTCAAGGAGATCAGCGAGGCCTACCAGACCCTCTCCGATCCGGAGAAGCGCCAGGCCTACGACGACCTCGGCCGCCACCGCCCCGGCGAGGACTTCAACCCCTCACCGGAATGGGACAGCCGCTTCTCGCGCGGCGGCAGCCAGCAGGAGATGGACCTGGCCGATCTGTTCGAGCGGATGGGCTTCGGTGGTGGCGGCTTCGGTGGCTTCGCTGGCGGCACCGGCGGCACCGGCGGGCCCCGGCGTCAGGGGGCGGACTTCCCGATCCGCGGCCAGGACGTGGAGGTGGCCACCGAGCTCACCCTGGAGCAGGCCGCCCAAGGCACCGAGGTGTCGTTCTCGCTCAGCGTTCCGGTGCTGGGGGCCGATGGCCGGGTCCAGAAGCAGAGCCGCAGCGGCCGGATCCGGGTGCCCCGCGGCGTGGTGGAAGGGGAGCGGCTGCGGGTGCCGGGCAAGGGGGGCGACGGCGTCGCCGGCGGTGCCCCCGGCGATCTCTACCTGGAGGTGCGGCTGGCGCCCCATCCCCGCTTCCGGGCCGTGGGCCACGACCTCTACCTGGAGCTGCCGATCGCCCCCTGGGAGGCGGCCCTGGGGGCCGAGATCAGCGTGCCCAGCCTCGACGGCCCGGTGGCGGTGAGCCTCAAACCGGGGATGCGCAGCGGCCAGAAGCTGCGCCTGGCCGGCAAGGGCCTGCCCCACCGGCGCGATGGGGCGGGCGATCTCTACGGTGTGATCCAGATCGTGCTGCCCGAAAAGATCGGCGAACGAGAGCAGGCGCTGTACCGCGACCTCGCCGAAGCCTCCGCCTTCCACCCCCGCCACCACCTCGAAGGACCCACCGATGGCTGACGATCTGCTGATTCCCGACGACGACGAGGGGTGCACCGTGGCCCTCGAGGAGTTGCTGGCCGCCTCGGGCCTGGGCCACGAGGAGGTGATCGAACTGGTGCAGTTCGGGGTGTTCCGCTGCGCCCAGCACGCGCCGGTGTGGACCTTCCACGTCCACACGGTGCGCCTGGCCCGCCGCGCCGCCCGCCTGCGTGACGACTTCGGCCTCAACGTCTCCGGGATGGCCCTGGCGCTTACCTACCTGGAGCGGATCGAGGCCCTCGAAGGGCGGCTGCGGGAGCTGGAATCGCAGTTGCCGCGGTGAGGGACGGCCCCGACGGAGTCGTCTACAGCCCCACCTTGCGGCGCCCCCAGGCCATGCCGGCCGCATAGCCGATCGCCGGCAGCAGCAGCCCGAGGTTCAAGGGGATCTGCACCACCAGGGCGATGCCCACCAGCCAGGGGACCAGCAGCAGGCAGCCGAAGGCCAGCTGGCTGAAGCGCGAGCGGCGCGCCAGGCGGCCCGAGCCCTGCACCAGCCGGGGGACGCCCTTGCCCAGGCCGTAGCCCAGCAGCACGGTCAGAACGGTGAGCAGGATCGCGCCCATGGTTGGAAGGCAGGCCAGTGGATTCTGGTGCCTGGGAGGCTCGCGGACCCCTATTCGCAGACCGGCACGTAGGGCACCGCAAGCGTGGCGATCGCGCTCTTTTCGGCAAACGCCCCGAGCACCTGCTTGCCGCGCCGATTCACCGTGACGAACCGCCCGGCGAAGGTCTCGTCGTAGACCGAGGTGGCGGAGAGGCCGGCGGCGCGGGCGCGCTTGAGCAGATCGTTCACGGTGCCGCCGGGAATCGCGACGCCGAACGTCGTCCGCACTCCGGCTGAGAACGCGAAGACCCGCAACGTGCCCCGTTCGAACTGGGCCGTGCCGACGATGCCTGCCGGCGCCTTGGGCCCTTTGAGCCTGTAGACGACAGGCAGCGGCGGCCCGCCGAGCTCACAACCGGGGCCCGGATCAGAGAGCCAGCCGGTGGCAGCGGCTTCGGCTCGGCTCATGCCGAGACGCAACGGGCCGATCCCGTCGAGGCGGAGCACCGGGCTTGGTCCGCGCCCGTCGGCCCATGCCGATCCGGCCGCCAGCAGCAGGATGGCCCCCACGGCCCCAAGCTGTTCAGCGCGACGCAGCGAGTGGCCGATCCGGCGTGTCATGGTCTGACTGTATGGGCACCAGCTCCGACACCCGCCTGATCGACGGCCCCGACCACGCCCCGGCCACCGTGCTGCTGGCCCACGGGGCCGGGGCGCCGATGGACAGCCCGTTCATGGCGGCGATCGCCGGCGGACTGGCCGCGGCGGGCTGGCGGGTGGTGCGCTTCGAGTTCGGCTACATGGCGCGGATGCGCGAGACGGGCCGCCGCCAGGGGCCCGAGCGGATGCCGGTGCTGCAGGAAGCGTTCCGCCAGCAGGTGCGGCTGGAGACGGGCGAAAGCCCGCAGCGGCCGCTGTTCATCGGCGGCAAGTCGATGGGCGGACGGGTGGCCAGCCTGCTGGTGGATGAACTGGCCGCCAGCGATGGGGTGCGGGGCTGCCTGTGCCTGGGCTATCCCTTCCATCCGCCCGGCAAGCCGCTGCAGCTGCGCACCCAGCACCTGGCCGCCCTGCGCACGCCCACCTTGATCCTGCAGGGGGAACGGGACACGTTCGGCCGCCGCGAGGAGGTGGAGACCTACAGCCTCTCGCCGGCGGTGCAGGTGCTCTGGATCCCCAGTGGGGACCACAGCTTCAAGCCCACCCGGAGTTCGGGGCTCAGCGAGGCGGAGAACTGGGCGGCGGCGGCGGCGTGGGGTGATGGGTTTGTGCGGGGGGTGCTGGGGGGGTAATCGATCAGCCGGCCTGGTCCCTGAGCCAGCCCCGGGCGCTCACCAGCCGCAGCGCCTCCTGCACCGCCTCCACGCAGCGATGGGACCGGCGCTTCACGTCGTCCTGGCTCTGGGCACGCAGCAGGTAGGCCTGCATCGCCTCCGGCGTTTCGATCACGGCCAGCAGCCCCTTGGTGCGGCTGCCGATGGAGGGCTCAGCCAGCAGCCGGGTGATCATGTTGTGCTCCCAGAGCCGCTGGCCACCGGAACCGGGGGCGAACAGCTGCTCCTGCAGCACCCCCAGGCACCCCTGCCGGAAGGCCTCAAGCTGGCCGGGCCGGAAACGGCGGCTGTTGGGCAAACCCGCCGGCGATGCCGAGGGCGCCCCGGCGCCGTGCTCCACGCTCCAGCTCAGCCCGGTGCCCGGCAGCCCCACGGTGGTGCGGGGGCCACCGGCGCGGGCGACCGGGATGTTGAAAGACGCCCCGCGGCCCCCCAGGGAGATGGAGCTGAGGCCGCTCTTGCCGAAATTGAGCCGCAGGGGGCCGAGGCGGGCGCTGCGGCGGAAGCGGAAGGGCATGGGGGGCGGCTAGCGACAGGGTTGCCTGGCGACGTACCCCAACGGCTTGATGATGCTGAGGGATGCAAGCAGCTGTGCATGACCCTTTGGTTGATCCGCTCTGGATCCCGAGCCGAACACGAAGCGTTCGCCGCCGCGGCTTGGGCGTTGGGTACGCACAGCAAACCGAGTCTGGCTAACAAGATTGAAGCCCCTTGGTTGCCCCATGCTGGGGGCCGACTTGATGCGCTTTCTCCATGTCACGTCATCGCTACCGGCAGAACCCACTGCCACTCGGGCCTGATGCCCCGCCGGTGGAGTTGTACGGGCCGGAGCAGCCCACCCCACCCGGACTGCAGGTGGCGGAGCAGGGTCAGCTGGATGTGGTGCCGCTGGGGCCGCTGTTCGACAAGCAGATCGATTAGGGCGGATGACCCGCCGCTGTTGGTGCACCATCAGGCCAGCCTGGAGTCATCAACTTTGAGAGAGCCCGCGGGAGTGGGCTGTTGGATGACACCACCCAACGCACAGGCCGCCACCAGCAGGCCTTCAACCCCCTTGCGGCGCACGCCGGGATCTGCCTGCGCTGCCCCTACAAGGGACTGGCCCGCTACGGCTCGATCACGGCCTCGCGCTCTGGAGTCGACCGTTGAATCAGCAGGACCGTGGACTGGTGGTTGTCTGGCGATCAGATCAGGGTTTGAGGCACTGATCAATACAGAGCACGAAGGAAGCGCCGCTGGCGTGCTCCAACTTCGTGGCCACGGTGCGGCAGCGCTGGCCGGTGGCCAGGCTGATGTAGGTGTCGGTGATGTGCTCATGGAGACCCGTGTCAATCAGGCTGAAGAAATACTCCTTGTTGGCGTGGTCGGTGCCCCGCGTGGCGGGTGTGAACAGGCGGTTCCTCGACGGGGGGAGACCCTGGCCCAGGTGCGTGTTGCTGATCTGCAGTCCGTCGCCATCGAGCACGTAGGCCGCTTCGATCATGGTGTTGGTGCCTACCCAGTTGGCAAGGGCGCCGTCGAACATTTGGGCAGGGATGTGACGTAGGACTTCACACCCTGTGCGGGCCAGATTGGTCAGATCGAGGCCCTCCATCTGGCGGGCCTGGATGGCGGCCACGGCTTTGACCCGTTGCCGGCGGGCGGCTTCCATCAGCACGGGGTGCAGGGCCGCCAGGTGCAGGTTGGCCGCTGGCTTGGGGCGCGCAAAGTGATAGCCCTGGAAGAACTCTGCTCCGAGGGCGGCGCAGGTGTCCAGTTCTGCCTGGGTTTCCACCCCTTCAGCCAGCACCAGAGTGCCGATGGTTTTCCCAAGTAAGATCAGCGACTTCATCATTTCCTGCTTGAAAAAGTCGCGGTCGACTCCGGCGATGAGACTGCGGTCGAGCTTGATGATGTGGGGCCGCAATTCGGCGATGCGTGGCAGGTTGCTGTGGCCGGATCCCAAGTCGTCAATGGCGATCAGGAAACCCAATTCGCGATGGCGCTCCACGAAGCGTTTCAGGGTCATCGTGTCCTGAACCTTGGTTTCGTTGAGCTCGATCACGATGTCGCTGGGTTCCAGACCCGCGGCCTCGGTGGCCTCGAGCAAGGCTCCCGAGCCTTCCACTCCCTCGTCGATCAATGACGTTTCAAAGTTGAGAAACAGAAAGGGGCGTAGGGACCGGGGCAAGTTGAGATCCCGGTAGGCCTCCATGGCCCGGATGCGGCAGCGGCGATCCAGCTCCAGCAGCTTCCCAGCCTTGCGGGCCTTGGCGAACTTCTGTCCGACACCCATGAGCGCCGGGCGCGCGAGGGCCTCCAGGCCCACCACGGAGGTTTGCTTGAGGGAGACGATGGGTTGAAAGTGTATGGCTAGCTGATTCGATGGGAGGATCGCAGAGACCTCCATCGTTGGCTCCATAAGTTCAGCGTGAACCATTGAGCGTGAAAGACAGCGGAATACATTTGTAGCGAGCCAGCAGCATTGAACCCTAGGGAACATCTGAAAAACGTACTAAGATCAACCAAAATTCAAGACTGAGACTGGAGCGGGTGGCCGTCCCCCTCCAGCTGGGCTTTTCGGACCACGAGCACATTCACGCCAAAAGAGGACGCGTCGCCAGCGCTTCTTGGATGCGATGGAGGCCACGGTTCCCTGGGCAAGGTGTTGGGGCAACTGGAGCCCCAGCCGCTGATCGAGCTGGAGCTGGCCCTGCGGGGTTGGCTGGAACTGCCCTGAAGGCTCAGACCCAGTTCTCATACAGCAGCCCCTCCACCCGCGCAAACTCGCGCAGGTTGTTGCTCACCAGGGTGAGGCCCTCGCTGCGGGCATGGGCGGCGATGTGCAGATCATTCACACCGATGGGCGTGCCGCGAAGCTCCAGGGCAGCGCGGATCTGGCCGTAGTGCTGGGCCGCCTTGGGCCCATAAGCCAACACCTCCAGGCGACTGCAGAAGTTTTCCACCACGGCCAGAGAACGCGGCGGGTCGGAACTCTTCTCGGCGCTATGCATCAACTCGGCCAGCGTGATCGACGACATCGCCAGATGGCTGGCGTTGCGGTTGAACCGCTCCAGCAACGACTCCGGCCGCCGTTTGATCACATCGATGCAGATGTTGGTATCCAGCAGATAACGCAGCATCGGCGAATCAGAAGGGCTCGCGTTCGCCTTGCTCCTGGGAAGCCCGCTCCTCCGGGAAGTCGTCGGGCACGCTCGGGCCACCATGGAAGAAGCTGTCCCAGCTGCGGCCAAGTGGCGCGATGATCCGCTCCTGGCCGCAGGCACGGACCTCCACCTCCGTGACGGAGTCGGGAAGCCGCAGATGGGCCGGGATGCGCACCGCCTGGCTGCGGTTGCTCAGAAACAGCTTGGTGACAGCCCGCATCGACCCGCTTGGATATACAAAGAGTCTATCCCGGGTTGACGCCCGCCGCTGCCAGGATTCCCAGCAACGCCAGCACGCCCTCATGCCCCTGCCCCAGCTGATGCCGCTGTTGGCCGCGGTGGCGCTTGCCCCCTGCCCAGCTCCGGTGAAGGCCCAGCTGGATGGCCTCTACCGCTGGCAGGTGGCGCGGCAGGACCTGAGCGGACCAATCGAGCTCAAGAGCCAGAAAAGCCGCTTCACCGATGGGCTGTACCAGAAGCTGCGGCGTGCCTATGGGCTCGATCCCAACAGCGGCAGCTTTGTCGACTTCGATCTGTTCAGCGGCACCCAGGTGGGGACCTTCGGCGCCAAGGTGCTGGGCTGCACCGCCGCCCCCGGCGGAGGGCTGGAGGCCCGGGTGGCCGTGCAGGCAGGCCTGCGCAACCGCCCCGCTGAGGCGCCGCAGCTGTTGCGCTATCAGCTGGTGCGCGGCCCCGCGGGCAGCTGGAAGATCGCCGACATCGTCTATGCCCACCCGGCCGGGTTCCGCCTCTCCAGCTATCTGGCTGAGCTGCTGGGACCCAAGCCCTGATCAGCCCCTGCAGGTGCTGGGGGCAAGCGGATTCAACGGCTCTCCTGCGCTGACGATTGGCCGCTGCCGGCCGGAGACGACGCGTCAGGACGCCCTCGCTCAAGTCGCTCCGCGAGCCAGACCTTGATGATCGACTGGCGGGTCACGCCGAGGCGTGAGGCCTCACGGTCGAGTTGCTCGACCATCCAGAGGGGGAAATCCACGTTGACCCGCTTCTGTTTCACGGGGGCTCGACGGGCGCCGTTGAGATCGAGCGCCTCCAGCACGGATTGACCGGCATCGAAGCGGCGATCGAATTCAGAGCTGTTCATAGAGCTGGACCTCCTCCAGGCGGGAGCGACGGACGGAAATGAGGCGGATTGTCGAGCCGCGGTAGGTGATCACTGCCGACCAATGTTTGCGATGGATCTTGCCAATCACGAGGAAGCGCGGCTCGCCAGTTGTGCGTGCAGGGACCTCAAGCAAGGCTGGATCGCTCCAGAGGGCTTGAGCCTCGACGAAATCGATGCCGTGCTTGGCCAGATTGGCCTCGCTCTTGACCGGGTCGAACTCCACATCCATTGTGAGCTGATTTTATACCTTTTCCGCTCTCAGCGGCATCTGGATCGCCGCCTCCACCTGATGCCAGGGCCAGACTTCAGCAACCCATGCTCCGGAACGATGGCGCACCCGTCTGCCGCGCAGATCGCCCGCCTGGGGCGCCAAGGGGTGGCCCTGTTCTTCGTGTTCATGCTCAGCGCCGAGCTGCCTGGCCAGATCTTCCACCTCGTTCAGCACCTGATCGGGCCGGGGCCGAACGCCATCGGGGAAACCCTCGAACACCTCGCGGTGCTGCTGGCCTATCTGTTGGCCCTGGTCTGTGCCCTGTTCCTGGCCCAGCAGGAGCTCTGCCGCACGCGCCTGCTGGCGTCCTATCCGCCACACGAGCCCGTCCCCCTCGCCATGCATGTGCTCGGCCTGGTCTGGGGGCTGGTGGCGGTGTTCCTGCTGCGCTGAACGGGGCGCGTTCAAGTTGTGCCTGGACCCAGCGCTCGAACCTGACCGCCAGAGCTAGCGTTGCAAGCACTGACAGCATGGCCTGCACGGACCTCGTGATGGCCAGCCTCACGATCCGCAACCTCGACGACGCCACCAAGGCCCAGCTGCGACTGCAGGCCGCCCGCCACGGTCACTCGATGGAGGAGGAGGCCCGCAGGATCCTGCGCGAAGCCGTGATGCCGCAACCCGCTGGCTCTGACAGCCCAGGTCTGGGAAGTCGCATCCACGCCCACGTCGCCGACCTCGGTGGCGTGGAACTGGATCTGCCCGCGCGGGTTTCCATGGCAGGGGCCGCCGTGTTCACCGAGGAGCCAACGTGATCGTTCTCGACACCCATGTGATCGCCGAGCTGATGCGGCCCCAGCCGGAGCCGGCGGTGCTGGCCTGGGCGGATGGTCTCGTTCCCGCGGAGGTGGGCATCACGGCGATGAACGAAGCGGAGATCCTGCACGGTCTCATCCGGCTGCCGGAGGGTCGTCGCAAACAGGCCCTGCTGGATAGCTGGCAAGCGTTGGTGGCGGCCCTGCTTGGCGATCGCGTGCTGGCCTTTCACCGGGAGGCCGCCCACTGGTATGGCGAGCCGATGCGGTGATCGCCGCCACCGCCCTGGCCCAGGGCGCCCAATTGGCCACCCGCAACGTGAGTGACTTCACCCGCCTGGGCCTTGATCTGATCAACCCCTGGGACCAGCCCGAACCCCTCCAGCCAAAGTAGCAACAGTGCCACTGCAACTGTAAAAGCAGGCTAGAATCCACGGCCCCTCGCCCCAGGCCGCGCCATGACCGATCTCCCTCCAGTGGCCCAGCGGTGGCTCGACCAGCTCACCACCAGCACCCGCAACATCGACAGCCTCGTGGCGGAGGGATTCCAGGGTTGTTCCCTGCTGGATCTCCTGCCTTGGCTGGACGGGGGCCAGGGCCTGGCCGCCATTGAAGCGATCGACTGGGTGAAGAGCCAGCCGGACGAGGACGATGACGTGGCGCTGATGACCGCTGATGTGGAGGGCCTGGACAGGCTTCTGGAGTGGATGCTCGAAACCCGCGGCAGCTGCCCGATGGTCTACGCACCGGAGGAGGACGTCGTGGTGCCGGACGGGATTCCCCTGCTGCGCCCCACGGCCTACAACCTGCCGGAGGGTGTGACCTCCGATGAGGTGTTGGATGAGGAATTCAGCGAGAACCTTTCAGAGTTGTTCGCGGCCATCAAGGACTCCTATGGGAATCACGCCCACCTCTACAGAATCGACTATGGCCAGCTGGTGGAGACGATCGAACAGGGCATCCTCCTTGTCGGTCAGTTCATCGATCTCAACGACGGTGAACTGTTTGACTTCAGCATGGACTCCATGAATCAGCGGATTCGCTACCAATCCACTGGCCGCTACCACGAAGGCTTTTCTGCCTGATCCGGCACAACTGATTGATCTGCTCCGATTCCGCCACTGTGTTCGAGAGGCATTGGGGACGGCTGTAGGGGTGGGCTTCAAGATCCCTGACCGTCCTCATACCAGACGGAATTGCGCCCGTTGCTCCTGAAGTCTTCAGTGAATGCACGAGCATTCCGGAAGGCCACGACGATGCGCCCTTTCTCGACGCATTCCTGTACGTGGGCGCGAGCAGCTTGTATGGGATAGGAGACCTTGTCTTTCGAGTGTTTGAGGATCTCGTGCTCGACGTACTCATCAAGACGCTTTGGGTCCATCACGTGCGTCGCATCCGGGTCAATCTCAGCGGTAAGCAAGAAGTGAAGCCCATGGAGCGTGCCAATCCTCAAGATGCGCTCACTGCGTACGCGGTCCAGCGATGCGCGCCAGAATCCAGTGATTCCGTGGCGTGAGCCGGATGGCTTGGCCAGTACAGAATCGACCACCGCATCGATCAACCAAGACTTGACGTTGAACGACATAGGTCCCTCCGAGGGCTCAACTCAGAAACACAATGGATCAGGATGGGCTGTTCCTCAATGGATGGAGAAGGGCATTCCCTTCAGTTCGGCTGAAATCTCAGCGACCCTCTTCCATCGAGACTTGGATCAAGCGGCACAACCGATTGATCTGCTCCGCCTCCTCCACCGTATTGGCAATCCCGCTCACCAGGCCGGGCGAGCCCACCACGATCGAGAGGCAACGGGCACGGCTGATCGCCACATTCAGGCGGTTGGGTTCCAGCAGAAAACCCAGCCCGCGGGGGGCGGCGTCGCCGTCGCTGGCGGTGAGGGAGTGGATGGCCACCGGTGCCTCCTGGCCCTGGAACTTATCCACCGTTCCAACCCGCGCACGATGACCCAGCCGGTGCTGCAGATGGTTCACCTGCACGTTGTAGGGAGCGGTCACCAGGATGTCGTCAGGGGTCAACACCCCGCTGCGTTCGCCGCTGCCGGAGGCATGGCGGTAGCTGGAGCCCAGCAGCGCCTCCACCAGCTGGGCGATGCGCTCGATCTCCTCCTCTGAGCTGACACTGCGGCCGGAGTGCTCCACCGCCTCGAACACCAACCCCTGGCCGGGCAGGATTACACCGTGGCTGCCGGTGCAGGGCTCCCGCCAGTCGATCCGGTTGATGGCGTTGGCGGGGCTGGCCTGGAGGCGGCCGTCATAGAACAGCTCCGAGACCATGGCGGTGAGTGAGGGCTCCATACGCCAGCTGGTGGCCAGGAACACGCCCCGATCGGCAGGAACGACATGGGCGTCCTGCATCAGGTACTCCAGGCAGGAATCTCCACTGTCCCCAGGGTGATCGGCCTGGGAGGGCTGGGACAGCTGCTGCTGGTCCCCCACCAGCAGGATCGAACGGGCGCAGCGGGCCATCACCAGCAGGTTGGCCAGGGAGACCTGGCCCGCCTCATCCACCACCAGCAGATCAAAGGCGCCTGCCACCCCTGGTCGGCAGAAGGTGAAGGTCGTGCCGCCCACCACGGCCATGGCTTCTGTGAGCTGGTCGGGCTTCACCAGAGCAATCGGGGTGCCCGCCAGGGCTGGGTCGTCGTTGTCACTCCTGCACTTGACCACCGCCTGCGCCAGGCCTTGCTCGCTGATGACGGCCTGGGTCTTGAGCAGCAGGTTGTTGATGGCCGCATGGCTGTTGGAACTGATCGCGACGCGCTGACCCCGGCGCACCAGTTCGGCGATCACCTGGGCCGTGACCATGGTCTTGCCGGTGCCGGGCGGGCCCTGCAAGGCAAGGGTTTTGCCGCTGCTGGCTTCCAGGAAGGAGGCCAGTTGCTCCACCACCGCTGAGGGCTCGGCGCGGACGAGCGCGTTGAGCGCCACCAACTCCGCCACAGGTTCACGCTCGAGCAGGTGACGGATGGGCTCGGGCAGGGGCTGTTGATCGTGGACCCAGCCCTGGGCTTGTTCATCGAGACGCTCACGCAGGCTTTCACTGATGTCGGCGGGCACCTTGATCAGAGCCACCGGCGTGCGGGGGAGGTCCACACGTAGCCCCTCGGCGACAAGTCGGTCCCGCTTGCGCCAGGGAAACTTGAGCGTCACCAGACCCTGCTCCGCGTCCAGGTCGTCCACCCCCAGTTGCAGCCCTGCTTCCGGGATCTCGAGATTGAGTCCGCTTTGCCCCGCTTGGGCCCGCAACTTGAGCGGTTGGCTGGGATCAAAGCGGAAGCTGTGGTAATCAGCGCCGGTGCGGGCGCTGGTGCGGCTCTGCATCGATTCCCACACGGCCCCTTCGATGGCCTCGCCGTCGCTCTCCAGATCCCCTGGGGACTCCAGCGCTTTCTGCTTGCGATCGAAGTACGCCCACCAGGCCACCTTGGCTTCCCGGTGGTGAAAGGGGAGCAACTGGGCCAACAGCCGTTGCACCCGCCAGCTCAGTCCCCGGGGGCCTAGTTGCTCTTGCTCCTGAAGTACTGCTTCTGGTGCATCGACGGCGGGATCGCTCTGGAGCGTTTCCGGCAGCTCGGCGATCAGCCCTGCGGCAAGGGCCTCCAGGGGCCAGGGTTCTTTCTCGGGCCTTTCTGCCTCTTCCAGTTGGAGGGGTTGCTCGGGCAGGCCCTGCTCGAAGCGCAGCTGGAGCAGCCAGTCATGGAGGTAGACGGTGGATTCGCAGTCCTCCCGGTTGTAGTCCTCGATCGCCTGCAGCTGGGGGCTGGCCTCAGGGGCTGGACCCGGCAGGGGAGGTTCACCCGATGCCTGCCAGTTGGTGTAAGCCACCACCGAATCCCCGGCATTGGTGACGTCGGCCGAGCGGGCCCCCATGTAGAGGTGCTCCACCTTCTTGATCGAGTAGCTCTCCTCGCCCAGCACGATCGCGTTGGTGACCACCGGCAGCAGATCCACCAGCAGCCCTGAGCGCAGCCATTCATCGATCACGGCCTCCCGGGTGGAGTGCTGCTGGGCCAGCCGGCGCATGGCCGTCTTCTCGTAGCTGGCGTAGTGGTAGATCCGCAGCCCAGGAAACTGACGACGGCGGTCCTCCACCCAATCAACCCATCCCTCGAAGGCCTTCTTTTCCTGCAGTGGAGAGTGGGCCCACCAGGCCTTGAACTGGGGCGAGCCGCCGGGCTCATCGCGATAGCAGGCGCCAAAGAGGTACTCAAGCTTCCTGGCGGCGACGGCATCGTGTACCCCCTCCATGTCAAACCAGATGTCGCCCGGGTCGGCAGCGGGCAGGGCTGACAGACCCTTGCCCGGCCTCAGGGGCCGTACCCGATAGGCCGGTCTGCCGGCGGCATCGGCGGGGGTGAGCTGGAGTTCGGCCTGCTGCTGAAGTTCATGGAGCGCCTCGCGGGCCAGGCCAGGAATGGTGGTGCCTGGAGCCAGCGCACTCAGTTGCTCGATCGTGTGGATGCCGGCGGCCTTGAGCTTGAGGCGCTGGCTCTGGCGCAGGTTGGCCACCAGCACCAGATCCCGCTGGGCGATCAGGCGCTCCTCGATGAAGGCGCCCCAGCTGCCGTGATCACCGGGTTCATCCTCCGGTGGTGCGGCGGGATCGAAGGCGGCGCGAAAATCGCGGTAGCGGGCCCTGAGCTGTTGGTACCAGGCCCAGAAACGATCGGTGTCGAAAGACTGGAAGCGACCACCACCGAGAAACAACTCGAAGCGATCGGGACGGTGCCCCAGCAGAGGGGTCATCAGTTCGGCGTAGGCGCAGGCCTGGACCACAAAGGTGGTACGGGGCTTGCTGGCCAACTTGCATTCGATCGGGATGTAGCTCCAGTCGCCCAGATCGGAGGGCCGGGGAATCCTGCGCAGCACGTCTGCCGAGCCGCGGATCTCGCCGTTGTTCAGCGAGGCCTGATGGATGAAGTCAAACCCTGCTTCCATCGCCTCGCGGGTGGCGACGTAATCCGCCTCGTTCTGCTTGCCGGCCAGGCGGGCGATACGATGGCCCTCGGCTTCCAGTTGGTCGAGCAACACCTGCTCGAGGCGCAGGCCATCGGCGAACAGTTGCTCATCAAGGCTGGAGGGAGGCGGTTGCTCGCCCATGAACAGACCCCTGGCCTTGAGTTCTTCCCACCATGCACCGATCCGTGGACTGCGGCTGAAGAGGGCGAGTTGGCTGGGGGTTGAAATCCGTCCTCTACTCGACATGCTGAAGCTGCCATACTTCCGATAGCTTTTGGCAATACTCTGATTGCCTTAGCTCAACTACGCTCGGAGTCCAGCGACCATTGACACTAAGCACATTCGTTGCGGTTGGAAATGTAGTGACACTTCCGACACCCTCCGACCTGCCACCGAAGTAAGTGGCTTTCTTAGTGGTAAAATCATAGTTTTGAGCCTGAGAGTTTTTTCTTTTGGAAAGCAGGATTAGATTTCCAATCCTGTTGATCCAAGAACCATGCTGATCTACTGACCAGTCCTCGCCCCAGTAGTCTGTAAGTGTCTGGGGCAATACGTGCTCAATTGTTATGATCCTAGATTTTAGACATGGACTTAGCCCACCTTCTGCCAATGCGCAGTCCAGTCTGATCATCACGTATTGAGCGTAAGCTTCACCATACAAGTCGCGATTGATTGCAGCCAATACGGATTCAGCATCCTGTGGAGTTATTGAATTGGAGGCGACGGTTAGCGCTTCGTCATGGCTTTCTTCAAGTGCTTCTAGTATGGGCTTGTAGCGACGAGCTCGAGCATTTACATTCTCGCGCAAAAGCAGGGAGCATGCCGCAACGCGCTCAAGTCTAACTATAAACTCCTTCGCTTTGATCTCATTATCACGGTAGCGACTCAAGAACATAATAGCCGGCGGCTGCCAATCTGAATTTGGAATTCGCTTGAGCAGGGGGAGCATTACATCGTTTATAGCTTCAGATATCGAGTGACTTCGAGCGTTGAATGAGTTATCAAGGATGGTCGCATAGGCTTTAGAGCAGGGAACCAGCTGTTGATTTATAAACGCCTTTGCTCCAGTCTCGTTCAACGGATTATGACTGTTCTTCAGCACGTCCTTTTGAAAATCTGTGAACAAGTTGCTACTGGAGCGTTGCTTCGCATTTATTCGATGGATATGGGTAAAGAGTAATTCGAAAAACTTGCGGTTCGAGTCGTATTCCTCACTCCTTTCAGGGCTTAGCTCCGTCAAGCTTCCTTCCTCTCGCTCCCATATCTCTGTATAGTGTTGGATTTCGGAATCCGATATCTGCTCTAAGAGTATGGCTTTTAACAGGTCAGATACGCCTAATGGCAAGCCTCGATTATTCATTGTGGAAAATATTCTATATGCACTTCTGAAGTCGTCATCAGAAATTAGAACTAGGCGAACTTGATGCAAGATGTATTTCAGAAACTCTTGTGGAAATCTGGCTTTGTCGGCCGTCGCCTTGATCATGCTCTCAAGCCTATTTGCAAATACTTCAGCATTATTTTTAATGCACTGTTGACTACTGGAAAGTGATGTTCGCAGCTCACGAAGGCGTCGGATGCCGCCATCTACCACTATCATCTCATGGAAGAAGACTTGATCAGATTTTCTTATTACTAAGCCTTTGCTTTGAACACCCATAAAGTCACGCAGAAGGATCTGTCCAATATCTGAGCGAACTTGATTCAGGTGTTCTGGAACTAAATGGCGAATGACTGAGATTAGAATTGAAAGAGATGTCAATCTTTGCTGGCCATCTACGATCTCAGACTTAGGTGAGCCCTCTTGTTTTACGATGACTACGCTTCCCAAGAAGTAATCACTATCCGGATTGTCGCCATATGCATCCAAGAGATCATCAACTAGCTGCTGAGCCTGGTTCTTTTCCCAAGCGTATGGCCTCTGATAAGCAGGTACTACAAACTGATAGTCTTCAGGCCTTAGGATCTCTCGTATTGACTTTTGGGAGGCTGCGATAGACATGCTTCGGTTGTTATTGAATAGGCCGGCCACACCAATGGCAGAAACCCTGAAGATACTAGCAGAGATTCATCGCGATGAGATCTTCCCTTGCCACCACTAGAAATGACTGGCACCAGTTAATCAATCAGCCGAAAGTCGAATTAGACTCAAATCAAGCATATTGATAAAATTTGTCCGCATCACGTCGGGCCCAAAAAGTCTCATCAATTTTCCAGCTGTCATTGACCCTCCCTCATCTAACCGTGGCACGAAAAGCATGGCGGCCATCGGCTTGATCCTCCGGGCGCTCTCGCTTTATGCGCGCTGTTACATAGCCGTGAAATCAGCCACATCCCCGCAACACCACGCCTGAATCCGACTCAGGCATCGGTTGGTGCCAGGTCAGTGTGTCCTTCAAGGTCAGTGCCTACGAAAGAGGTGAGAGCGCCTCGTCGAAAATCAGGTAGTGATGTGGGCTGCAGATTGACGCAGCCACAGTCTTGGAGAAACAGTCCGCGTAGCTGAGCCGTGCCTCACGGCAGATCTTCTGTTGCCTGATACGTCCGCCTCCTCAGGTGGGTCAGATGGAAGTTCAAGCCGCATCGTCGTCAGCGTCCCACTCAAATAAGCCCCCGTATCAATCCCAATCCGGTGCGGCAGGCGCGTCACCTTGAAGTCATGCCGAAACGTATGCCCATGCACCACGGTGTACGGCAACCCATGGGGCCGGCTCAGAAACGGCCGCCGGATCCAGATCAGATCGTCTGTGGCCTGGTGCTCCAGACGGATGTCGGGGCGCACGCCCGCATGGACGAACAGATAGCGGCCGCGGATTGCCGTGTACGGCAGCTGCTCAAACCAGGCCTGGCGCTCGCGGGCCAGGGGCAGGAGGTCGGGGTTGGCGCCGTTGCACAGCCACAGCTCCACGTCCTCATCCGGCGCTCTTCGCGCCATCGCCTTCAGCAGCATCTGCTCGTGGTTGCCCCGTAGCACCGTCACCGCCGCCAGCCCGTAAGCGCCGGGGTTCTCCTGCAGCTGCCACACCCGCTCCAGCACCTTTCGATCGCCATCGGGCTCAGGGGACCTGTCAATCAGGTCCCCCAGGAAGATCAGCTCGGCGCCTGAATCAAAGTGCGGGGTGAGTTCCTGCTCCAGCAGGGAGGCGCAGCCGTGCACATCCCCGATCGCCACCACCTCAGGTCTGCTCATCGTCGCTCTCCCACACGTTGAGGCTGGATCGCTGCGACTCGTTGCGCAGGCGCTTGCGGCCCCGCTTCGGGTCGCTCTTGAGCAAGGCGAGCTTTTCGCTGAGCAGGTCGAGCTCCCGAGTGAGCCTCGGGGTGGCAGGCATCGCCGACAGGTCGCCGAACAGCTTGCCCAGGCTGGCGCTGGCGCTGATGACATCCCCTCGATCCAGATCCGCGATCACTTGCCGGCGTTCCCGGTTGGCCCGCAGCAGCGCCAGCTGTTCGGCCACCGCGTCATCGGGCTCCAGCTGCTGGATCTCCTCGCTTTCCATCACCGGCAACTGCAGGTGCTCGATCAGGCTCTGGCGGTCGCCGCTGCCGGGGGCCTCCCAGGCCAACCTCACACTGAGGATCTCCTGGTTGGGGACCCAGGCGGGCAGCTCCAGCCGCAGGCCCACGTTGAGCTCCTGGCCGGCGCGCAGGTTGGGCAGCTGGTGGTTGCCGGCTCCAGTGGGCTTGAGGTCGTTGAGCAGGTCGACCACCTCCGCACCGTGCTTGCCCCGCAGGCCAATGCTCACCCGCCGCCCGAAGGTGCTGGTCAGCCCCTGGAGCTCGGAGGCGTAGAGATCGGCCAGCTGGCTGGGGGTTTCGATGTGGGCCAGGGTGCCGTCCCCCGCCGCGGCCATCGCCCCCATCAGGTCTTCGTCGAAGTCATCCCCCAGGCCGAAGGCGCTGGTGCTGATGCCCCGCTGGGTGAGGCCCGCCACCTTGGCGGCGATCTGGTCCTGGTTGGTGAGGCCCTCATTGGCCTGGCCGTCGGAGAGCAGCAGCACCCGGTTCATCGCACCGGGATCGAGGTGCTCGGCCACCTGGGTGGCCCCGGCACGCCAGCCATCGAACAGGGCCGTGCAGCCGCCGCTGTGGATCGTGTTGATCGCGGCGATGAAGGGCTGGGGATCGGCCACGGGACGCGAGGGCACGACCACGTTCACCTCATCGTCGAAGCTGACGATGGCGAGCCGATCGCGGCCGGTGAGCTCACCGGCCAGGAAGCGTGCCGCCTTGCGGGCGTAGCTGAGCTTGGTGCCGGCCATCGAGCCGGAGCGATCGATCACCAGGGCCAGGTTGAGCGGCGGTCGCTCGCGAAGGCTGGCTGCGGCGGCCACCGGCGGCGGGGTGATCGTGAACAGCAGATCGAGGATCGAGGGGCGATCGGAAGCCACCGCCGGCCGCAGGGGCCGGAAGCGCAGGGTGGGACGGGTCATGGTTGGGGAAAGCGGTGGGACGGGGGAAATGGTTCAGCGGGAGGCGTCGTCGAGCAGGGCGTTGAGGCGATCAAGAAGGTGCTGGAGCCATTGCTGGCGCCGGGGGCCGGCAGGAGGAGGCAGAACGGAGTCGCGGACGTGGACTTCGATGCCGGGGGCAAGGGTGAATCGCAGCCAGCGGCTGCCGTTGTCGCTGGAGCGGGATCCGGTGGGGGTGCGGTCGGAACGGGGGCGGGAGGACAGGGGTTTGTTGAGCATCCCAAGGACGGAGCCCATGGGCGTGGCTTTTCGTGCGAAGGACGGAGAAGCGTCGGCCGGAGCATCGGTGTCGTCGGCCGGCTCCGAAAGATCCCGCAGGTACCGCAGGGCCTCGTTGCCGGTGGCGACGGAGGGAGCGGCGGCCGCCGCCCCCTCGCCATCGAGCTGCTCCAGTTGCTGCTCCAGATCAGCGTCGGCCAGAACGCAGAAGGGAGCAATGGCGGAGAGGCTGAGGCCGCGCCGGGCCAGGGCGCGCACCAGCACCAGTTGCAACAGGTGCCGGTGGCCATACACCGCGCTGCGTCCCTCCTTGCCGGGGCGATCGATCAGCCCCTGGGTGGCATAAAGGCGCACGGTGCGCGGCGAGATCTCCTCATCCAGCAGTTTGCCGGCGACGAGGAGGAGTTCCTCGAGGCCGTAGAGGGCGTCAGCTGGAGCGAAGACCTTGACCATCCCCTAATTATCCACACTTGCAGTGCAGGTGTCAAGCGAGTAGGCTTCGTGCCCCATCGGCCGCCCCGCCATCGACCACCCCACCCCCGACCCCGCGCCCCTGCTGGAGCACCTGCAGCACCTGGCCCGACCTCGCCACGCCCGCTGGGATCCCATCGGTCTGATGGCGGTGCGCGCCTATCTCACCGAGCAGCTCGGCGCCCTGGGGCCGGTGCAGGAGCACCACTTCCGTGAGGGAATCGATGCGGGCACCAACCTGATCCTCAAGCTCCCCGGCCAGCGCCCGGAGCTCGACCCTCTGCTGGTGGCGGCCCACTACGACGGCCCCCTGCACTCCATCGGCGCCGACGACAACGCTTCGGGCCTCGCAGCCCTGATCGAGCTGGCCCGGCATTGGAAGGCCCACCCACCCCGGCGGCCGGTGTGGATCGTGGCTTTCGACCAGGAGGAATGGGGCATGCTCGGCAGCACGGCCCTGGCCGGCGAGCTCAAGGCCTGTGGCCAGAAGCTCGAGCTGATGGTGAGCCTGGAGATGCTTGCCTACACCGCCGCCACCCAGAGCTATCCCCATCCCGCGATGCGGGCGATCTATGGCGATCGGGGCGACTTCATCGCCGTGGTGGGCAACCTGGGCGCCGCGACAATGTTGCCCGGCCTGGCCAGCCGCATGGGGAAGCACGTGATCACCAAGGTGCTGCCGGTGCCCGATGCCGGCCGGGCGATTCCCGATGTGCGCCTCAGCGACCACAGCCCCTTCTGGGATGCGGGCTACGACGCCGTGATGGTCACCGACACCTCCTTCATGCGCAACCCGCATTACCACCAGATGAGTGACACGATCGACACGCTGGATCTGCCGTTCCTGGCGGCCGTCACCGAGGGGTTGAAGGCGGGGCTGGGGGTGTTGTGAGCCAGAGGGTTTCAACCGCGCCGAGACTGGCTACGAGCGCAAGCCTTCAAGCCCCTGGCCAATGAGCAGGCGCTCAGCAGTTAGCAGATCCTAAAACGATCCCGTGCACACCGCTTCTTCCTGGGCGGAGACTGGGACGTGGCGAGTTGCGAGTGACTGCAGTCTAGGTCGCCTCCATGCTCATTGCCCTGGTTCAATCAGTGCATTGATGGAGACCCAGCGATGGCCGCGACTCGGGTCATCGCTCACGATCAGCACCACGGTTCCGCAAGCTGGCGTGAACAAAGGATCATCATCAGATATATCATGGGAAGCGATGCTCTTGCGGTACTGGTTGCGCTTGTCGATCAGGATCTCCAGCAGATCTGAAGCGCCCCATTGGGATCCGGGACCACCGCAGGGATACCGGCCAAGCAGATCAAGGATGTCCACGGATTGAATCACGGGGATTCGGCTTGGGTCCCAGACAAGAATGGCGTGGGGGTCCACGTGATTCTCATCCCGGGCCCGCTTGAACGGCCCGTCCAGGAGGGCAAGGAGCAGCTCGTCGCTGCGGTTGAGATTCTCAGATGGCAATGTGGTGCTCCAGGTGGTGTTTGTGCTCCAGTCCTATCAACCGGAGGCACCAAGTGACCGTTGGCTGGTCATCAGGAAGGCGACCCATCACAGGGCCGTCCTCAAACTGATGGGCTCACAGCTGCACCCCTCGTGGCCGTGGAAAGCATCAGCTGGGACGAAGAACTTCTCACGGACCTATTGACGCACACTTGCACTGCAGGTGTCAAGCCTTGGCTGGCGACTCGGCAGCCTCTGGCTTTGTTGCTGACAGTCGTCTCTGGTCCTTCGCAGGGAGAATCACCTAGGTCCAGCCGTGCTGGGGAGGATGGATCCCGCCGCAGACCCGTCGATGGAGCCCACACGCGACAGCCTTCTGTCCTTCTACGCCGAGCGGATCGGTGGCCCCTTCCCCCTGAGCCTGTTGCCTCCCGATCAGCCGCTGCACTGGCAGGGGCAGACCCTGTTCGGCACGGCCCGGGGCACGGAGCCGCTCTACCTGCTGCAGGGCACGATCGATGCCTTCCTGAGCGCCGCTCCCCTCGGCACCTTCTGCGTGGGCTTCTGGGGCCATGGCCTCAACAGCCACGCCTTCTACTACCAGCGCCGCGAGCCCTGGGGCAGCCTGTTCCTGCGGCTGGCCTACGGCGGCTTCGACGACGACAAGGAACGGGACGCCCGCCGGATCAGGGGCACCATGGAGTGGTTCGCCGGCTTCCTGCCGATCGTCAGCGAGCGGGCCCGCCACTGCATCGTGGTGGATTCCATGGGCGACGCCCTGTTCCGGATCTGCCTGCACAACGGCCAGGTCATCGAGGGCGACGGCCCCCTGTTTGAGCCCGGACGGGGACCGGCCGAGGCGCTGCGTCCACTGCTGGAGGAGCCTTAGCGCCGGCTGGCCTGGGAACGCAGCAGACGGTCCGGCGCCTCCAGAGGCACCACCCGGACCCGGGGGTTCCCGCCAGCCACCTCAGCCCAGATAGGGATCCAGGAAACTCAGCGGCCGGGCCATGGTGGCCGAGAAGCCGAGGATGCCCCGGTCGCGGTAGCTGTAGAGGAGGGTGTCATCGGCCTCCAGCAGATAGGTGCCGCCGCGCTGGGTGAGGAAGTCGTCGCGGGGGACGTAGGTGCGCCAGTGGCCCAGCACTTCGGCCATGTTGCGCAGCCGCACGGTGGCCAGCTCGAAGGGGCGCTGGAAGCCACGGCCGCCGGCCCGGGCGAAGAACGAGCCTTTGATCGGCGGCAGGGGACCCGCCTGGATCGTCTCGTCGTCGGCGATGCGCTGGGGGGCGCTGCGATCGCCGGTGTAGCCGCGCAGCACCTCGGCCAGGGTGCCGGGGGAGCCGAGGCCGGCGCACATCAGCAGCAGGTTGGGCCAGGGCCCGCCGGCCTGCTTCAGCCCCTCGTAGAGCCCCAGGTCGCGGTGCAGATGGGGTTCGGCGTCCACCTGCAGCCGCCCAATCGGGAAGCCGGTGAAGGCGCAGAAGCGCTCGCGGCCCGCCGCGTCGCCGATGCCGATCGCCAGCACGGTGATGCCGGCGACCTCCAGCTGCGGCAGTACCGGCACCAGGGCCTGGGCGTACTCGAGGCTGTCGAAGTCGCCCAGCTGGCTGAGCAGCAGCACCAGCCGGCGGCGGCCGGGCCCCATGCCCTCCGCCGCCGCCAGCCGCTCCAGCAGCAGGGCGGGGGCGGGCGGCCGGGCGGCAGCAGCGGGGGCGGCGGTCACGGGCAAGGGGTGGCTCAGGGTCCGACCATGGTGGCCCGCGCCAGGAACGACTCGGCGGCCAACTCCAGCGCCTCGCGCCGCTTGGGGTCCATCTTCTCCAGCATCCGCACCATCATCGAGAGACGGGGATTGGCCTGGAAGAAGCCCTGGTGGCGATCGATGAAGCGCCAGTAGAGGCCGTCCCAGATCTCGCACCAGGGGCCCTTTTTGTAGTCGCCCATCTTGAGGATGTAGTTGGAGCCGCCGATGTAGGGCTTGGTGGCGAACAGGCCACCGTCGCTCATCTGGCCCATGCCGTAGACGTTCGGGCCCATCACCCACTCGTAGGAATCCAGGTAGCGCTCCATGAACCAGCGGTGCACCTCGCCGGGGTGGATCTCGCAGAGCAGCATCAGGTTGCTGATCACCATCAGCCGCTCGATGTGGTGGTTGTAGCCCAGGCGGTTCACCCGCTCGATCGCCGCATCCAGGGGCGGCAGGCCGCTACTGCCGTCGTCCCAGCAGGGGGCCAGGCGGCGCTGGTGGTTCCAGAAGTTGGCGGTCGCCTGCCGCTCGCCGTGCACCCGGTCGATGCCGCGCACGAACTCGCGCCAGCCGATCACCTGGCGCAGGAAGCCCTCCAGCGAGGCGATCGGCACCGGCTGGCCGCTCTCCTGGCGGCGCCGGGCGTGGTCCAGGGTGGCGGCGATCACCGCTGCGGGGGTGAGCAGGCCGATGTTGAGCAGGGGCGAGAGCAGGGAGTGGTGCAGGGTGGCGTGCTCCTGGCTCAGGGCGTCTTCGAACGGCCCGAAGCCATCGAGGCGCTCCGCCAGGAAGCGCTGCAGCCAGGCTTCGGCGCCGGCCTGATCGAAGGGGATCCACAGGGGACCGAGCTCGCCGGGGTGGTCGGGGAAATGGCGGCTGATCAGGGCCCGCACCACCGGCTCATGGGGGCTGGCCGGCACCCCCGGCAGAGACGGCTCCACGTAGCCCTTGGGCAGCTTGCGGCGGTTCTCCACATCGAAACTCCAGCGGCCACCGGTGGGGGAGCCATCGGGCTCGAGCAGCAGTCCGAGGCGACGCCGCTGGCGCTCGTAGAAGGTCTTCATGAACGGCCGGCGGCGGCTCTCGAACCAGCTCCGGCTCTCGGCCACCGATTCCAGGAACGCCGGTGAGGGCAGCACGCTGAGCCGCACGCCCTGCTCAGCGCAGAAGTGCTGCAGCCGCAACGCGAAGCTGCGGTCGGCCACCTCGGCCACCCGGAGCTCGCGGCCCTCCAGTTCGCCGTCCTGCGGCTCGCGGCCGCCGCTCAACTCAGCCGCCAGCCGCTGCCAGAACGGCATCTCCTGGGAGGCAGGCAACTCGAAATAGCCCACCTCCACCCCGCGGGCGACCAGCGCATCGCGGAAGCTGCGCATCGCCACGAAGGTGTGCAGCAGCCGCAGGCGGTGGTACCGCCAGGTGGAGGCCACGGCCAGGTCCTCGACCATCAGCACCCGCTGGCCGGGGGCGAGCTGCAGGGGGGAGGGGCTGAGCCAGTCGGGGTGGAGCTGGTCGCCGAGGATCAGGGTGAGGGTCATGGCAACGCTGGTGCGGCCGGCGCCTTGGCCGATCGGCCCCAGAGCCGAAGGTGCTGCCCCTCGGGGTCATAGAGGCCCACCTGGCGCTCCAGGTCGAAGCGACGAGGGCTGCCGCCGAAGCTGCGCGGGTCGGAGCCGACGCCCGCCAGGTAGGCCCAGTTGCCCGTGTTCAGGGCGGGATGGGCATCGATCAGGGCCCACTCGAAGAAGCGGGCGCCCCAGATCCAGGGCAGCCGCAGCTCGTTGACGAAGTGGGAGGCCACCCACTGGCGGCCCCGGTTGGAGAGGTAGCCGGTGGTGAGCAACTCGTTGAGCTGGGCATCGATCAGGGGATGGCCGGCGTCGCCGCGGGTCCAGCGGGCGAAGCGCTCCCGGTCTTCCACCCAGTCGGGCGGGCGCTGCTGAAGGCCGCCGGGGGCATGGAAGGCGTCGCCGTGCTTCTGCTCCGACCAGAGGAAGAACTCACGCCAGAGCAGCTCCTGCTGCATCCATTCCGAGCCTTCATCGGCGCCGTGGAGCTCCCGGTAGCGGAGAACCTCCTGCCAGATCCGCCGCACCGACAGGGAGCCCACCCCCAGAAAAGGGGAGAACTTGGCGGAGAACTCCGTGCCCACCAGCCCGTTGCGGGTGGCCTTGTAATCGCGCAAGCCGCCGGAGCCGAACAGGTAGTGCTGCAGCCGGGCCAGGGCCGTGGGTTCATCACCGGGAAAGGGGAAGGCGCTGCGGGGATCGACCGCAGCGGTTACGAGGGCAGGGGCTCCAGCGGACCCCGCCGAGACCGCTGCTAGCTCCAGCCAGGACCGGGGGAGCTCGTCCCAGGCGTCCCCCAGGCCGGCCAGATCCGGTGGGGGCAGGGGCGGTTCCGGGTCGCGCTCCAGGCCGCGGCGGAACGGGCTGAACACCCTGGGGAAACGCTCGGCCGCCACGGGCCAGGTGTCGAACAGACGGCTCTCCTGGGCGTGCAGCACGGCCTCGGGCTGCACCAGGGGGCGCAGCTTGGCGAGGGCGGCGGCGGTGGTGTGCTGCGGAAAGGCCAGCAGGCGAATCCCCGCCGCCGCCAGACGGGAGTGGAGTGAGGCGAGGGCCTGGGCCTCCAGGCGCCGCTGGTGGGGGCCCCGCAGCCGCTGGCCCTCCGGCCGGCAGGCCAGCACCAGCAGGCGGGCGCCGCGCTGGCGCGCCAGTGCCACGGCCCGGTGCAGGGCGGGCTGGTCATCGAGGCGCAGCTGGCCCTCCAGGGCCAGGGCGATGGTGACGGCAGCCGCCATCGGTGATGCAAGGGGTTGGTCCAGGGTGGCAAAGGCAGACCCACCGCCGCGAGGCCCGTCCCCGTGATCCAGGCCCCCACCCCCGCCCTGTTCATCGGCCATGGCAGCCCGATGAACGCGATCGAAGCCAACCGCTTCACCCGCGCCTGGGCCGAGCGCTTCGCCGCCCTGCCGCGCCCCCAGGCGATCCTCTGCGTCTCGGCCCACTGGGAAACCGACGGCCCCAAGGTCACGGCCATGGAGCGGCCACGCACGATCCACGACTTCGGCGGCTTCCCTGCCGAGCTCTTCGCCGTCGACTACCCCGCGCCCGGATCCCCGGCGCTGGCGGAACACCTGCAGCAGCTGGTCCCGGAGATCAACCTTGACCACACCTGGGGCCTCGACCACGGCGCCTGGTCGGTGCTGCGGCCCATGCTCCCGGCGGCCGATCTGCCCGTGGTGCAGCTCAGCCTCGACCGGCGCCGCAGCCCCCGCGAGCACCCCCTCCTGGCCCAGCGGCTGCGGCCCCTGCGCCAGGAGGGGGTGCTGGTGCTCGGCAGCGGCAACCTCGTCCACAACCTGGGGCGGATCCTCTGGGAGGACAGGGCCCACGGCTGGGCCGAGGCCTTCGATCAGCTGCTGGCCGAGCGGATCAGCTCCGGCTCCCTGGAGGACCTGCTCGATCCCCTTGCCCTCAGCCCCGATGCCGGCCTCAGCCTGCCGTCGCTGGAGCACTACCTGCCGCTGCTGTACGTGCTGGGGGTGAGGGATCCCGGCGAGCCCATCGGCTTCTTCAACACCGAGGTGACCCTGGGCGCCATCGCGATGCGCTCACTGCAGGTCGGCGCCGGCGCGGGGTAGGCCCGTTCCATGACGGATTGCTGCGGGCCAGGCCGGAGCGATTGCGCGTCTTAAGGATTGCTCTAGATTTCTGCCCATGAGGGAGACGCCCGTGCACCGATCCATCGGACTGCTGACCGCCACCGGCCTCACCGGCCTGGCCCTGGTGAGCCTGACCATGACCTTCCTGGGCTGAGTCAGGGCGCCGCCGGCAGGTAACCGGTGCGGCGCAGGAAGGCCCGCAGCGCCTCGGGATAACTGGCATAGCGCTTCTCAGGCCGCCGGCACTCCCCCTTGGCGTTGTAGCCGGCCTCGCAGGAGGTCAGCCCCCAGTCGGAGCGGCGGTCGTAAACGCCCAGCATCCGTTTCCAGCCGCTGTCGAATTCCCCCACCAGCGCCTTGGTGGCCACCCAGGCGGCCAGAAAGCCATTGGCTTCGTTGCGTTGATCGGCGGGCTGCTTGAACCAGCCCTCCATTTCCTGCAGCCGGCGACGGTGCAACGGCAGCACCTCGGGGCGATGGCTGATGTCGACGAAGCGGGGGCCATTCAACTGCCAGATCTGGCTGGGGGCGCTGCTGCCGGCGTAACTGGCGAACTGGTAGAGGAAGCGGTTGTCCACATCGACCAGCAGGAAGCGGCCGTTGCCGAGCGGGTCGCTGGCGCCGTTGGGTCCACCGTTGACCTGGTCGCGGCGCACCTCGAACCAGCGGCGGCCATCGGGGCTGCTGGTGAGCACGCGGGTGTCGTTGCAGCAGTGGGCACCGCCGGTGAACGAGGAGAGCAGCACCTCCGGGTAGGGATTGGCCGGATCCATCTCCACCACCTGCAGCACCGAATCGATGCTGCCGGGGCCGATCCGCAGCGCCCCCATCAGCTGACCGACCACCTTCCCCTCCACCCGGACGGTGGCCACGGGCTGGACCTCATCCATGCCATCGGGTTTGGGCTGGCGGCGGTTCTCCAGCACCGCCACCACGGGTCCGTTGGTGATCACCGGACCGGGCGCCGGGGAGAGGGCCAGCAGCAGGGGCAGCAGCATCGGAGTGGGGCCTACTGGCAGCCCTGGACCGAGATCCGGTAGCTGAAGCCCAGGGCGCCGGGGTCGCTGCTGGCGCCCACCTTGAAGTTCATCTGGCTGGCCTGCTTGCCCGGAATGGCGGGGAAGGGGCCGAACATCCGCCCGGTGCCGATCGGCGGATTCATGACTTCGTTGATCACCTGCAGATTGCTGCCATCGCTGAACTTCATGAAGCCACTCACCGGGTACTTGGCGTTGGCGTCAGAGGAGTTGGCCGTGAAGAAGAACTTGAAGCTGCTGTAGGGCTGGTTGACGATGAAATCGGTGTTCCAGTTCTCCTTGCCGATCAGCTTGGCGGCCCCCACCCGCTTGGAGACGATCGGGGTGGTGCCATCGCCACCGACCGGTTGCAGGAAGGTGCAGCGCTGCTGGGCCTGGGCGGCGGAGCCGGCACCGAGGACGAGCGAGGCGCTGAGCAGGGAAACGGCCAGGGCTTTCATGGCGGCGGATCGACTGGTTTCGACCCTAGACCGCAGTGGGGATCTGGGCCGTCCACGTTCGGCCGTCAACGCTCGAACGCAAAGATCCGCTTCCAGTCGTTCTTCATGCTGATCACGATCCACCCCTGCCGTCCCGCCTCGTCATCGAGGCCCTGGGTGAACGGCCCCACCTTGGTGTCCGGCAGCCCCAGGGCCGGACCGTAGGCATACTCGCGGCGCGCGTCATCGTGCAGCACCAGCATCGCCAGGCGCGCGCCGTCGCCGGCCTTGGTGTACTCCAGCATCTGCCGGTCGCCAGTGGAGTTGCCGAAGGCGGCGATGGGCCGCCGGCCGATCATCAGCTGGATGCCCTCCGGCTTGCCGGGGCCGTCGTCGTTGAGCAGCAGCCGGGGCTCCTTGGTCAGGAAAGGCCGGCCGGAGCTGTCGTAGCCGTAGCGGGTGGCGCCGGCGCTGCCGATCACCTGCTCCGGCGGGATGCCATACACCTCCTCGGCGTAGACACGCACGAAGTCCTGGCCGCCGCCGGTGACGATGTAGGTCTTGTAGGCGTTGGCGCGCAGGTAGCGGAGCAGCTCCTGCATCGGCTCATAGGTGAGCGCGGTGTAGGGGCGCTGCCAGCGGGGATGGCGGGCCGTGGCCAGCCACTGGCGCACATCGGCCCGGAAGGTGTCCAGGGGCATGCCGCTGAGGGCGGTGGCGGCGAGCCGCTCCAGTTCGGCCCTGGTGGTCACCGCCCCGGGCACCTTCTCCAGGATGAAGCGCACCTGGGGGTAGACCGGCTGCTCCACCCAGAGCGTGCCGTCCTGGTCGAAGGTGGCGATGCGCTCGGCGGGCGGCACGAAGCGGGGGCTGGCGGGGTCCGTGGTCTGGCGGACGAAGCTGAGGATGCCGTCCCGGGCCGCCCCCGGATTCCAGGAGGGCAGCGGATCGGCCGGGCGGGCGGTGGCACCGGCCCAGCCCGCCATGGCGGCCAGCACTGTGGCGGCGAGCAGCCCCCCCAGCAGGAGCAGGAACCAGCGGCGGCGGCGGGAAAGGATCACGGGGCGGCGGGCTCAGAACTTGCGCAGTTCGCGGCGGATCTTGAGCGGATCACCCGAATGCTGCTGGTTGAACAGCAGCATCGGCACACCAGCCAGCAGCAGGCCGATCGCGGCCACCGCCCACCAGGACACCGGCGGACCGCCCTGGGGGGGGAGTGGACCAGGCTGCCGCCGTACCCGGCGGCGGCGGCGCGGCGGCCCGGGGAACCTTGCCATCGGTGGATGCTCCTGGCCAGGCGGGGTCTTCAGTCTGCAGGGGCCGGCCACCACCGCCCGCGGCGGCCCCCATCGGGGCCCCCGTTCCGCTCCCGTGATCCCGGTCCGCTGATCCCGTGCCCACTCCCGGCGAGGGGGTGAAAGGATTTGAGCCATCGCCCCAGCCGGCCCGCCATGGACGTTCCCACCCTGCTGCTCGCGACCGGAGGCCACCAGATCGAGGCGGCCGAGACCCTGATCGAGGTGGGTCGCTTCATCGTGATCCTGTTCGCCGCCAGGGCCCTGGCGGAGCTGATGGTGCGCTTCCGCCTGCCGGCCATCCTCGGGGAGCTGGTGGCCGGGGTGCTGATCGGCGTGTCGGGGCTGCACCTGATCCTGGCGCCGGAGCTGGGCGGCCAGCTCAACGCCTTCGCCGAGCACACGATCGCCGCCCTGGCCCACGTGGGCCCCGACCAGGTGCAGGCGATCTATGACCACGGCTTCACCAACCTGCAGGCGGTGGCGAAGATCGGCCTGCTGGCCCTGCTGTTCCTCACCGGCCTGGAGAGCGAACTCGACGAGCTGATGGCGGTGGGGGGCCAGGCGATCACGGTGGCGCTCACCGGCGTGGTGCTGCCCTTCGCCCTGGGCACCTTCGGCCTGCAGTTCCTCTTCGGCGTGCCGCTGCTGCCGGCGATCTTCGCCGGTGCCGCCATGACCGCCACCAGCATCGGCATCACCGCCAGCGTGCTGGGGGAGCTGAAGTTCCTGCGAACCCGGGAGGGGCAGACGGTGATCGGCGCCGCCGTGCTCGACGACATCCTCGGCATCGTGATCCTGGCCGTGGTGGTGGCCCTGGCCGGCGGCGAAGGCTTCAGCCTCGGCCCGATCCTGAAGCTGATCGCCGCGGCCGCGGTGTTCGTGGTGGTGGCCCTGTTCCTCAGCCGCACCGCCGCCCCCCCCTTCGACTGGCTGCTTGATCGCCTCAAGGCCCCGGGCGAGGTGGTGGTGGCGGCGTTCCTGGTGATGTCGCTGGCCTGCTTCGCGGCCCAGGCCTTCGGGCTGGAGGCGGCCCTGGGGGCCTTCGCCGGCGGCCTGATCCTCAGCGGCTCGCGGCACCGGCATGCGATCGAAGAAGCGGTGAAGCCGCTGGTGGCCCTGTTCGCCACGGTGTTCTTCGTGCTGATCGGCAGCGGCATGGACCTGTCGGTGCTCAACCCCTTCGATGCGGCCAACCACGAGGGCCTGGTGATGGCGGGCTTCCTGTTGGCGGCCGCCGTGGTCAGCAAGGTGGCGGCCGGCTGGAGCTACCTCAGCAGCGGACCCACCAACCGGCTGGCGGTGGGGCTGGGAATGATGCCCCGGGGCGAGGTGGGCCTGATCTTTCTGGGGCTGGGCACCCAGACCGGGGTGCTGGGGCCGTCGCTGGAGGCGGCGATCCTGCTGATGGTGATGGGCACCACCTTCCTGGCGCCGGTGCTGCTGCGGCTGGTGCTGGCCGACGCCGGCGAGGGGGCGGAGGCGACCGTCTGAGGCGGCCGGGCCGTGGGACAGTGGCGTCAGCTCGCCCCCTGCCCGTGCCGAACGCCAGCGATACCCCCAAGTCGGTGATCATCGGCCTGCTGATGGTGATCGGCTCGCTCGCCGGCCTGGCCCTGCTGGTCTGGGTCACGGTGGTGATGCTCGACCTCAAGCACCTCAACACCTCCGGCTTCACCCTGCCCTGACGCCGCTGGCGTGGGCGCGCCGGAGGCAGGCGATCAGTTCCTCGGTCTTCAGTGGCTTGGCGAGCACATCGTTCATGCCCGCCTCCAGGGCGGCGGCCCTGTCCTCGGCGGAGCTGAAGGCGGTGGTCGCCACGATCCAGGGCCGCTGGCTGCGGCCGGTGGCGGAGCGGATGCGGCGGGTGGCGCCCAGACCGTCGAGCCGGGGCATCTGCACATCCATCAGGATCAGGTCCGGGTCGAGGCTGCGCTGGCGGTCCAGGGCCTCCAGCCCATCGGCGGCGGCTTCCGGCTCGTACCCCAGACGCCGCAGCAGCAGCTCGCAGAGCCGCCGGTTCACGGGACTGTCGTCCACCACCAGGATGCGCAGGGGATGGCCGGCCGCGAAGTCCTCAGCCTGCGTCAGGTCCGGTGCCGGGCTGGGCGTGACCGGGGAAGGGGTCGCAGGGGACGGGGGAACGGGAGGGGTGACCACCACCTCCACCGGCAGCGTGACGTTGACGACGCTGCCCCGCCCGGGGGTGCTGTCCATCGCGATCGTGCCGCCGAGGGCCTCAACCAGCTGCCGGCTGATGGCCAGGCCGAGGCCGGTGCCGGCATGGGGGGCGTTGCCGGAATCGACCAGCTGGGAAAAGGGCTGGAACAGCCGCTCCATCTGGTCGGCGGCAATGCCGACCCCGGTGTCCGTGACGGCGAAGCGGAGCAGCACCGGTCCGGCCGAGGGCAGGGCGCTGGCCCGGACGGAGACGATGACGCTGCCGGCCTCGGTGAATTTGATCCCGTTGCCGATCAGGTTGAGCAGGATCTGGCGCAGGCGGTTGGCATCGGTGAGCACGGCCGTCGGAACCTCCGGGCCCACCTCCAGGGACAGGGCGATCGCCTTGGCCTGGGCCAGGCTCGAGCAGGTGGCGAGCGCGGCTTCCAGCAGGGGTTTCAGCTGGCAGGGTGCCCGTTCGATCGCCAGCTGGCCCGCTTCGATCCTGGCGAAGTCGAGCACTTCATTGAGCAGGGTGAGCAGCGATTCCCCTGAATCACGCACGATGGCGAGGCACTCCCGTTGCTGCGGGGAGAGATCCGTGTCGAGCACCAGGCCCGTCATGCCGATGACGCCGTTGAGGGGGGTGCGGATCTCATGGCTGAGGGTGGCCAGGAACGTGCTCTTGGCCCGGTCGGCGGAAGCGATGGCCTCGAAGGCACGGGCGCGGGCCTTGAGGGAACGGCGATAGAAACTGGCCGCCAGCACGGCGAACCCGGCACTGCCCAACAGGCCCAGCAGGTAGGAGGCCTCGAGCGGAAACTCCTTGCGGCGCAGCTGGGCGAGGGAGAAATCGATCCCGACAAAGCCCACCACCTCCCCCCGCCGGTCCCGGATCGGGGCGTAGCCGCTCATGAAGGTGCCGAAGTGATCGGTGTAGGGCCGGGGGCTGGTGGTGGACTCGCCGGTTCGGGCGGCCTGGAGCGCGGATTCCGACGGCTTGACGTAGATGTCGCCGACCGTGACGGCGCTGACGGTGTCGCCCTTGTTGATGATGTAGTAGGTGCTGTCGAGCGTGAAGCGAAGCCCATCCGGCGTCTTGATGAAGACATAGGCGTAGAAGATCTCCGGCACCAGCCTGCGCAGCTTCAGCAGCGGTTCACTGGCGCGGCGATACTCCGGCGTTCCCGTCTGCTCGGGCCTGGTGATCGCGGCCACGAGGGCGGGATCCATCTGGCTGGCGGCGATGCTCACCAGATCGTGCAGGTTCTCGCGGACCTCGTTGCGCAGCAGCCGGATAGCGCTCAAGTAGTTGATGCTGAGCGCCACCGCCGCCACGCTGAAGATCGTGGCGGCCAGCACAACGCTCTCGCGGCGAATGCGCTGGCGGCTCAGTTCGGGGGTGGCACCGGGGGGACGGCGAGCGGACAACCTGACCACGCTGCACCTCTCCTGTCTAACCGGCAGGGCGCTGCGGCCGCGCCGTGAGTGGATGGGCTCAGGCGGTCGGCCGGGGCCCACCGGCCAGGTCGTCGATGGACTGCTCCAGCAGATCGCGGCCGCTGTCGTACACGACGCGCGGCGCCGGCCGGCCGGCCTCCGTAGCGCCCAGACGGCGGGCGGCGGCACGGCGCCGCTTCAGCTCAGGATCGGCGTGGCGGGCCGCCTGGGCCCAGGCCTGGCGGCGCCGATTGCGGGCGGCGATGGCACGGTTGCGCCAGTGCTGCAGCGGCAGGCGGGCCAGGGGCAGGAGCAGCAGCAACAGGGCGTAGCCGATGGCGAACCGCGCCAGCCAGGCCACCGGGGGCAGCCAGGCGGGCGTGATCGCCAGCAGCCACGGCGAGAGCACCAGCAGGGCCCCGACGGCGGCGCCATAGGCGACCCGTTGCCCGACACCGGCCCGGCTGAAGCGAAAGGCCCGTTCGCGCAGGGGCGGCACCGGCCCATCCACGCGGGCCGCTCTGGCGGGAAGGGAGGGGAAGCCGTAGATCAGGTCCCCGTCCTCACTCACCTCGGGGCGGCCGTCGAAGCGCAGCAGCACCGGCAGCATGGCGGCATCGGCGAGGTCACGGCGGCGGTCGGGATCGGAGGGGCAGTCGGGCAGATCGAGCAGCGGGGCGAGGTCCTCGGCGATCACCACGCCACCGCGCTTGCGCAGGAAGGCGCCGATGCGGCGCCAGCGCTGCGGCTCGAGGCGGGCATTGGGATCGCCATCGCCGAACAGGATCGAGAACACGGCGCTGAGGAAGCCCAGGGAGGCCGGAGCGGCGCCCTCGCCGGGCAGGTCCCAGAGCAGGCTCCACAGCTGCTGGGGCGTGACGGAGGGGGAGCCCCCGCGCTCCGGGGCCCGGAGGCCGGAGGCGAGCAGATCCAGGAGGGAGAGGGGCACCTGGGCGAGCCCCTGCAGCAACGCCAGGCCGGCATCGTCGCCGTCGTCGCTGCTGAACAGCCGCACGATCAGCAGCACCGACAGAATCAGCACCACCAGGGTGGTGACCAGCAGCAGCACCAGCCCGAAGCTGAGCCGGATCAGGCGGGCGGCCAGGCGCAGGGCCGCCTGCAGCCGGGCCTGCAACCGCCGGCGGCCGCTGCGGGCCAGCAGCCGCATGCGCAGCGCGGGGGGGAAGACGAACAGCAGGGTGCCGTCCTCGGCCACCTGCAGGCGACCGGACACTTCGGCCACCAGGGCCAGCAGCCCCGGCTCGACCTCCTGCAGGGACAGGCCGGTGCCCGCGGCCGCCTCGCCGACGCTGCAGCGGCGCCCGCGGTTGCCGATCCAGTCGAGCAGGGAGGCCTCAACCGGCATGCAGCCCCTCCGCCGCCAGCTGCCGCAGGGCCAGCCGGTCGGTCTTGCCCACGGGGGTGAGGGGCAGCTCGGGCAGCACGCGGATCTCCTCCGGCGCCTTGTACCCCACCCGGGCCCGGGCGAAGGCGATCAGTTCGGCTTCGCTGGGGGCGGGCTGGTCCGGGCGCAGGGTCAGGTAGGCCCGCACGTTCTCGCCGTGCACCGGGTCCTGGATGCCGATCACCCCCACCAGCTCCACGGCGGGGTGCTCCGAGAGCGCCTCCTCCACCTCCTGGGGGCAGATGTTGGAGCTGTCGTGGACGATGATCTGCTTGCGGCGGCCGCAGAACCAGAAGAAGCCGTCGGCATCGACCCGCATCTCATCGCCGCTGTCCAGCCAGCCCTGCCGGATGGTGTCGGTGGTGGCCTGGGGGTTGTCCCAGTAGCCCACCATGCAGGAGGGGGCCTGGATCCAGAGGCGTCCCTGCGCGCCCGGGGCCACCTCGGTGCCGTCCTCATGGCGGAGGCTGGCGCTGAAGCCCGGGCAGAGCCGGCCGACGGAACCGATCCGGTTCGGGCCCGAGGGGGGCGACAGGGTGGTGTAGCCGATCTCGCTCATGCCGAAGCATTCGTCGATCCCGAAGCCGGCGGCCCGGCGGAACTCCTCCTGCAGCTGGTGGGGCACCTTGTCGCCGCCGCTGATGCAGAGGCGCACCGAGCCCAGATCCGTCGGCTGGAGCCGCTCATCCCGCAGCAGCTCGAACAGGGCGGCGGGCAGCATCAGCAGCACCGACGGCCGATGGCGCCGCAGCAGGGTTTCCACGGTGGTCGCATCGATGCGGCTGGCGATCGCGGCGGAGGCACCGGCGGCCAGGGCCGCCAATACGAGGGCAGAAGAGGCGATGTGGGCAAGGGAACTGCCGGCCAGCACCGCCTCGCCGGCCCGCAGTTCGGTGGCCTGGATCAGGGAGGTGAGCACGGCGGCGAAGCTGGCCCGGCTGTGGGTCACACCCTTGGGCCGGCCGGTGCTGCCGGAGGTGAAGTAGAGGAAGGACGGCGCGTCGTCGGCCAGCTCGGGCCAGGGCGGATCGTCGCCGGCGGCGGGGGCCGTGGCCAGCAGGTCGTCGAACCCGTCGGGATCGTCGATGCGGTGGCAGCCCAGGGGCAGCCGGCCCGCCACGGCGCTGGCCTGCACATCGGCCAGCCGTTCGCCGTGGAACACCAGGGCTGCGGCGCCGCTGACCGTCAGCGCATGGTCGATCTCCGGGGGCACGTAGCGGTAGTTGAGCGGGGTGAGCACCAGGCCGCTGCGCAGCCCCGCCAGGTAGTGGACGACCAGCTCCACCCGGTTGGGGATCAGGGAGGCGAGCCGGTCACCCCGCTGCAGCCCCAGCCGCCGGTAGGCCCGGGCCAGCTGCTCGGCGCGGCGATCGAGGTCGGCCCAGCTGATGCGGTGGGTGAGATCCTGCAGCGCCGCTGCCGCCGGGTCGCGCCCCAGGCCGGTCTCCAGGAGGCGGTTCAGGTCGATGGGTGGGGCCAGGGCCGGGCCGTGGTACGCCATGGGACGCCGCAAGCCGGCCCACTCTGGCAGCCGCGACCGGTGGGCTCAATCCTGATGGGGAGCTGGCGTGGCTGGCGTCGGCCCGGTCGCATGGGTGGGTGGATGGATCACCCGCTGGGGGAAGGGCATCTCGATCCCGTTGGCGGCGAAGGCGTGCCAGATCGCCTGACTGACGGCGCTCTGAATGGAGAGGTTTCCGAGCGGGTCATCAATCCAGTAGCGGAGGGAATAGTCGATCGAGGACTCGCCGTACTTCACCAGAAACGCCCGCGGGGCAGGATCGACCCGCACCCCATCCGTGGCGCGGGCCACCGCCTCCAGAAGCGCGATCACGGCCACCGGGTCGTGGCGGTAGGCCGCGCCGATCTCCACCGCGCTGCGCCGCAGGCTGTCGCTGCCGGTGTAGGTGGTGGTGGTGGCCGTGAAGAAGGTCTGGTTGGGGATCACCAGTTCGGCGTTGTCGCGGTTGCGCCACAGCACCGCCGCCCGCAGGCCCAGGCTGCGCACCTCGCAGGGATCGCCATCGATGAACAGCACCGATCCCGGCCGCACCGACCCCTCGAACAACAGCCACAGGCCGCTGATGAAGTTCGAGAACACCTCCTTGATGCCGAAGCCGATGCCCACGGACAGCCCCCCTGCGATCGCCGCGATGGCACTGGTGTTGAGGCCCACCCGGTGCATCAGCCACAGCACCCCGACGGCGACCAGCAGGTAGCGCAGCACCAGGGTGCCGGCGGCACGGGTGCCATGGGAGAAGTGAAACAACCGCTGCAGGAGGTGCCCCAGCCACACCAGGGGAATGGCGGAAAACGCCACCAGGAAGTAGGGAATGGTGACCAGCAGGAACAGGTTGCTGGTGGTGAGCGGCGAACCGAAGAGGGGGAACAGGGGAATCTCGGCCACATCACGCAGGGAGGCCAGCTGGTTCACCAGCGAGCCCGCCACGAACAGCACGAACAGGGGCTGGACGATCCGGCCATAGAGCAGCTGGATCTGCTTGGGGGGACAGCGCGTCAGCAGCAGCAGCCGGATCACGGCCAGCAGCACCCAGGCTCCCCACACCTGGGCGAAATAGGTCGCCAGGTCGCCCGGATAGCCCAGCCGCTCGATCACCAGCCCGTTGAGGCGCAGCACGCACCACAGACCCAGCGCACCGAGCACCGACACGCGATAGCGACGGGCCTTCAGCCGGGGCCGCACCCACAGGGCATAGGCCAGGGCAAAGCCGGCGGTGGTGAGGCACTGCAGCAACACCACCGGGCGGCTGAGGAACCCCAGCCAGCCGACGATCTCGTAGAGCAGTTGGTTCATGGGGTCGGGGCCAGCAGCTGGGTGATGGCCGGCTCAGGCGGCAGCTCCCCCTGCACCACCTTCTTGAGCATCGATTCGAGCCGCTCGCCCCGGGCGATGGACGCGTCGGGATCGCGAAACTCAAACATGCGGGAACGGTCGAGGCTGAAGGCGAGCGCGGCCATCAGGGCCGAGCTGCGGGTGGGGATCATCACATTGGGGTTCACCGGCAGGTTGCCCGGCACCGCCACCATCAGCTGCTTCTGCGTCACCTCGTTGAGCGAGAAGGCCACGAACCGCTCGGCGAGCAGCCTCTGCCGCGCACTCGAATGGCGCCCGAAGCTCCAGACCAGCAGCCGGGTGACCGGCATGGCCGGGGTGTCGGCCCGGCCCGGCAGCACCGACACCCCCAGGTTCGGACCCATCCGTTGCCGCAGGCTGTCGATCCAGAGGCTGCTGCAGCTGATCCAGTCGCGCTCGCCCCGCTCCAGTTGCTGCACCAGTTCAAACGGGTCCTCGGAGAAGGACACGTTCTGCTGCAGGCTGGCGTCGTAGATCCAGCCGATCCAGCGCTCCAGCGCCCGCTGGTCGGCGGCCGAGAGGGTGGCGGCCCCCCCCGCCGGTGGTCCATCGAGCAGCTGGGCCACGGCAGGGCCGGCCCCCTGGGCCGTGGTGGTCCAGAACAGTTCGCCCACGGTGATGGGCAGGCCCACCCGCAGACCCTTGGCACTCAGGGCCAGCAGCGCGTCAACGCTGCCGGGCGGTTGCGTCAGGCGGCGGCGGTCGAAACAGGCCACCTGCGGTTGGGCCAGGAACGGCACCGCGAACGCCTTGGAGCCCTTGCGAAAACTGTTCTGGAAGCGGGGTTCGAGCCGGTTGCGGGCGTCTGGATCCAGGCTCACGTCGCTGCTCAGCCCCTGCTGATGCAGCTGCAGGGCGGTGATCACGCGACTCACGATCAGGTCCGGCCCCAGGCCACGGCCGTCACGAAAACGGGTGGCCGCGACAAGCTCCCCCGCTGGGAAGTGCCTGATGTGCACCGCCACGCCGGGATTGAGGGAGCGGAACCTCTCGATCAGGGTGCTGCTGATGTTGCGGTTGTCCCCCAGTTCGGAGGTGCTGCCGGATTTGGTGCTGGTTTCGACGGAGATGTAGAGGTTGTCGGGGCCGACAGCGATACCGCCACAGCCGCCGCACGTGAGCAGCAGCGCCAGGGCAGCCAGCACCCTCAGGCCCTTGACCGGGGCCAGCGGTAAAGGAGCAAGGCCGAAGCCCATGGATCTCGTTGGCGTGGTCCTGTCCTGGGCCAAGGCTCGCACGCGCAGTGCTGGCCTGGGGGGCGGCCCCTCAGTCGAGCACCCGCCACTGCCCGTCCGGCCCCTTCACCAGCAGCAGCTGCGGGGGGGACAGCACGCCCGTGACCACGGCGACACAGAGGCCCACCTCATCGGGCAGGGCGGCCAGGCGGGCCTCGCTGCCGGGCAGGTTGGCCAAGGGGAACAGGCTGGGGCCGGCGCCGCGGGCCACCACCACGGGGCTGCCGGTGGTGATCAGGCGGACCTGGTCGGGCGCCGGAGCCAGCAGGCGCACCCCGGCGGCATGGCCCCGCTCCAGGCAGCGCTCGCGGCGCATCGCCGGGACATCCAAGCGCAGGCCCCGATCGGTCGGCAGGGCGGCCAGGTAGGCATAGGCGGCGCTGAAATCCGGGGCGAGCAGGGCGGCGCGCCGGGCCAGCAGCACCTGGATCGCGGAGCGATCGGCCGACTCCAGGGTGACGACCGGGGGATCGCCATGCCAGGGCTCCACACGCGCGAAGGGGGCCTCGAAGCGGTGCTCAAAGCTCACCGGCCCCACACCCTCCCGCCGTTCCCCTCCCTCGGCGGCCTGGTTGGTGCTCACCGTGGCCCCCTCGGCCGTGGTGGTGGTGATGATGCGGTCAGTCACCACCACCCAGCGGAACTGGCTCTCGTAATGGATACGGCCGTCCTGCGGCGTGAAGCGCAGCTGCAGGAGGTTGGGGCCCCGCCGCAGCACCGGCTGCAGCCCCCGCACCGGCAGCCAGAAGGCTGGCGACAGCTCCGGGCCGTCGGGGCCGGTGCCCATCACCAGGGCCTTTCCGGCCTCCAGGGGGTTGTCGAGCATCGGCACGCCGTTGAGCACCACCTCCACTCGGCCGGCCACGGTGCGGACCTCCGTGGCCTGGCCCGGCGCCCCCGGGTAGGGCGTGAAGCTGACCTCCACGTTCACCGTTTCAGCCCGGGCCGCCGCCGGCCCCACGGCCGGGGCCAGGACGGTGACCAGGGCCGCGGCCAGGGACGCCCGAAGCCTGGGGCGCCGTAGCCTGGAATCGGTGGAGAAGAGCGTAGGGATCGCGCTGAGTCGCGGTGACGGCAGGATCCTGCTCCAGCAGGCGGCGACGCGCTGCTCAACGCGGGCATCCCCGCACGGCATGAGGAGATATGAACCGCCGTAGGGGCCCCACAGGGCCTTCCCTACGTTTGTGGGGCCCGGTGATCAGGCCCCTGGGGCCACGTAAACCCATGGCTGTGAACGTGGCACCCCGCGAAGCGGCCCGGCTTGAGGCCCTGAACGATTACCGCATCCTCGATACGGAGAGCGAGCAGTCCTACGACGACATCACCTTCCTGGCCGCCCAGCTGTGTGATGCACCGATCGCCCTGATCAGCCTGGTGGATGCCGATCGTCAGTGGTTCAAATCCAAGGTGGGCCTGGCGGTGAACGAAACCAGCCGGGATGTGTCCTTCTGCGCCCACGCCATCCTGGGAGAGGAGACCCTGGTGGTGAAGGATGCCCGCCAGGACGAGCGCTTCCGGAACAACCCGCTGGTCTGCAGCGAACCCAACATCGTCTTCTACCTGGGGGTGCCCCTGTGCACACCCTCGGGGGCCAAGATCGGCACGCTCTGCGTCATCGATCAACAGCCCCGCGAGCTCAGCAAGCTGCAGATCCGCTCCCTTGAGGCTCTGGCCCACCAGGTGGTGCTGCAGCTGGAACTCAAGCGCATCTCCGACCAGCTGGCCGGCGCCCTCCAGCGCATCAATGTGATGGAGACCCTGATTCCGATCTGCTCCTACTGCAAGGGCATCCGCAATGATCAGGGCTACTGGCAGAGCGTCGAGGCCTTCATCAAGAGACACGACAACGTTGAGTTCTCCCACGGCGTCTGCAATGCCTGCATGGCCAAGTACTTCCCCGAAGTGGCTCCACTCCCGGAAGGGGCCTCAGCCGACGGAGACCAGGGCTGAGGCGCCCCTGGCGATCGCCGCGTCCCCGCGCCGGTGGATCTCCCGGGCGTAGTCGGTCCAGGTGCCCTGGCCCCAGTAGCGGAAGCAGCTGGTTTCCAGCAGCAGCAGGTGGAGCAGGGCCTCCTGGTAGGGCTCACTCCGGGTGACGGCGGGATCGGAGGCCACCAGGGGATCGAACACCTGGTGGAAGCGGGCGCTGAGCTGGTTCATGGGCTCCAGCACGTTGGCGTAGCCCTCCACCCAGCTGAGGTCGTTGGTCCAGGAGGCGCCGGCCATCGAAAAGGAGGGGTCGCTCGCCTGGAGCTCGGCGATGGCCGTCTCCACGGCCGGCGGGGTGGGGGTGTCGCCGACGCGCTGCCAGAGCCGGTGCTGCCCCACCGCCTGGATCACCGGGAAGGCCGCGTCGCCCACCCCGGCGGCCTCCAGCAGTTCGAGGTACTCGCTGCCGTTGATCGCCACCGTGCCGGCATCGCCGCCGTTCTGGCCCGCGAGGCGCCGGTGGGCCTGGAGGAAGGCCGGCGGGAACTCGTTCATCATCACGCCGCCGTTCTCGCCATCGGCGATCTGGGCCACCAAAGCCGGCACCGACGTGGCGCCCAGGGGGAGTGGGCCCAGCCCCAGGGCCTCGTAGCAGGGCTGCATCTGACCCACCAGCTTGGTGTCGGAGCCCTGGGTCTTGATCAGCGCCGTGATCGACACCTCCTCGCCGCTGGAGCTGCGGGCCACCAGCCGGTTGGGGAGCAGCGTCTGCTCCCGGCTGAGGCTGGATCCATCGGGATTCTCGACGCTGTGCTCCTGCACCAGCAGCCAGCGGTAGCCGCAGTCTTTCAGGGCCTTCACGAAGGCGTAGAGGGTGTCGGGGTGGTTGGGCAGGTGCATCTCCGGGGGCGAGAAGCCCTTCACCCGCTGCAGGGCCTCACTGCCGAAGAGGGCCGCGAAGTGGTGCTGCCAGGCCAGGATCTGCAGCTTCAGATCGGGGATCGGCGTGGAGGGGGCGACGGCATGGCTCCAGAAGGTGCCGAGCCACTCCACATGGGGCACCACGGCGGGATCACAGGCCAGGAACCGGAGCGCTTCGAGAATGTCGTCGCGGCCCATTTGCTGGAAACCCCAGAGCAGATTGCCGGAGTAATCGAGCATGATCCGCGGGTTGGCGCCCTCGGCGATCAGCTGGGGGATCAGCTCGGCCAGGCGCCGGTAGCAGTGGGCGAAGGGTTCAGCGTTGTGGTTGTCGCCCTCGCCCGGGTGCTCGAGCATGTACTGCAGGTGCGAGATCAGCGCCCCGTCTGAGCCGGCGGGAATCGTGGGCTGGTGCATGTGCAGCGCACAGGCGAAGGCCGAGGTGATCGCCGCGAGCTGGAGGTTGGTGCGGGGCAGCGCCACCGGGCCGCTCTGCTGCACCAGGGCCAGGATCTCGGCTTCGCGGCCGGCGATCGGCGGCAGGGAGGGGTGGGTCATCGGCGGCGGCGCGGGAGGGGTGCGATGCGCGGGCCATCGACGTTCCCGCCGATCCTGGCCAGGCGGAGCGAATGGCGCCAGCCACAGCGGCCCAGCCGGCCCAAGCTCCCTAGGGTTGATCAACCGCGAGTCCGCCCCGTGCCGAAGCCATCCCTCGCCCTGGCCGCCGGTCTGCTGGCCCTGCCGCTGCTGAGCGTTCCTCTGCTCACGCCGGAGCCGGCGCTGGCCCAGAAGCGGATTCCCAAGCTGCCGGGCCAGAACGAATGTCCGCTGGGGTATGTGAACGACCTCAAGCAGCACTGCAACTCGCCGATCTACTACGAGGTGCGGCCCACCTACGGCAAGCCCTGTCTGTCGGGCTGGATGAACATCGGGGCGGGCTACTGCAAGAAGAAGACGCTGGGGATTTTCTGAGGGGCCCCAGGGGGGTCTCAGAAGGAGTCCTCCGTCTGGCCGGCGAAGCGGCCGGCGTAGCTCTCGATGCCCTGCAGCTTCTGGAACACGAACTGGCAGATCGCGGTGCCGGGATGCACGGCCAGGGGAGCGGGGCCGAAGTTGCTCATCTCCAGCACCTGCTGGCTGTCGATCCCCGGGCCCATGAAGGGGGCGCTGATGTGCACCATCAGGCCCAGCCGCGCAAAACGGCTGCGCCCCTCCAGCCAGCCGCACAGGCCGGGGCCCAGGCGCAGCCGCTCCTGGGTGATGCCGAGCACCGTCTCGCCCGGCATGATCAGGATGTGCTCGCCCTCGGGCACCACGATCTTCTCGGTGAGCGTCCGGTAGTCGGTGTGCTCGCGCACCTCGATCACCTCGTGCACCTTGCGGAACACGCGAAAGGTGGGGGCCAGGGTGAGGTCGAGCGAGGCCGGACCCAGCCGCTCGGGAACGAAGGGCGTGACCCCGATCGCGCCCGCTTCGATCGCCTGCAGGATCGCCTCTCTGCCGAGAACGGACATGGCTTTCCCTGGGGGTAGGCGATGGAGGATTGTCTCAGGCGGCAGGCCTGCGGGGGGAGGGTGGTTCGGACATTGGCCGGGCAAGGCTTCCTAGGCTCGGCGCGGCCGCCCGGCAGATTCCATGTCCGCACCGATCCAGGCCCTCGCCGCCCACGGCGCCGGGCAACCGCTCCAACCGTTCAGCTACACCCCCGGCCCGCTGGGCAGCGAGGAGGTGGAGATCGCCGTCGAGAGCTGCGGCATCTGCCATAGCGATCTCTCCATGCTCGACAACGAATGGGGCATGACCGCCTATCCGTTTGTTCCCGGCCACGAAGTGATCGGGCGGGTGGTGGGCCTCGGGGAGCACACCAAGCGCCTGAGCATCGGCGATCGGGTGGGGCTGGGCTGGTTTTCCGGCAGTTGCGGTGCCTGCGATCAATGCCTCTCCGGCAACCAGAACCTCTGCCTCAAAGCTGAAGCCACCATCGTCGGGCGGCACGGTGGCTTCGCCACCCGGGTGCGGGCCGCATGGACCTGGGTGGCGCCCTTGCCGGAAGGCCTGGAGTCCGAGAAGGCCGGCCCCCTGCTCTGTGGTGGGATCACCGTCTTCAACCCGATCGTGGAGCTAGGCATCCAACCCACCGACAGCGTGGCGGTGATCGGGATCGGCGGTCTGGGTCACATGGCCCTGAAGTTCCTGCGGGCCTGGGGCTGCGACGTCACCGCCTTCACCACCAGCGATTCGAAACGGGAGGAAGCGCTCCAGCTGGGCGCCCATCGCACCCTGAACTCCCGCAACGCCGAAGAACTGGCAGCGGCGGCGAGCAGCTTCGACTTCATCCTCAACACCACCAACGCCAACCTCGACTGGAACACCTACATCGCCGCCCTCAAACCCAAGGGCCGGCTGCACACCGTGGGGGCCGTCCCTGACCCGATCGCCCTGGCCGCCTTCCCGCTGATTCTCGGGCAGAAAAGCCTCTCCGGCTCACCCCTGGGGAGCCCATCCACCACCGACAAGATGCTGCATTTCAGCTGCCGGCATGGGATCGCTCCCACCACGGAGTTCTTCCCCCTGTCGAAGGCGAATGAAGCCCTCGATCACCTCCGCGCCGGCAAGGCCCGCTACCGCATCGTGCTGATCAACGACCTGGGGTGAGGCGCGCCTGCTCAGGAGGCCTTACGCATCGAAATGATCTGACGGGAAAAGAGGGGCGGGTGTCGATGATCACGACCATGCGACCTTCAAGCCGACCCAGGCAGACACTCCGACCCTCACCATCGTCGGGCCTGCGGTCATCAAACTCCAGCGTCGGCCCTGCATGGCTGGGGTGGAGCCGCTGATTGAAACCGCGAGCAGGGTGGGCCTGGTGAAAGAGAGGAGGGAACCTCGAAAGGCAAGTGCCACCCCCCGTCTCACCCCAGCCAGGATGCCCCCATGCTCACAGGAGGATCTTCCGCGCGTCCTTGAGCAGCAGGAGCAGCTGCTGCTGGCGCAGAGGTGATGCGGTGAATCCGAACCGGGTGTAGAAGCGTGCCGCGTCTTCGTCAATGGGATGGGTCAGGATCGCCCGGATTCCGGCCTGCTCAGCGATCACCAGCGTCCGACGGATCGCGTCCTGAAGCATCCCTACACCGAGGCCATGTCCCTGGTTCTCCCGTGACACGGCGAGCCTGGCCAGGATGACTACGGGCAGGGGGAATCGCCCCATGCCCTCACGGATGCGCTCTGGCGCCTCCACCGTGTCGACCTGGCCCACGGTGAGGCTGAAATAGGCGGCGACACAGTTCTCCTCGTCGGCGACGACGAACGTTCGGGCCGAGCCACTGGTCTGCGCCTGGCGAGCGTGGTGCTGCAGCCAGTGATTCAGTGTGGGCTTACTGCAGTCAAAGCCTTCCAGCCGGTGATGGACGGCCAGCGGCTCCGGCGGCCGCCAGGTCACTGGGCGTCCCAGGGTGCCTGCCTGGCGAACAGGTCACGCAAACCCTCGTTGGTCTGTTCGGGGCGGTCCAGCAGATCCATCAGGGCCTGGGCCTGGGAGCCCGAGACCATGAACAGGCGCTGATCAAGGAGCGTCTGCTCGGCAGCGAGACAGGCACTGTCGAGGATGAAGTCGGTGAGCGACTTGTGGGTCACCTCGGCGGCACGGCGCAGCACGGCTTCCTGTTCCGGCGTGGCGCGCAGGCCGAGCCGGGCTGAGCGCGCAGGAGGCGAAGATCCGATGGCAGCCATGGCGAACCTCTCCCACTTGAACAGCAGGACAACGTTAGTACAAACGACGCACGCAAGGGCGTCCCGCAACGCTTCGCTGAGGGCATGACGGAGGGCATGGCATCGCCGCAGGGCTTCTACCCCCACAAGTGCCACCCCCGCCTCAACCAGCCAGGATCGGCCCACCGACACAGCTGATCAAGGCGGTGAAGCGGGCCCAGGGGATCGAGGCACGAGGCTGATCTCCACATCGCAACCGAGCACATCGGCATAGCGGCGGAGGGTTGTCAGTGCGGGCAGGTGCTTGCGGGATCCCTCGAGCCGACTGATGGCGCTGCGCGTTGTGCCCATCCGCAGGGCCACATCCTCCTGCGTGAGACCGGCCCGCCTGCGGGCCTCGAGAAGCTGCCTGAGCAGACGGAATTCCACGGCAGCTTCCTGCCGCGCTTCGCTGTAGCCCGGCACCTGATCGAGCCGGGCGCGTTCGGCGCCGCGATTGCGGTTGACCGGTTGATAGGGGATGTCAGCCATGGCGTTTGACGTTCCTGAGGCGTTCGCGAGCGATGAGGAGCTCACGCCTGGGTGTTTTCTGGGTCTTCTTCACGAAGGCATGGAGCACGGTGATCACCCGCCCACTGCAGAAGCAATAGAGAGCCCGCCCGGTGCCGGAGCGGCCCATCGGCCTGAGTTCGAACAGGCCGCCGCCCATGGCCTTGGAGTGAGGAGGCCCGAGCTGGGGACCGTGATCTTCGAGGAGGTCGAGCAGCTCGTCGCAACGCGCCAGCAGATCCACGGGCCAGCCCTCGATGTCCTCGCGAACACGAGCGTTGTAGTACTCAACCCGAAACGACCCTTCCATGTTAGCGCGCGTGCTACGTGCCCACGGGGCGGACCCGCTGATGGGCTCTGGGCGCCAGGTCGTTGTGGGGTGAAGGAGAGCGCGTCAGCGCCACGGCAGCAAGGCTTCTCCTTTGCCAGTGCCACCCCCCGTCTCACCCCAGCCAGGAAGCCCCCATACCCCCGCCCCCCTCCGCCACCTACGGGCGCCTGCGGCACTCCATCGCCAAACGCATGCGCATGAGCCCCATCGACCAACCGCTGATGCCCATGGAACTGCTGGGCCGCCGCAGCCCCGCCCCCGCGCACAACGTGGCCCACCGAATCCTGGAAAGCGCAAGGTGCGCCGGGTTCACCTTCAACGGCATCACCGCCTATGGCGATGGCCACGACAGCCTGATCGGCGGCGACGCGTTGAGCGATGGCGAGCGCGGCGCACCGCTGGAGCTCTGCCGTCAGCGCCTCGATGCCTTCCGCGAGCAGCGCGGCGAAGAGGTGTTTGCCCACCGCAGCCGCCACCGCAGCCCGGGGCCGCTGCGAGTGCTGCTGCGCGCACGAGCACCAGCGAGCCCTGGAGGTGGCACCCAACATCCCCAGGAACCAGGACGGCTCCGGCGCCATCACCAACCTGCAGGCCCGCTGCTTCCGCTGCAACGCCGGCAAGCGCGACGGCTGTTTGCCTACGCAAGAGGGCGCACCGACTTCCGCGGGGTGCAGGCCAGCTACGGCCACCGCGAAGCGGGCTGTGTGTTCTGCGCGCTGGAGGGCAGCGGCCGGGTGCTGCTGGAGAACGAGGGGCACAGCCTGGTGATCCCGCGTCGTCATGGGGCCGACGGGCTGGAGCTGCACCAGCCGTAGTGGTACGCCGTGGTGGAGCTGCTGAAGCTGCGCCGAGAGCAGCTCAGCGCCCAGGACGCCACGATCAGCGGCTGGGCTGGTTTGCTCAACGCCAGAGGGGGGGCTAACTCAAGCGAGGCGGCGGGACAGACGGTGTTTCATGCCCATTGGCATCTGATCTCCCGGCGAACAGGTGATGACGATTCCCCCCGCGGAGGCGTTCGGGGGATTATCAAGGGCAAACAGCAGTACTGAGCTGTGGCCTGCCCGTGGGTCGTGCGGATGAAGGGGACTGGGGCGGCACAGCCACACCCTGAGCCGAGTTGACTGCAGCCGGAGCACCCCACGCCAGAAGGGATCCCAGCAGGGGCGATGGCCTGAGGGGCCGCCCAAACCCAATCCTGGCCCTGGATCCAGGCAGCAGCCAGATTCTCAGCTTGGCATCCAGCCGCTCTGCTGCCTTCCTTCACCTGCACGGGTTCATCGCCGTTCGCATGCGCATGAGCCACATCTCCCAACTGTTGATACATAGGGAGCTGCCGGGGAGGAGCAGCACGAACCCGGCGCGGAATGTGGCACGTCGGATCCTGGGGGGGGGGGGGGGGGGGTGCC
>NZ_JAFKRK010000040.1:0-40553 GCF_019038535.1 Synechococcus sp. CCAP 1479/9 | reverse complement strand
CCCCCCCCCCCCCCCCCCCCCGCACCCTAGATCGAGACCTACACAGAGCGCGTCAAGCAGCTGGTGGGCCGGGTGCGCACCGGCAAAGACATCAACATCTTGATACTACGTCAGATTACAAGGGAAGATCGACGTTACAGAACTTCCGCCCAACAATCCTCTAAATGCGATATAGCAGATCAAGAAGTGCTCCAGCGGTGTTGCTGGAGTCAGTTGCAACGTTGTCACAACAGGCAGCGCCAATGACAAGTGAGCAACAGCGACAAAGATACTACCAAGACGAGGATCTAAGAAACATGCAGAAGAGATGCGCCTGGAGTTATGTCTTCATCCACAATTTGATTGGCCAGGCATAGGATACGCTTCGACTCAGCGGCGTACATCATGCCGCGAGCCCCTTCGAAAGCGCAGTTTAGGGATGCCATCGCTTGACCCCGCCGGATCGCATTAATCAAAGGCTGAGTGTCAGCAAGAATCTTATCTAATGGCGCACCGCTCGACATTAAGCTGTGAATAAATCCAGCCGTTGTCCAGTCACCACTACCAGCCGCATCAACAAAGTCCAGTGTAGAAAAAGCAGGTAGTTTCATCCACTCACCAAAACCTTCAGCGGCTCGCAATCGGAGGCCTAAGCCTTTCGCACCAAAAGTCACTATCTCGACTGGAACCTTCGCCTCCTCAATCAAGGCTTGGATGCCACGAACTCTGTCGTTAGCATACTTAACAACATGTGCCGTCTTGAGGCATTCCACAAAAAGAACTTCTTCCTTGATTCCCGAAGGCTCAAATACGACGAGTGCCCCGGTGGCCCGGCTATTCTTCGCTAGTCGAAGTGTTCCAGGAGCAACGCGGTCAAAGAAGAAGACAGAGTGAGGTGACAACTGTCCTGAAATGAAATCAGTCTGACTACAAAGCAGCGGCCGGTATGGTGGAAGCCTTCTTCCGCTGGCTGAACAAGACTGTAAAAAGCGGTGACGTGGACGGCCCTTAGCATCCAAGAAGTTTTCTTGCACGATTACGGGCGTTTCTCGACCAGTCTCAACTTCCATGAAGTTGGTATTGACGCCCCATAAACGAAGGTCTTCAATGAGATCACGTCCTTCTTGGTCGTCGCCAATGCGACCAATAGCATTGGAATCCCATCCGAAATATGAGAGTATGGTCAAAATATTTCCGCACGAGCCACCTGCATAACGATGCTCGGATATAGAAGTACCTAAAAAGCCTCGAATTACATCAAGAACTATGAGGCCGGTGCCTACGCAACTGTATTGAATTGCTTTATCTGACATAGCATTCACCAAATAGACACATCGTATACAATGACTTCGAATGAGTGGCGCCAAATGAGTTGCAACTATATCCCTGCGCCTCGACATGCGCAACGCCAACCAGCACCCTTGGCTCTACTCGAGCTAGCTCATATGCTGCAAGGATCACCCCAATCGATGCTAGTTTCGATGACATCGCGGATAAGGCAACCTTACAACCCCCAAGTGGCTTAAGCGCTCGGCTGTATTGAAGAATCGATCGCATTAATTGTCGATAGACTTCAAAGGGGTTGGATTCAGACGCATAGATTATGTTGCGAGGATCCAGCCTAAGTTGATCAAACAAAAGCTCACGATACTCAATCATGATTGAGTCACCCTCGCGCGGATCTTGAGCTGGGGATGGTAGTACCGGACAAATCTCGTCTGGGTTGACAAACTGGTTAATTCGCTCTAGCTGTACCTGTTGGCCCTTCCCTAGAACCGGGATCCAGATTTTTGGTTGGCTGTTTGACGACTCACTCTCCAGAGCAGCGGCAGCAAAGCCGTGGAGATAAGTTGCACTCTCCTCGAGCCCTTCCTCAGTAATCGATCCATCAATATCTGGAGAATGAGAAACTATGACATGAAGATTGCGACTAGCATTGTCCTTCTCATCGCTGTCAAAAAGAGCTAGAAGCTTCGACAATAAGGGCATATAGAGGCTACGAGGCAATGCACTGATGTCTACAACAACATCACTGTATGACCGGAACTCGTCCTGCGATGCAAACTCCTGGGCAATACTTCGAGCACCAACCCTTCGATTATCAGCAGAAAACATCTTAATCATCCTATGATTAACAATACCGCGTCCGTGAGTCAGTTGCCTGATGCGCTCACCATTGGCGTGACACATGTCCGCATAATCTTGCGATGGAGACTCATCTCCCTCATTAAATGTTACTAGAGCGACATCTCGCCTCCCAATTCCACCTAGTCCGAGTATGCGCTCGATCCCATCGCACATACGTGCATCAAAGCCATAGCCGAGAATGAAAAGCAAATCCCTTTCTCGCTCAGCCAAAAAATGCTGCCAAAACTGATCAAACCCATCTCCATGGCGCAGGAAATAGTCTTGCCACCGAAGCGCATCAGGGCTCATAGGAGCATCTCAGCCTTCGGAGATCTATAGCCAGTAGCTGCCCAGTCAATGAATTCACGTAGCGGCTTTTCGCGAAATCCGCCATACTGGAGTGGCAGCTCGTACTTTGGGCAAAGGAGCCGATTAAGATAAAGAACCATGCATCGCGTACCTTTGACCTTATAGTCAGGTTCAACAAGGAGCAGATTATTAGCAATCGCGGTACCTAAAACTGACTTAAACATAGCCGCTCCTGGATTCTTCTTCAAGTAATTATCGTCAAGAAGCTGATCTCGCTCGTGCATATGAATCGCAATACCTGTGACGCCGGGGGAGTAAGGAGCGTTTGGTTGGTGAGTCACATCGTGACAGAACCTGCCAACGGCATCCAGGAAGTGCAAAACGACACGGCCATTCTTAGCGCGACGTGGCAGGTCTTTAACGCGTGTGTCGTATGCCTCTTGAAGAATACGTTGCTGACGCTCGGGGCCGAGTTGCGGACTGCGTCTCATTATAGACGCCGCCAAGGATTCTTCGAAGAGGTCGCCTGCTAGCCGAAGAAACTGCTCCACGTTGAAGAAGCCAAGGCTCGCGAGCTTGTTGAGACCAAAGTAGTAGGGGAAGCCAAATTCTTTGCTTAGAAATAATTCTGCGGCAGCACGAACATCAGAATCGTTCCTGTCATCAAGTTCTTGCGTACTGAGCGGTCCGAGCGGGAGACTTAATTGTCTCTTCCCCTGCTTACGAGCAATCAAGATTTCAAGTGTGCGCCACCATATAAGCTGCTGGCGAAGAGTACCCTCACCACTTGCTGGGCTTTTGACCCATTCAATGTATTGAGGCTCGCGTGCCGCAAGGGCCTCAACACGCATTCGAACTTCATCGAGCGCAGCCTGGGATCTCTCATTCCAACTAGGTGCGTCAAGATCGACTTCGATGGTAGGTGCAAACGCATCCGGTGCATTGGTCCCCGCCGATTCTGCAGCCATGCGCGAACGGCGTTCAGCGATTAGTTTGACTGCAGGCTCGAAACGTCCCTTTTTCCTTAACTCGCTTTCAAGATTGATCACTTCGTAGTCACGGCCGGATAGTGCGCCGGAAGCAAGTAGCTCCTCAGTGGAGAGCGCTTCAAATCTTTCAGCTAACCAAACTGTCGTCCGCGCGCGTTGGTCTACGACGACTTCGACCAAAGCAGCTCTCTGATCAGGTGCGAGCTTATGCATGTCATCGAAGGAAACCAGCCACCGAATCTCGAATGGAATCCCGTCGAGTTGAATACAATTCGCATCGAGCAGCTGAAGCGATAGCATCGCATCATGTCCAGGGGGACCGGCGGCTTCAGGTCTCATGAGGGTGTCGATGAGGTCGGCGACTCCTTGCTCAACAGCCTGTGCCCATTGTTGGACAGCTATACCGTCGCAGGGAAAAGACAGACCCGGAACATGGCCATCAGGTGGCGCTACGAGTCCCAAACGAGAGAGGTCGTCAGGAAATCGAAGACCACGCGAGATGAGAATTGCACGCAATGCACCTAGGATGATTCGTGCATCTATTAATGCGAGAAGTAATCGCTTTGCACGAACAGGTTTGAGTTCAACATCGGCAAGGGCTGGCAACATACGCGCACAAGGCAACATTACAGAGAGCACCTTTACGTGGTGATCTGAGACAGCGCCTAACCCCTTCAGCTTGCCAAAGAGCTCCTTGACCGTCTCATTTCCCTTTACTCTCATGAGGTGTTGCAAGACCGATGGCGTGAAAAGCTTGAGAAGAGATGTCTTGCCTCCGCCGGGCGCGCTTCTAATGAAAAGCGGTCGACCAGTAAGTGCCTCGGCGGGAAGAAGATCAAGTACTCCAAAGCCGAATAAACGAAGGAAGTCGGCATCTGAGTCAATGCTCTCAGCAGTCTGCAGACGGAAGGGATTGCGGACGTCCTTCATGATTCCCTCTTGTGGCGACTCACGCGGGGGAATAAAGGCGTCAACAATTTACTATTTTCGACCCATAGCAGGAAGATCGAGTTGTTTGGCGTATTGTGATGAAGGACGAGAGGCAGGCCTCCAGAAGCATAACCAAATTTCAAATCAGATTCACCCGTCTTCGTATGCTCATCTTCAACGGACTCATCATAGTATTTATTGATCATTTCAATGAATAGGCCACTATCTGTTGCCTTGAGGGAGATGTCATCAGCGATGCGCTGCACGCACAAAACGGTGAGCTCAATTCCTAACTCCCTTTTTAAGATCTCGGCTCCCGCGCGAATGTTGGCTAAAGCCTGTTCCGTTGCGACGTAGAGAATAATGAGAATTCGGGTCTTGGGAAATGAGACTACAGACTGCCAGGCTTTGTTATCCTTGATCTTGCAGATAAATCTGGCGACCTTACCCGTCGCCACCTCACCTTCAGCCAAAAGGCAGCTTTTGCCACTTGCGGAAAAATCATCTAAAAGAACAAGTGCCGGAGCCACAGAATTACCACCGCGCTTTAAGAGCCACTCTTGTATCTTTTCCACCTTTTCGTCGGAAATCTCATAGCTTGTAAAGATTTGCTCGTGACTCAGTTCCTTGTTACTGCGGCGGAATTGATCGATACGTGCGCCGTCACTGAGCCCGAAGAACAGGCTCGAGGCTTCTAGGCGCTTGAATTCATTAGTGCCGAGGACCTTGCTTATCCGAAAGGGTGTGAGGCTAGAATCTCGCGCAGCTTGTTCGATAAACACCGGCCGAATTACATCAGGGTAAGCGATTGTCGAAAAGTGTGCCATTTCAGCATGCGACAAAAAAACGAGCCGACTGATGACGAAATCATAAGCAGCTCTACGCTCATCCATCGTTTCGAACTGCTTAAGCCAGAGAGCAAGACTCTCCACAAATCGCATTCCGGGGCTGAACTGTTGGTACTCATCATACTTTATTCCAGCAAGAGCCTGGAGCACGGGCCGCTGGCTACCTACTTCCTCGTCAGTCCATTCCATTACTGTCCCAAGAAGAAGTTCTGCTAATGCGTCTCTCATCTTGGCGAGTACTCCTTCCATTCGAAGATGCCATAACCCTCGCATGCTCTGATCGCCCGGAGGTATAGAAGTAATGCATCTGGGCCCATAGTTCCAAACGGAGCAAGATTCCAGCAGACATTCTGCAAGCTTGACACTTCGTCAACACTTAACGACATCGGTTCTGTAAGCAGTGCATAGTCATTTCCTGGCCATGCTCCTCGATCCCCGATGCAAAGAACATCAAGTTTTTGGCTGAACTTATCGCGCAAAAAGGAGACTAAGGAGGTCTTCCCAAGCTGAGGCCCCAGTACGTCAAGTGAGTGTGAGGATACGACAATGCGTACACCTGAGCCTTCGAGAGGAGCTAGGACAGCCATGACGTGGGCTGCTAGAGCGTCAGTCCCTAAAGAGGCCCTGGGTTCAACAGTCAGCTGCTGGGGTCGCATCGTTATGTCAGCAGTCTCGGAAAGTAAGGCGTCGCTCAATAGTAGTGCCCGAGCTGTGATCAACGCATGAAGACTTTGTCCATCAGTCTTAGGCAGCATGTCATCACCAAGGCGACCAATAACCATGCCATTGTAATAGCCTATGTATACAAGACTCCATAGCTCTAGGCTTAAAGCCTTCTGAAGTTCTGCCCGGACAGATTTGCCTCTACCCGTTGCGATCCCCAGAAAGATTCCGGCACTGAGTAGCCTTGTGCATTCAGCCAAAACATCTTCTCGGAGACCGTCAAACCGGGCATCTTTAGTGCAAAGAGTGCCATCATAATCAAGAACCACTGCACCAATATGGTTGGTCCGAGCAAAGCGAAGAAACTGCTTGAGACCCTGCTGGAACGCCTTACCATCATTCCCAGTCTCAGGTGATGCCCAAAGCTTGCGTTGGATCGGGGCATCAAATGGCGGCCTAACGCGAGGGGGTGTGAGATGATACAGCTTTCGCCCGAACTCTGGAACATGCGGCTGGCCTGGGTCTTGTTTACGAGATACACCAACACGTTCGACAAGGTGGAAAGATTGAAGAAGAAGATCCATAGTTCCTGCTGGTCCATCAAGATCTGTCTCTATACGTACGACCAGAACATCCTTTGGGAAATGCTTCAGGGTTGATTCTGCAATTGCTAAAGTACCTGGCGTAATAAGTGCTACAACAACAGTTTCAGCCGATCTCTTCGCAAGCCACAAATGCCTTCCATGGCCAAAGTTCCGGTAGTCGGAGATTTGTGCTGCCGCAAGCGCAGACTCGTTCAGTTTTGATTCGAGATCAGTTGCAACTGGTGATCCCCAGCCTCCGTGCAAAATCTGCACCATATCCCGGCTCTCAAAGCATTTCACTTCAAGTGGCTTGTTCAGGGAATCTTTCGCAGGGATTGTGAAGCCATAGGCACGTACGACTAAAGCGCAAGTGGCGATTAGGCTATTCGTAGCCAGGAATCCGTCCTTGCCCGAGGGTGAAGTTAGGGCAAGGACGCGAGCTCTCGGATAGCTACCAGCCATCTCAGTCAATGGATTCGTGCCACTAAGGGTGACCACCGCAACAGCAGGTGCCTCCTCAGTGATGCAGGTGTTGAGTGACGCTAGAATGTCCTTGTTTTTACCTGAAGCTGATGCGAGAAAAACACCTGCACGATGAAGGCCTGCGGGTATAGCTGATGCGTCTAGGGGTGTCATAAACTGCCCCGGTCGCTGGTACCGCCTTCGATGAAGGAGTGCTGTCAAGTGGCAAGCTGTCGTAGAACCTCCTGAGCCAATGGCTACAATGGGCAAACTTGCGACATCCTCGACAAATTTCTCGAGAGGGTTCACATCGCAGGAATTTGCCCAGCTGAGTGTGCTTTCCAGATTGGCCAGCTCGCTCGTGAATGCCTTACCCATGCACGTTCCCGATGGTCAGGTTCTTGTCCGACAAACCATAGCGGACGTTGTCACGAAAGTTGTAAATGCGGACACGCGTTGGACTCATTTCAACAGGAACCCAGCGGAGGTTAGTCCCCTCGCTGTCGACGGATAGACGACTTATACTGATCGTATCGATTCGATCGACGAGAGTAAGGTCGTAGGCCAACTAGCAATTTGATTAGAATGACTGCTTGCAATTAATTGTCTTAATTCATTCCCTTCTGCAAGAGATGGCTTTAGCGCTATCCTGTCAATCTATTGTTGGTCTCCATGCAAGCTGCGGATGCCAACTGAACCCGAAATCATTCGAGAAATGATAACTATGTGTTTCTATGACGCCTGGCTTGCTATGCGTAACTGGCCCTATTTCTGCACATGATATGATGATGTTCTAGATCTCACCGAGAGTGGGTAGTGCTTTGAGTCCAGATATTGCAGGAAAGTCCTACAGCCTCATACTGTGACTGCTGGCAAGAACGCAACCCCTCTAGATTTGCCGTCTTCTACCAACCAAGACCCACCCTCCGGCCTCTACCAGCAACTCCTCACCGAGGGCCTGGAGCAGCAGCTGCGCCAACTGCAGGACAGCCTGGTCGCCACTGACGGCCTGGATCCCCAGGAAGCCCCGCGCCTGTTGGCCCGGCACCTGGCAGGTCTGGCCCGCATTGCCCTGGAGCACCTGAGCGGGGGCTCCACAACAGAGCGCCAGCTGGAGCTGCTGAACCAACTGGTGGGCCTGCTCCAAAGCAAGGCACCCCGCGCCATCTCCAAGGCCGACCTGCTGCATCCCTCCGGTCGGCTGCTTTCGGAGATCCGATCCACGGCGCTCCTGCCCGGCCAGGCCGAAACCATCCGCCCGCTCATCCCCCTGGCCGACAGCACCCTGCTGGCGAACGCCAACGGCGAACCGTCGGTGGGGCAGGCGCTGATCCACGAAATCCCCTCCGCCCAGCGGATCGACCTGCTCTGCGCCTTCATCAAGTGGAGCGGCCTGCGCCTGCTCCAACAGGCACTGTCTGAGTTCCTGCAAGCCCAGCCCCGCCGACAGTTGCGGGTGCTCACCACCGTCTACCTGGGAGCTACCGACCGCCGCGCCCTCGATTGGCTGGTGGCCCATGGCGCCGAGGTGCGCGTCAGCTACGACACCCGCCGCACCCGCCTGCACGCCAAAGCCTGGCTGTTCCACCGGCCTGGTCTCTCTGGTGCCACCCCTGCCTCCACCGCCTACATCGGCTCCTCCAACCTCTCCACCGCCGCCCTGCACGATGGCCTGGAGTGGAACGTGCGCCTCTCCGCCCACGACAACGAGGGCATCCTGGCCAAGTTCCAGGCCGCCTTTGAGAGCTACTGGGAGGAGGGCGAGTTCGAGCCCTGCCGAGCCAGCGAACTGGAGCAGCGCCGCTTTGATCGGGCCGCGCGCGAGGAGTCGGTTGGGGACTCGGCCGCGGACGCCACCCCGCTCAGCTTCTTCGACATCCGCCCCTACGCCTACCAGCAGGAGATCCTCGACAAGCTGTCGGCCGAGCGCAGCCTCCATGGCCGCTGGAGCAACCTGGTGGTGGCCGCCACCGGCACGGGCAAAACCGTGATCGCCGCCCTCGATTACGCCCGCCAGGGCGGTCCGGGTCACCCGAGCTTGCTGTTCGTGGCCCACCGGCGCGAAATCCTGCAGCAGAGCCTCGCCACCTTCCGCCAGGTGCTGCGCGATGGCTCCTTCGGCGAGCTGCTGGTGGATGGCCAGCGCCCCAGCCAGTGGCGCCATGTGTTCGCCTCGGTGCAGTCGCTCGCTGGGCTGGATCCGGCGGACCTGGCGCCGGACACGTTCGCCGTGGTGATCGTCGATGAGTTCCACCACGCCGCCGCCGCCAGCTACGAGCGCTGGCTGCGCCACCTGGCGCCCGTCCTGCTGCTGGGCCTCACCGCCACCCCCGAGCGCACCGGCGGCGAGGACATCCTCCATTGGTTCGATGGCCGCATTGCCGCCGAGCTGCGCCTCTGGAGCGCCTTGGAGCAGGGCCTCCTGTGCCCCTTCCATTACTTCGGCCTCCACGACGGCACCGACCTGTCGCAGATCGAATGGCGCCGCAACGGCTACGCCCCAGAAGCCCTCTCCAACCTCTACACCGCCGACGACGCCCGCCTGCGCCTGATCCTGAGCGAACTGGCAGACAAGGTCACCAACCTGGATTCGATGCGGGCCCTGGGCTTCTGCGTGAGCGTGGAGCACGCGCATTGGATGGCCCGCAAATTCGTGGCGGCCGGCCTGCGCGCCGCTGCCCTGGATGCGTCCAGTCCCAGGGAGCAGCGCGCCGAGCAGATCCGCCGCCTGCGATCCGGCGAGCTGCAGATCCTGTTTGCGGTGGATCTGTTCAACGAAGGCCTCGACATCCCCGAGATCGACACGGTGCTGTTCCTGCGGCCCACCGAGAGCGCGATCGTGTTCCTGCAGCAACTCGGCCGTGGTCTGCGCCTCTGCCGGGGCAAGAGCTGCCTCACGGTGCTCGATTTCATCGGCCAGGCCCACCGGGACTTCCGCTTCGACCTGCGCTACCGCGCCCTGCTCGGTGGCACGCGCGACCAGCTGGAGCAGCAGATCAACGACGGGTTTCCCTTCCTGCCGGCCGGCTGCAGCCTGCAGCTCGATCGGGTGTCCAGCGAGCGGGTGCTGGCCAACCTGCGCGAGTCGCTGCCCACGCGCCGGCCCCAGCTGCTCGCCGAAGCCCGCCGCCTCGGGCGCTGTTCGCTGGCGGCGGTGCTGGAGGGGCTTGGGATGGAGGTGGGGGAGTTTTACGGAGTGGCGAAGTCGTGGGCGTTGCTGCAGCGGGAGTTGGGTTGGGTAGCCGGGGCGGCCTTAGGGGAGCCCAGCGACGATGAAAAGCGGCTGGGGCGGGGGATCGCCGGCGGATTGCTGCATCTGGACGACCCCGAGCGGTTGCACTGGCTGGCGGATCAGCTGCGGCGGCCCATCGCGCCCGATCCGGCGGGCTTCGATCCCGCCACCGAACGCAGCTGGCGCATGCTGATGGCCCAGCTCTGGGGCAGCGGCCGGCAGCACCTGCCCCTGGCCGAGGCCCTCGTCCGGCTCTGGGCCGCCGCCGACCTGCGCGCCGAACTGGTGGAGCTGTTCGCGCTGCTGCACGAGCGCACCGACCACCTGGTGAGCCCGCTCGACTGGGGCCGCGCCGATCCGCCCCCCGTCCCCCTCAAACTCCACGGCCGCTACTCCCGCGCCGAGGTGTTCGCCGCGATTGGGCTGCTGAACGAGGCCCGGCCCTTCCCCGGCCGTGAGGGGGTGTTCTTTGACGAAGCCACCCAGTGCGACGTGTTCTTCATCACCCTCAAGAAGTCCGAGCGCCTCTTCTCCCCCACCACCCGCTACAACGATTACGCCATCTCGCCGTGGGAGTTCCACTGGGAGAGCCAGAGCCTCACCCGGGAAGCGTCCGCCACCGGGCAGCGATACATCCACCACGTGGCGCGCGGCAGCCGGGTGCTGCTGTTTGTTCGGGAGGAGAACAGGCGCGGTGGAGTGACGCTGCCGTTCCTATGCCTGGGGTTTGCCGATTACGTGAGCCACGAGGGCGAGCGGCCGATGGCGATTCGCTGGAGGCTGCACCGGGCGATTCCGGCGGCGTTCGTGCCGGAGCTGGCGTTGGCGGTGTGAGGTCGGCCAGACTGTTCACACCAAGGGGCAGGCCCCATGACCTACCGCATCCGCCTGCTCGAAACCGAAGAAAGCTGGGCCGTGAGCTTCCTCGACCTGCCTGGCTGCCACTCCCAGGGCAACACACGCAAGGAAGCTCTCAGCAACATTCGGGAGGCCATCACCCTTTGGCTTGAGGTTGAGGCCGAGGAGGCAGGCGTCAAGAGCGTGGAAACGCTGGAGTTGGCTATGAAATTCCCAGGCTTCCGGGGATCAGCCAGAAGGAGGCGGTGAGGGTGTTCCACAAACTTGGCTATCTGATGCTGCGGGAATACGGGCATCTGATCATGAGAAATGGCGAGCGACGCATGGTGATTCCCCGCCGTGATCCGATCAACGCCATCACCATGGGTGCCCTTGCCCGTGACGCCGGCCTCACGCCTCAGGAGTTCCGAGAGCTGCGCTGAGTCAAGAGGCCGATTCGTTGGCGGTTTGAGGGAAGCAACCCGTCAATAGAAAAGGCGCCTGGTCAGCCACTGGCAGCCGAAAAACTTCTTTGCACCTAAAATGAAAAAACACTTAGCCCGGGTGGATCTGATGAAGGGGGAACTGACTGCCGTGATCGAGCCTGCTCCGGAGGGTGGCTTCTGGGCGATCTGCCTGGAGATTCCCGGCGCCAACGGCCAGGGAGAATCCATGGAGGAAGCAAGAAAGGATCTGCAGGCCGCTATTGAGCTGCTCCTTGAGGATCGCGAAGCTGATATCAGCCGTGGTCTGCCACCGGATGCCGTGCGCATGCCCCTGCAGATCGGATGAAACGCCACGATCTGGAACGGCGCCTTCGCATGGCTGGATGTGTCCTTAAACGGGAAGGAGCTTCACACTCCATCTGGATCAACCCGGCGACTGGAGTTAAGGAAGCCATTCCCAGACACAACGAAATCAAAGAGCCGCTGGCCCGGAAGATTCTCACCAGCCTCGGTGCGAGTTGAGTTCTGAATCAGCCAAAGACCCCCTGCCTGATCAGCCCACCGCGACCTGGCACTCGGCCCCTCCCTGTTCCACCGGGAGAGCAAGAAAAGCGCAGGCAAGACAGCCGAAGCGATGAGTGATGCATGCAAACCGCATGCGCCCCGAATAACCTGAGTTCACGACTGGCGCAGCCATGCCATCCCTGCAGATCCGCGACCTGCCTGAGCCTCTTCACCGGCTGCTGCAGCACCGCGCCCAGGCGCACAAGCGCAGCCTCAGCCAGCAGGCGTTGGTGGATCTCGAGGCCATCGCCGGCGAGGATGGGCGCGAGAGTCGCCGCCTGGTGCTCGATCGCATCGCCCGCCGCGGGCCCCTGGCCGGGGACCAGACGCCGGAAGCGCTGATCCGCGCCGACCGCGAGCGCTGATGGCCCTCGCCTGCGTTCTTGATGCCTCGGCTGCCGTGCGGCTGATCCTTGGGTCCCCGATCGCCACCTGCAGGCAGAGGCCCTTGCCCTGGCCTGCCATCACCATCACCCCGTCTACGGCTGCCTCTATCTGACGCTGGCCCGGCGGGAAGCCGCCACCTTGATGAGCCTCGATCGTCGCCTGCAGCAGTTGGCCGAGCTGGTGCTGCCCGAGCGCCCTTCAGGACGAACAGCTGTAGTGCGACACCCCTCCGGCGTTGAAGAACTCCCTGGGCTTCAGACGGTCGTAGGTCGCCGCCAGGTCCGCAGGCAGCGCGTCGTAGGGATGACGGAACACCTCCTGCAGCTCCCTGACCAGGCCGTAGTCACCCTGCGCCGCCTGTTCATAGGCGGGGGCGATCAGCCATTCGCGCCAGGTGACGGCCGGGTTGACGCGTTGCATTGCAGCGGCTGTCTCGCGGAGGTCGCCACTGCCCGTCACCTGCTGCCGCCAGCGCTGCAGCCACTGCGTCCATTGCCCATCGAGCTCCTCTGAGCAGGGGACGTACAAGCTCTCCTGCAGGGCCGAGACGTCGTCAGGGAGATCCGACAGCCTGCGGAAGAAGATCGTGTAGTCCACCTTGGAGCTCACCATCAGCTGCAGCAATTCCTGCACCAGCTCGGCGTCGTAGCGGAGCAGGCCGAGCTTGCTGGCCCACATCGCGTCGAGCGCCTGGCCCATCGCTTCCGCGAAGCCGTCGCGGATCGCATCCAGCCGCGCGAGCGCCTCTGGGCTGCCCTCGAGCAGGGGCCGCAGGGAGGCCCAGAACATCTGGAAGTTGGCTTCCGCCGCTGCCGGTTGGTTGAAGAAGGAGAAGTGCTGGCCGCCGCCGGTCCAGGGCTGGAAGCGGGGGTCGAACAGTTCGCAGAAGCCGAAGGGGCCGTAGTCGAGGGTGTAACCACCGGCGGCGCAGTTGTCGCTGTTGAAATTGCCCTGGCAGTAACCCACCCGCATCCAGTTCGCCACCAGGGCCGTGAGCCGTCCGCGGAACAACCCCGCCAGCTCCACCACCTGATCAACGAACTCCAGAGCCGGATCAATCTCCTGGCGGTAGTTGCGCTCGATCAGGTGCTGAACGATCATCCGCAGCTCGTTGCGCGCCTCCGGATGGGCACCGCTGCGGGCGCGGCGGGCGAACAGCTCCAGCTGGCCGACCCGCAGAAACGACGGCGCCACCCGTGTGCTGATCGCCGCCGGATTGTCCACCAGGACGTCGGGATCGAACGAGCGGGAGTTCGGCGAATACCAGGGCCGGCGCACCGTTTCCGATCCAGACACATAGAGCGTCAGCGAGCGGGAAGTCGGAACCCCCAGGGCGTGCATCAACTCCTGCGCCAGGAACTCGCGCACGCTGGAGCGCAGCACGGCGCGGCCATCGGCGCCACGGCAGTAGGGCGTCGGGCCACCGCCCTTGAGTTGCATCTCCCAGCGCCGGCCGCCAAAGACGCCTTCGAACACGGAAATGGCCCGGCCATCGCCGTAGCCATTGCCGGTGCCGAACGGGCACTGCTGGATGTATTCGCTGCCGTAGATCGAGAGGGCATAGCCAGTGGCCCAGCCATAGGGCCGCATCGGTTCCTGGGAAGCGGTGATGTCGCCGGAAAACAGACGGCGGAAGTGGTCGTCATGGGCCAGCCCATCGCCCAGGCCCAGCTCCTGGAAGAGGGTGCTGCTGTGCGCCACGAGCTCCGGCTCCGGCAGCGGGGTGGGTGTCACCGGCACGTAATGGCCGGAGAACACCTGGCGGGGCCGGTGGTCCTGGCCATCGGCGGTGGCCTGGGGATCCGGCCGCAATCCATCCAGCAGCGAATAGTCGACCCGCTGTGCGAACGCCGCGAACGTGGTGGTCGGCACGCCTGTGGTCACTGCTGTCGTTACGGGCGTCGGCACGGTGGTCGGCACGGGTCTCTCACTGACGCTGAGGTCACCATCCTGGCGAGCAGCACCCGCACGGTGACGGGTCACCCGTCAGACGTCCCACAACTCCGCCAGATCCAGCCGCAGCCCGGGGAGTTCCGGCTCCCCGTCCAACACCGCCAGCCCCTCCAGCCGCTGCGGTTCGCCACTGGCGTGCCACACCTCCACACCACGGCTTTCGGGCAACAGCAGCCAGCCCAGCCGGGCCCCATTCGCCTGGTAGGTCGCCATCTTGCGGCGCAGGTCGGGCAGCCGGTCGGATGGGCTGGCCAGCTCCACCACCAGATCCGGACAGAGGGGCGGAAAACCCTGGCGCGCTTCGCTGGAGAGGGCCTGCCAGCGCTCCAGCAGCACGGCGCTGGCATCCGGACTCAACACGGAACCATCGGGCAGCAGGAAACCGGTGTAGCTGTCGAACACGCACCAGCCGGGCTGGACGCGGGCCCACAGACCCAGCTGAACTGCCAGCTGGTTGTTGCGCCGCCCGGTTTCGCCACCTGCAGGGGTCATTTCGATCAACCGCCCGTCCGCCGCCAGCTCCAGCACCGCCTCCGGATTCGCCGCGCAGAGTTCGGCGAACTGGGCCGGCGTGAGCCGCAGCGCTTCACTGAGTTGGCGGGGCAGGGTGAGCATGGCCCTGCGGAGGCGCAAACAGTTGCTTTGATCCTAGGCAGGGTTCAGGGCGCCGCCTCAGCGGCCCAACACCAGACCCCCATACCGCCGCACCGCGCTGCGGTGATCCACGTCAGCCCTCAGGCCGATGAACCCATCCGGCCGCACCGCCAGCAAGGTGAGGGGCCCCAGGCCCAGGCTGGGCGCCTGCTCCAGCCGCACGGTCACCACCGCTTCCACCAGCTCCGGCGGCACCGCTCCGGCGGCCCGGTCGGCCTCCAGTTCGGCCTGCAGTTCGGCGATGGCCTCCGGGGGCGTCTCCAGGCCGGCCAGCAGCAGCAGCGTGTGGCCGCAGCGGTGGGTGAGGGAGTGCAGCAGGGACGCGCCGGCTCCGGGCGGCAGCGCGATCGTGGTGGGCAGGCGCTGTCCGCCGCCACCGCCGATGATCGCCGTGCCGGCGTAGCTGACGTTCATCTCGGTCTCCGCCACCACCTCCTGCTGGCGGGCCACCGGGTTGGCCAGCATGGCGGCGATCGCCCGGTCGCGGGCGGCGCGTTCCGTGGGCTCCTGCAGCCCGTGGGCCTGCTCGGTGGCGTCGCCGGAGCGGCAGATCTGCTCTGCTACCGGACGTCGCTCCTGCTCGTAGCTGTCCAGCAGGGCGGGGGCCGCGGCCCCTTGGTGCACCAGGGCCAGCTTCCAGGCCAGGTTGGCGGCATCGTGCAGCCCGCAGTTCATGCCGTGCCCCTCGGCGGGGGAGCACACGTGGGCGGCATCGCCGGCCAGGAACACGGGCCCGGCGCGGAAGGCGCTGGCCACCCGGCTGTGGCAGTGGAAGCGGCTGGGGTTCTCCACGGCGCTGAAGCGGGCCTGCGGCAGGTAGCGCCCCAGCACGGCGGCGGCCTCGGCCACCAGATCACCCTCCTCGGCGGCGGGCCGCAGGTACACCCGCCAGCGCTCGTCGGGCAGGGCCGTGAGGATCAGGGGCGAGGCGTCCAGATACGCCGCGTTGACCTCGTGGCTCTCGGCCCAGCCCTCCACCGCCGCATCGAACACGGCCCAGGGGCGGGCGATGCCATGGCCCTCGAAGTCGAGGCCGCTCAGTGCGCGGGTGGTGCTGCGCAGACCGTCGCAGCCCACCGCCCAGCGGGCCTGCACGGCGTGCTCCTGCTCACCGCAGGCCACCGTGGCGGTCACCCCCTCGCCGTGGGGCGCCAGAGCCACCAGCCGGCAGGAGCGGTGCACCGTGCCCCCCTGCCCCTCGAGGTGGTCCGTGAGGATCGTTTCGGTCACCTCTTCGGAGAGGCCGAGGTTGAAGCCGAAGCGGCTGCCGCATTCGGCCAGATCCAGTTCCCCCAGCCGCTGGCCATCGGCGTGGATCAGGATCCGGCGCTGCCGGCAGCCGGCTTCGAGAAACCGGTCCACCAGCCCCAGCGCCTCGAAGATCTCCAGGGAGAGGGGGTGGATCACCGTGGCCCGGTCCCAGTGCAGGGCTTCGGCGCGGGCGTCGATCAACAGGTTGGGAACGCCGCGGCGCTGCAGTTCCCCCGCCAGCAGCAGGCCCGTGGGACCGGCCCCCACCACGAGCACGCTGGTCTGGCGGGGAAGGGATAACGGCATGGCACCCGGGCGGGTCGAGCTGGCAGGGGCCAGCGCGGGGCACACTAAACGCACCCCGGGGCTCGGTCCTGGCCAACCCCTTCCGCTCCCTGGCCACCGCCACGACCGTCGGCCTGGCCGCGGCCCTGGCCCTCAGCACGGCAGCGGCGGCGGGCCCGAACGGCACCTGGCTGTCCCAGCCCCAGATCTGGTACTACGCCTCCCGGCAGTCCCTGAACGGCGTCATGGCCGACATCCGGGGCAGCGACTTCAAGGTGGTGTTCCTCGATGTCCGCAAGGTGTCGGAGGCGATGCAGCAGGAGGCGGCCCAGGAGGCGCGGCGCCAGGGACTGCTGCCGGTGGTGTGGGTGCAGTCGCCCCAGTACCGGGGGCTGCGGATCGACCAACTGGTGGCCGAAGCCCGCCATGGCGACGCGATCCAGGTGGACGACCACTTCTTCGCCAACTACTCCCTGGAGGACTTCTATCTGCTGCGTCGGCTGTACCCGAAACCGATCTTCTGCAGCATCCAGCCGTTCCAGGCCAGCCTGCTGCCCACGGCGGGCTGCAACCAGCTCGATGTGCAGTGCTACAGCGCCCCGCAGTTCCAGCAGTGCCTCAAGCTGGCCGACCGGCTCGGCGCCGTGGTGAGTCTCTCCAGCGAGAGCACCCTCAAGTACCGCAGCCAGCTGGGCGAGCGATCCTTCAACACCTTTCTCTGGCAGGGGCCCTGACGGGCGGGGCGTCCTGCGGCGCCAGATGGGCGCCGATCGCGCGGAAGATGTCATCGGCGGCATTGCAGTAACCACCGCTGGCATCAAAGGCCTCTTCGTCGAAGGTGACCGCCACCGCGATCGCGATCTTGCGTGACGGCAGGTAAGCCATCACCCCGGCCTGCCCGGAGAACAGCGGGTTCTGCAGCAGCCAGGGGCCCGAGAGGACGATCCCGATCCCGTAGGTGTAGAAGTCGCCGAGGGTGGCGCAGGTGGCACAGCCCTCGATCGGCCGGCCAAAGCCCCGCAGCGTCGGAGCGATCTGCAGCCTGTGGCTCTGCGGTGACAGCAGCCGGCCCGTTCCGATCGCCTCGGCGGAGGTCGCCATGTCGTGGATGGTGGTGAACTGCACCGCACCGCGGGTGAGCGTCCACGACGGATTCCAGAAGGTCGACTCCTCGTAGAAGCGCGTCCCCGCCGGGATGCCGAGGCCCTGGCGCCGTTCCGACGAGAAGGCGTGCAACACCGGCGGCGCGATCGCGGGCGTACCGCCGGGGTCCCGCGTGTTTCGGAGCTTCAGGGGCCCGAAGATCCGCTCCTGCATCAGCACGGGCATCGTCTGGCCCGTGATGCGCTCCAGCGCCAGGCCCAGCAGGAGGTAATTCGTGTGCGCGTAGTTCCAGCTCGTGCCGGGCTCGTACCAGAGCGTCTTCAGGTCCGCGTAGGCGAGCAGGTCCTGCACGGAGAACTGCCGGAACGGGTTCTCGAGCAGGGTCTTTTCGAACGCGGCATTGCCGATCACGTAGTCGCGGTAGCCGGAGGTCATCCGGGCGAGCTGGCCGAGGGTGACCCGCTCCGCATTCGGGATCTCCGGCAGCCACTTCGCGAGCCTGTCGTCGAGGCTCACCCGGTTCTCGTCAACCAGTTGCAGCAGCAGCGTCGCCACGTAGGAGATGGCGATCGCACCGTTGCGGACGTGCATGTCCTCCGTGGCGGGCACCCCCGTCATGGATTCGCCCATCGCCTCGGTGACCACCTCCTTGCCGTCGATCGTGACGCGCACGATCACCGCCCTCAGGTGGTCGTCGGCCAAGCGCTGACGAACGATCCGCAGGATGCCGGCCGCCTGGGGTGAGACCACCGGCGGGCCCCCGTCAGCGGTCCCGGCCTGGACGGGGCCCACTCCGCCCAGGCAACCCGCCAGGAGGGCTCCCAGGACCCGTCGTCCCTGTGGGGCGAACCAGCGACGATCCACACCGGCTCGCTCATCAAGCGGCAACGCTACGCGCCCTGGCGCCTGCCGCCCCCCGGTGAGCTTCCTACCCTGCCCCTGGTTGCGACATGCCATGCCCAGCCCCCATGGCCCGCGTCGCTGGGCCGCCCCGCTGCTGGCGGCTGTTGCGCTGAGCGGAGCGATGGCCACGCCCGCGGCAGCCGGCCCCCCGGCCACCCCGGAGACGCTGGACTTTTCCGGCCAGACCTACCGGCTGCGCTGGTCGTCCCAGCACCAGCACGAGTTCACCCCGGCGGGCCAGGACGACCTGAGCCGCTGGACGGACATGGTCACCATCAACACCTACCCCGGGGTCAGCGACGGCGAGGGGCTGGCCGAGATGGCCAACCGGGCCCTCGCCAACTACCGGCGCCACGGGGCCACGGTGCTGCGCACAGCCTCGATTCCCCGCACCGCCGAGCGCCCCGCCGAGCACCTGGTTGTGGCCCTCTTCCCCACCCGCGCCTTCAGCGAGGCCGTCTTCGCCCGCTGGCGCCTGACAGACGGCCGCGGCACAGCGGTGATCTACAGCCACCGCCACTATGGCCAGAAGGCCGGGGACGCCATGGCGGCCTGGTTGCAGGCGAATGGACCCACCGTGGAACGTCGCCTGATGGCCCTCGATCCGATTCCCTCCCACCGCGTCCTCGAGCCGGCCGGCCCCTGAGCCGGGGCAACAGCGGCCCCGCCGTCAGCCTTCGGGCGCCAGTGGCTGCCCCTCCAGGAAGGCGATCACCTCATCGCACCAGCGGATCCACTCCTGCTCGAACAGGATGCCCCGCCGCAGGGTGAGGTAGCGGTACTGCTCCTGCAGCGGCAGGGCCGGATGGCTGTGGACCAGGGCCTCCTTCTCCCGATAGGAGGCGAGCTGGCCGGCATGGACGGCGCGGCGGCGGCGCACCTCCGCCAGCAGTTGAGCGGGCTCGCTGTAGGGGCCGCCGAGCACCTTCACCAGCAGGTCCTCGCGGATCGGGGTGGGCAGCGAGGGCTCGGCGGCCCACTGGCTGAGCTCCCGCCGGCCCGCCTCGGTGATGGCGTACACCTTGCGGTCCGGCCGGCCCTGCTGGGGCACCACCTGGCAGCGGACCCAGCCGTTCGCCTCGATCCGGGCCAGCTCCCGGTAGATCTGCTGCTGGCTGGCGGTCCAGTAGCAGGCCATCGTCTCCTCGAACTGCTTGCTGATGTCGTAGCCGCTGGCGTCCCGCTCGCAGAGCACGGTGAGGATCGTGTGCGCCAGGGCCATGGCAGGGGGGAGATCGCAGCGGCTGGGACGTCGATCCTGACCCAGCCGCCGCCGGACCCGATTGACCTGCCCAACAAGTTGTGCATACACTTTGGCGCATACCCAATCTGTTGCATAGCACTGTGCCTGGCACAGGTTGTGCCGGGCAGAGGGGGTCCCGCCGCCGTCCCCCTATGGATTCCGCCACCGCGACGCCACCAGGGACACCCCCAGCGACGCCGCCAGCGCTGCTGAGCGCCCTGCGACGGGCCCGCTGGGGCCGGCCCCCCTCCTGGGGGCCAGCGATCGCGATCGCCGCGGCCGCCGCCGGCCTCGCGATCGCCGTGGCGTTGTCCCGGCAGCCCCGCCCCCAGGTGCAGCGCCCCCTGCCGGTGGCGGTGGTGACCGCCCAGCCGGTGAGCCGGTTCCTCACCAGCCGCGACTACACCGGTGAGGTGGTGGCCGGCCGCAGCAGCAGCCTCGGCTTCGAGCTGCCCGGCACCCTCGAGCGGGTGCTGGTGGAGGAGGGGGACCGGGTGGTGGCCGGCCAACCGTTGGCCCACCTCGATCGCCGCCGGCTCCGGGCCCAGCGCCAGCAGTCCCTGGCCCAGCGGGATGTCGCCCGGGCCGCCGTGGAGGAGGTGCGTCAGCAGCTGATCCTGGCGGAGCTGCAGCGCGACCGCCGCCGGCGGCTCCATGCCCAGGGGGCGATCTCCCGCGAAGACCTCGACCAGCAGATCCACGGCAGCGCCGCCCTGCGCAGCCGCCTGGTCCAGGCCGAAGGCCAGGTCGAGGAGGCCGAGGCCCGCCTGCGCCAGATCGATGTCGACCTGGCCCGCAGCGTGCTGGTGGCCCCCTTCGACGGCACGGTGAGCCAACGGCGGCTCGATGAGGGCGTGGTGGTGAGCGGCGGCCAGGCGCTGATCACCCTGGTGGAGGCGGCCCCCCTGGAGCTGCGGGTGGGGGTGCCCCCCGACGCCGCCCGGGACCTGCGGCCGGGGCAGCGCCACCCGGTGCGCGTGGCCGATCGCCGCCTGCAGGCCACCGTCAGTGCCCTGCTGCCGGAGCTCGATGCCGGCAGCCGCACCGCCACCGTGGTGCTGAGGCTGCCGGCCGAGGATCTGCCGGTGGGGGCCACGGCCCGCCTCAGCCTGCGGCGCAGCGAGACGGGCGCGGGCTTCTGGCTGCCCACCACCGCCCTGGTGGCCGCCGAGCGGGGGCTCTGGTCGGTGTACGTGCTGGGCCCCGCCGGCCCCTCGCCGGAGCACGGCCGCCTGGTGGTCCGGCGCCTGGTGGAGCCGTTGCACAGCGAGGGCGACCGCTCCCTCGTGCGCGGCACCCTGCGCCCCGGCGACCGGGTGATCGCCGCCGGCACCCACCGGGTCGTGCCGGGTGTCCGGGTGACGGAGGCGCCCTGATGTTCGATGTCTTCCATCGCAACCGCCAGCTGCAGCTGCTCACCCTGCTGCTGGTGGTGGTCTGGGGGCTGTCGGCCCTGCTCACCCTGCCGCGGCTGGAGGACCCCCTGATCACCCAGCGCAACGCCCTGGTGGTCACCGCCCTGCCGGGCGCCACGCCGGAGCGGGTCGAGTCCCTCGTCACCGAACCCCTCGAGGAGGCCCTGCTGGAGCTGGAAGAGGTGGACCACCTTGACTCCACCTCCTCCACCGGCACCTCGGTGATCGCCGTGAGCCTCAAGGAGTCGATCCGCCAGGTGGCGCCGGTGTGGGGGAAGGTGCGCAGCAAGATCGACGACGCCACCCCCGACCTGCCGCCGGAGGCCACCGACCCGGAATTCCGCGACGGCAACATCGGCGCCAGCGCCCTGATCGTCGGCCTCACCTGGGAGCTCGACACCCCCGCCAACCTGGGCCTGCTGACCCGGCTGGCCGACGACCTGGCCAGCCGACTGCGCGCCCTCCCCGGCACCGACCGGGTGGAGCTCAGCGGCGAACCCGAGGAGGAGATCCGGGTGGAGATCGGCGCCCGGGAGCTGGCCCGCCTCGGCCTCACCCCAGGCGCGCTCGCCGAACGGATCGCCGCCAGCGACGCCAAGGAGGCCGCGGGCCAGGTGCGGGGCCCCCGCAGCGAGCTGCTGCTGGAGGTGGATGGCGCCCTCGACTCCCTGGAGCGCATCCGCGCCATCCCCCTGCGCACCGGCGACGACGGTGCCGGCGCCCGCCTGGGGCAGGTGGCCGACGTCAGCCGCGGGGTGCGCCAGCCCGCCTCCCGCCTGGCCCTGGTGCGGGGCCGACCGGCCGTGGTGGTGTCGGCCACGGTGGCCTCCGGCTCCCGGGTCGACCTCTGGGCCCGCCAGGCCCGCGCCCAGCTCGACGCGGTGCGCGCCACCCTGCCCGCGGGCCTGGGGCTGCACACCGTGCTCGACCAGAGCCGCTACGTCCAGGAGCGTCTCGACGGCGTGATCAGCAACCTGATCACCGGCTCCCTGCTGGTGGTGGCCGTGTCGGTGCTGATGCTCGGCGGCCGGGCCGCCCTGGTGGTGGGGGCGGCCCTGCCCCTGTCGGCCCTGATGGTGTTCGGCTGGATGCGGGTGCTGGAGGTGCCCCTGCACCAGATGTCGGCCACCGGCCTGGTGATCGCCCTGGGCCTGCTGATCGACAACGCCATCGTCGTGGTCGACGAGGTGGAGCAGCGGCTGCGCTCCGGCGACAGCGCCGGGCAGGCGGTGCGCCGCTCGGTGCGGTACCTGCTGGTGCCGTTGCTGGCCTCCACCCTCACCACCGTGCTGGCCTTCGTGCCCATCGCCACCTCGCCGGGGGCCACCGGGGAATTCATCGGCACCATCGGCCTCACCGTGATCCTGGCCCTGGCCAGCTCCCTGTTCCTCTCCCTCACGGTGATCCCGGCCCTCACCGCCCGGCTGCAGCCCTGGCAGCCCCTGGGGCCGGGTGTGCGCTGGTGGGAGCAGGGGATCACCCCGGCCCTGCTCGACCGCCCCTACCGCCGCTCCCTGCTCCAGACCCTGCGCCATCCCTGGAAGGGGGTGGCCCTGTCGCTGCTGCTGCCGCTGCTGGGGTTTCTGGCCTTCGGCAGCCTCGAGCAGCAGTTCTTCCCCCCCACCAACCGCGACCAGTTCCGGATCGAGCTGCGCCTGCCCCAGCAGAGCGCCCTGGGGCGCACCGAGGCCCTGGCGATGGCGGTGCGGCAGCGGATCCGTCAGGACCCCCACGTCGACGACGTGCACTGGTTTCTCGGCGAGAGCGCCCCGCCGTTCTTCTACAACGTGATCGCCTCCGAGGAGAACGCCCCCCACTACGCCCAGGGCCTGGTGCAGCTGCGGGGGGCGGAGGGGGTCCGAACCACGATCCGCTCCCTCCAGCAGGCGCTGGATCAGGACTTCCCCGAGGCCCAGATCCTGGTGAAGCAGCTGGAGCAGGGGCCCCCCTTCGAGGCGCCGATCGAGCTGCGGCTGGAGGGGGCCGATCTGGGGCAGCTGCGCCGCACCGGCGACGAGCTGCGCCGCCACCTGGCCCAGCTGGAGCCGGTGACCCACACCGCCGCCAGCCTGAGCGAGGCCGTGCCCCGTCTGGCCCTGGCGGTGGACGAGGAGCAGGCCCGCCGCAGCGGCCTCGACAACCGCGCCATCGCCCGCCAGCTCCAGGGGGGCCTCGAGGGAACCGTGGGGGGGTCGATCCTGGAGGGGGTCACCAGCGTGCCGGTGCGGGTGCGGGTGGCCGAGGCCCAGCGCAGCGATCTCCAGCAGGTGGCCTCCCTGGATCTGGTCGCCCCCGGCAGCGAGGCACCGATTCCCCTCGGGGCCCTGGCCGGGCTGCGGCTGGAGCCGGAGCTGGCCGCGATCGAACGGCGCGACGGGCAGCGGGTCAACACGGTGCAGGCCTTCCTGACGGCGGGGGCGCTGCCGGAATCCGTGCTGCGGGACTTCCGCCGCCAGCTCGAGCGGGAGGGCTGGCAGCTGCCGGCCGGGGTGAGCCTGGCCTACGGCGGCGAGGCCGATGCCCGCGGCGAGGCGGTCGGAAACCTGCTCTCCACGGTGGGCGTGCTGGCCATCCTGATGACCGCCACCCTGGTGCTGTCCTTCCGCTCCTTCCGGATGGCCGCCCTGATCGCCTCGGTGGCGCTGCTGTCGGTGGGACTGGCGGCCCTGGCCCTGAGGCTCAGCGGTTCACCCTTCGGCTTCACCGCCATCCTCGGCACCCTCGGGCTGATCGGGCTGGCGGTGAACGACTCGATTGTGGTGCTCACCGCCATCCGCACCGATCCATTGGCCCGCAGCGGCGATCCGGCCGCCACCGCCGCGGTGGTGCTGCACGCCACCCGCCATGTGCTGGCCACCACGATCACCACCGTGGTCGGCTTCCTGCCCCTGATGCTCGATCCCTCCGGCTTCTGGCCGCCGCTGGCGATCGCGGTCTGCGGCGGCCTGGTGGGGGCCACGGCCCTGGCCCTGTACTACGTGCCGGCCGCCCACGGCCTGCTGGCGCGGGCCACCACAGCCGCGGCTGACCCGACATCCCTGGCTCCTGGTCAGAGCTCGGCGGCATGAAGCGCCGGCCCTGAGGCGACGCGGTGCCCCGGCAGGCCACGGCGAAGGGAAGGGTTGCAATCAATACAAAACAGTGGAATCGGCCGACTACGCTGACCTTCTGCATTTCAGCGGTCACAGCTCTGGTGTGGATGCGTCACCTCTCCAGGGGTTCGGTGAATCAGCTCAGCATCAAATCCAAGCTGATCCTGATGCTGCTTCTGGTGAGTGGTTTTTCCACCCTCTTCTCCGCCGCCCTGGGCTATCGCAGTGGCCAGATCAATCTCACCGATCGCGTCTTCAATCAGCTCACCAGCGTTCGCGCCTCCAAGGCCTATCAGATTGAGTCCTATTTCCGCACCATCCAGAATCACACCCAGACCCTGAGTGAGGATCTGTCGATCATTGCTGCCGTCGAGCAGTTCGACGCGGCCTATCGCCAGCTCGCCACCGCCCCCGAGCCTGCCGGTTCTGGGCAGGCGTTAGAGAACTACTACCGCACCCAGTTCCTTCCGCGCCTCGACAAGATCCATTCCGGCACACCGAATCTGCCCGCCTATCTCCCCAACGGGCAGGCCACGCGGCACCTGCAGTACAACTACATCGCCGCCAACCCCAATCCCGTCGGCAAGAAGCAGCAGCTCGTGGCCGCCCGCGACGGCAGCACCTACTCCAAGGTGCATGGCCGCTATCACCCGATCTTCCGCAACATCGTTGCCAGATTCGGCTACTACGACATGTTCCTGATCAACCCGCAGGGACAGATCGTCTACACCGTTTTCAAGGAAACCGATTACGCCACCAGCCTCCAGAACGGCCCCTACAAGGACAGCAACCTCGCCCAGCTGGTGCGTCAGGTGATCGCCTCCAAGGAGAAGGGCTTCACCCAGCTGGTCGATTTCGCCGCCTACGCCCCCTCCTACGGCACCCCCGCCTCCTTCATCGCCGCCCCCATCTACAACGGCTCCACCCTGGTGGGGGTCCTGGCCTTCCAGATGCCCGTCGACGAGATCAACAACGTCATGACCGGCAACCAGGCCTGGCAGAAGGACGGCCTCGGCGAGTCGGGGGAAACCATCCTGGTGGGCCAGGACACCCTGATGCGCTCCGCCTCGCGCTTCTACCTGGAGGATCCCAAGGCCTACCTGGCCCAGCTCTCCTCCCGCGGAGTCAAGGACGATGCCATCGCCCGCCTGCGCCAGTACGGCACCACGATCCTGCAGCAGCCGGTGGCGACCCCGGCCGTGACCAAGGCGATCGCCGGCGGCAGCGGCACCCAGCAGGTGATCGACTACCGCGGCGTGCCGGTGCTCAGCTCCTACGCCCCCCTGCAGATCAAGGGCTTCGACTGGGTGATCCTGGCCCAGATGGACCTGTCGGAGGCCTACGCCCCGATCCATGCCTTCCAGCATCAGATCCTGATCACCGTCACCCTGCTGATCCTGGTGGTCACGGTGCTGGCGATGGCCCTGGCCCATCTGTTCGTCAAGCCGGTGCAGCAGCTGATCGACAGCGCCCGCAAGGTCTCCTCCGGCGAACTCACCAGCATCCCGGCCCTGAATTCGGGCGATGAGTTCGGCGAGCTGGCCCAGTCCTTCAATGCGGTCGTGCAGAGCCTCCAGACCCAGACGGCCCTGGTCGACCAGAAGAACCAGGAGAACGAGAAGCTGCTCTTCAGCGTCTTCCCCGCCGCCATCGCCCGCCGTCTGCAGCGCGGCGAAACCCAGATCGCCGAGGAGGTCACCAACGTGGCCGTCCTGTTCGCCGACCTCAAGGGATTCTCCCGGCTCGTCTCCACCCTCAGCGCCCATGAATCCCTGGCGATTCTCAACGACCTGGTGGCCTCCTTCGATGACCTGGCCGAACGCTTCGGCCTCGAGAAGGTGAAAACGATCGGCGACAGCTATCTGGCCGTGTGCGGCCTCTCGGTTCCCTATCTCGACCACGACAAACGGGCCCTCGATTTCGCCATCGAAATGCTCGGCATCCTGCGGCGCTTCAACCTGGAGCGGGGCTTCGACCTCGGCATCCAGATCGGTGTGCACTCCGGCGACATCCTCGCCGGCATCGTCGGCAAGAGCCGGGTCGTCTACGACATCTGGGGAGAAACCGTGAAAACGGCCCACCTGCTCAGCCAGGTCTCTCCCTCCGGTGCCGTGCTCGTCTCGGCGGTGGTCCACCACCGGCTCGAGGACCTCTACCAGTTCGAGCGCACCAGCGCGGCCGCCGAGGCCCAGCCCGCCCTGCAGGTCTGGCGGCTCACCAGCACCACCGCGGCGGCGGCCGGTGAAGCGGTCACAACCCCATGAGCACCCCCACCCCCATCTGGCTCTGGGGGATCGGCCTGGCCTTCGGCTTCCCCCTGGCCACGATCCTGCTGGGTGAAATCATCCACCGGCTCAAGCGGCGGCGGCGGGCCATCGCCGGCACCGTGCGCCTGGTGCGGGACGTGCTGGTGCCGATGCTGGCGCTGCTGGTCTTCCTGCAGCACCTGCTCCAGGTGGATCCCGGCACCCGCCTGTTCCGCACGGTGGAGACGGTGTTCTGGGTGTGCGTGATCCACGCCTCCCTCTCCCTGCTCAACGTGATCCTGTTCGAGCAGGCCGAAGCCGACACCTGGCGCTCCCGGGTGCCCAAATTGCTGATCGACCTGGCCCGCCTGTTCCTGATCCTGCTGGGCACCGCCTTCGTGCTGGCCACGGTCTGGAACGCCGATCTGGCCGGCCTGGTCACCGCCCTGGGGGTGAGCTCGATCGTCATCGGCCTGGCACTGCAGGACACCCTCGGCAGCGTCATGTCGGGCATCGCCCTGCTGTTCGAGCGGCCGTTCACGGTGGGCGACTGGCTCGAGGTGGGCGGCGTGGTGGGCCAGGTGATCGACATCAACTGGCGCGCCGTGCGCCTGCTCACCCTGGAGCAGGAGATGGTGGTGATCCCCCACAAACTGATCAGCAGCGAGGTGATCCGCAACTTCACCAAACCCACCCCGATCCATGCCGAGCGGATTCAGATCGGCTTCTCCTACAACGATCCGCCCAACCTGGCCCGGCAGGTGCTCAAGAGCACGGCCCTGGAAACCAAGGGCATCCTGCTGGATCCCGAGCCCGATGTGTTCACCCTCGCCTATGCCGATTCCGCTGTCACCTATGAGGTGAAGTTCTTCATCCGTGACTACGGCGAGACCGAGCAGATCCGCGAACGTTTCATGACCCGGGTGTGGTACGCGGCCAAACGCAACAATCTCTCCATCCCCTTCCCGATCCGCACGGTCTACAACTTCCACGGCCCCACCAGCCAGCAGAAGGGCCTCGCCAAGAAGTTCAGCGAAAGCCTGCAGGCCATCCCCTCCTACGTGCCGATCAACCGGGAGGACGACAGCGTCACCCCCTCCGCCTCGGGCATTTCCCTGCAGCATTTCGCCGCCGGCGAAAAGGTGATCCGCCAGGGCCAGATGGGCAACGCCCTCTACATCATCGTGGCCGGTCAGGCCCTGATGACCCGACGCGATGGGACCGGCGAGGATCGCGAACTGCTGTCCCTCAGAAGCGGGGAATTCTTCGGGGAGATGAGTCTGTTTTCCGGCGAACCCAGCGCCGTCACGATCGCGGCCAGCAACGACCTGGAGGTGATGAAGATCTCCGCCACGGTGGTCAATCAGATGATCGACCGCCAGCCCAGCTTCGCCCGCGAGATCGGCCAGATCCTCGAGAGCCGCCGCCTGGCTATCCAGGAGACGACCCAGGCCCAGACCCAGACCCCCTTCGGCAGCCCGGAACCTGGCCTGATGTGAAGGGCGGCCCCTGCCGGACCCAGGGGCTGCCGGCGTCAGGATTGTCGTGGTCCACCCCCGCTGTCGCCCCATGCCACCGCCCCTTGGCCGCCGTCAGCTGCTCACCCTCTCGGGCCTGGCCCTGGGGGCGGGGCTCTGGCAGGCGATCCGGCCGGCCCGATCCCTGGCCGATGAGCTGGCCGCGGCCGGCGGCCTGGTGGCCCCCCCCCGCGGCGGCACCCGCCTGGTGCTGATCAGCGACCTCAACGCTGCCTACGGCTCCACCACCTACATCGACGAGGTGCACCGGGGCGTGGCCCTGATCCCCTCGCTGCGCCCGGATCTGGTGATCTGCGCCGGTGACATGGTGGCGGGCCAGAAGGCGGGGCTGGGGCAGGCGCGGCTGGCCGCCATGTGGGCGGGCTTCGATCGCAGCGTTCTCAGTCCGCTGCGCCGCGCCGGCCTGCCGTTCGCGCCGGCCATGGGCAACCACGACGCCTCCGGCGCCCGCTCCGGCGGCCGCTTCCTCTTCGACGACGAACGCCGCGAGGCGGCCCGCTTCTGGCGGGCGCGCCGCGACGCCCTCGGGCTGACGTTCGTCGACAGCGGCGACTTCCCCTTCCATTACGCCATCCGCCAGAAGGACGCCTTCGTGCTGGTGTGGGACGCCTCCACCGCCCAGGTGCCGGCGGAGCAGCTGCGCTGGGCGGAGCGGGTCCTGGCGGGCCCCGCCGCCCGCTCCGCCGGCCGGCGCCTGGTGGTGGGCCACCTGCCGCTGCGGGCCGTGAGCCAGGGCCGCGACCGGCCGGGGGAGGTGCTGGCCCAGCCGGCGGCCCTGCAGCAGTTGCTGGAGCGCCACGGGGTGGAGGCCTACGTGAGCGGCCACCAGCACGCCTACTTCCCGGCCCGCCTCGGCCAGCTGGATCTGTTCCACCTCGGCGCCATGGGCAGCGGCCCCCGCCGGCTGCTGGGCCAGGCCACCAACCCCTTCCAGACCCTCACGGTGCTGGACCTGGTGGGCAGCCCGCCCCGGCTGGTGGACACCAGCTTCGATCTGCAGACCCTGCGGCGCATCGACCCCAACAGGCTGCCCCGCTCCCTCAGCGATGCCGCCGGCCGGGCGCTGCCCCGGCGGCCCGGTGCCTGAGGGGCGGAGTCAGCGCCGGCGGATCTATCGTCGCCGCCAACGCACGCCGACGTCATGAAGCTGCCGGAAGGCTGGCGGATCTACGCCCTGGTCATCGGTCTGAACGTGGTGGCGCTCTCGCTCTGGTGGGTCGATCGCGACGTGGCGCCCCACACCGTCCGCGGCGGCATCGGCGCCTGGCTCGCCTCCCGTCTGGGTTCCTGAGCCACCCATGATCACGATGCAAGCGAACGAACAGCGCCGCCCCCTGGCCGTCCTGGCCGGCCTCTCCGCACTGGTGCTCCTGCCGGTGGCTCCCCAGGCCCCGGCGCTCGCCTCCACCGCACCCGCCGCCCGGCTGGAGAACACCGCCTGGGTCGTGGAGCGGCTGGGGGAACGCCCGCCCGTGGGGAGCACCAGCCTGACGCTGCGCTTCGAGAACGGCCGGGTGGCCGGCAGCGACGGCTGCAACCGCTATGGCGCCCCCGTCACCGTGCGCGGAACGGCCCTGCAGGTGTCGCAACGGGGCATGAGCACGAAGATGGCCTGCCCGCCGGCGGTGATGCAGCAGGCGGAGGCCTTCCAGAGCGCCCTGCGCAACAGCCGGAGCTTCCGCTTCGACGGCCAGCGCCTGCGCCTGCTCGCCGCCGACGGCCGGCCCCTGCTGGTGCTGGCGCCCCAGGCGCAGCAGCTGGTGGGCAGCACCTGGCGGGTGGCGGGCTTCAACAACGGCCGCCAGGCCCTGGTGAGCCCGATCCTGGGCACCTCCCTGTCGGTGCGCCTGCTCAAGGGCGGCCAGCTGGCCGGCTCGGCGGGCTGCAACAACTTCACCGCCCCGGCGCGGCTGGAGGGCACCCGCCTGCGCATCGGCACGCCAGTGGCGACCCGCCGGCGCTGTCCGGGCGCCGGGGTGATGGAGCAGGAGCGGCAGTTCCTGGCCGCCCTGCCCACGGCCGTCAGCCTGCGACTGGAGGGCGACGCCCTTGAGCTGCGCCGCGCCGACGGCGCCATCGCCCTGAGTCTCCGGCGTATCGCGGGGCCCTGAGGAACACGTATGGATCTGCCAAGGGTGGTGTTCTTCGGACGCACCGGGGCCGACGCCCTGGCCTTCTTCAACCTCGATCTGGCGGACTGGCGCGGCCAGCGGGTGCTCGACTGCCCGGGCGGCCCCGGCTCGTTCACCGCCCTGGCCCGGGCCGCCGGCGTGGAGAGCGTGGCGGCCGACCCCCTCTACGACCTCTCGCTGCCGGAGCTGGAACAACGCTGCCGCGACGACGTCGCCTTCACCATGGAGCGCCTGGCCCGCAGTCACTCGCTGCGGCCGGAGTTCGACCTGCCCCGGTTCGAGCGGGGCAAGCTGGAGGCGCTGGAGGCGTTCCTGGCCGACCGGCGCGACCACCCGGAGGCCTACCGGGCGGCGGCGCTGCCCTCCCTTCCCTTCGAGGCGGCCAGCTTCGATCTGGTGCTCTGCGGCCACCTGCTCTTCTGCTACGCACCGATCGCCGACGGCGGGCTCAGCGAACAACCCGACTTCGACCTGGAATGGCACCGCCGCGCCCTGGCCGAACTGCTGCGGGTGAGCCGGCGGGAGGTGCGCCTCTACCCCGCCCACACGATCGAGCGGCGCCCGAAGGTCCATCCCTGGGTGGAGCCCCTGCTGGCCACGCTGCCCCCTGGCTGGCGGGGCCAGCTCGAGGACACGGCCTACGACGAGGGTTTCGAGGGCGAAACGCCGATGCTGCGGCTGCGACGGGACGCCGCTTGATCACGAATCCAACACCTTGAACAGTGGCCGTTGATACAAAAGCCGGTGAATGTAACAGCTCGTGGCTTGTTTTCGCCGCTGGGGACACACTGAAAAAAAATTGCACCCGGAGTGAATCCCCATGACGTATCTGACCTGGAGGCGGGAGCTGGTGCGCTCCGCCATCGATCAGATGCTGGAGGCCACCGATCCCGACCGCGGCCCCTTCGGGGATGGGGGTGTTCTGTTCAACGCCATGATGCAGGAGCTGACCCAGAGCCTGCCGGCCCTGGAGATCGTGGCGGCTGCCGACGACATCCTCACCGCCCATCGGGGGTTCTGCGAAGGCCGCAGCTGTGAGGTGGCCCAGGCCCTCAAGGTGTGCCTCTCGATGCCCGCCGAGAAGCAGGGCCTCGAGCGCCGTCTGGTGCTCGATCGCGAACGGGTCGAGCACAACGCCCTCAGCCATGACGCCAACCTTCTGCTGGTCTGGGATGGGCGCCGCGGCAGCGCCATCGAGGAGCTGAGCGCCGCCGGCCTCAGCGAGCGCTTCCCCTGCCAGGGCGCCGAGGCCCGCTGGAACACCGACGAGTTCGTGGCCCTGCTGGAGGCCCGTGCCCTCCAGTGCCGCCGCACCCGGGTGGCCCTGGAAATCGTGGCGGAGGATCCCGCCACCACCCCCTCGGCCGGCACCGTGGTGCTGGTGTTCCCCACCGACGCCGGCACCCGCCCCTGGGTCGCCACCGTGGCCGTGGCCCTGCGCTCCGAGGAGCTGCCCGAAAGCGAACCCCCCACCCTCGACGGCTACCAGGCCATGCGGGTGCTGGCGGGTCCCAGCAGGACCTCGGCGTAACGGTCGAAGGCCCCGCCCTCGCCCAGGAACAGGCGCGGGATCACCAGCTCGCACTCCAGCAGCAGCAGCTCGCCTTCCCCATCGCGGAGTCCGTCGATGCGGGCATAGGGCAACACCCCGAAGCGCCGGCGCAGGCGCGCCTCGATCGCCTCGGCCCACTGCCGCTCCGCTGCACTGGCCTGGCAGGGGGTGTTGCAGCCCCCGAAGCGTTCGTGGGCGATCCAGCCTCCGGCCGCCACGGTCTTGGCCACGGCGTGGGAGAAACGGCCGCCGAGCATCACGGCGCTGAACTCCCCGTCCCGGCAGACCCCGGGCAGGAACGGCTGCAGGCACACCTCGCCGTCACGGGCCAGGGAGGCCAGCCAGCCATCGACTGCGCCGGCCCCCATCGCGCCGGCCACCACCGGCCGGCTGCCATCGGCCGCCGTGACCACCAGGTGCGCTCCATCGCGGCCCACCCGGTAGGTGTGCCAGCCCAGGGAGCCGACCGCCGGCTTGAGCACCGCCTCCTGCCAGCCGCCGTCCTCCAGGAGCTCGGCCAGGGATCCGCACCAGCCGCGGGGCAGCCAACGGCTGGGGATCAGGGCGACCCCCTCCTGGGCGAGCTGGGGCAGGTAGGCGTTCTTCGCATGGCCGGCCTCGATCACCGGCAGGGGATTGGCCAGGGGCACCCCGAGGGCTTCGAGCCGCTGCGCCAGGGCCCGGATGCGGGGCAGGAAGTCGCCGTGACGGTGGCTGCCGCGGCAGTCGCGCACGCTGACCAGATCGAAGCGGCCCCAGTCAGGGGAGTCGGCTGCCAGTTGCTCGTCCGGAGCCGGATTGCCCCCAGCCAGCGCGTCCGCAGCCAGCGGGGGCAGGGGCACCAGCTCGCTGGCGATGCCGTGCTGGGCCAGATGGGCACGCAGCGCCGGCGTCTCGTCGTGGATCCGCCCCAGGTGCAGCAGGGCGATCCGCTTCAGGTGGGGAGAATCCCCCACTCGCGCTTGACCTGCACGCTGGTGATTTCCCAGGCCTCCTCGGCCGCCACCACCGGTCCGCGGGGCTCCTCGGGCGTCAGGCCGCGCCGGGCGAACTCGTTCTGCAGCAGCAGCTGGAACAGCACGCTCTGGGACACCAGCGCGCGCAGCCGACCCTCGCCGCCCACCCGCGCCATCAGCACCGGATGGCCCTGGCAGTCCCGCAGGGCCCGCAGCTGCTGCTGCAGCCACACCCGCTCGTACTGCAGCATCGCCTCGCTGCAGCGGGACAGGTTCTCCCGGTAGCAGCCGGCATGGCATTGGATGGCCCCTTCGGAAAGGCCCGCCGCCGTGCCGGCGTCCCTCAGGAGCTGCATCGCATCACTCAGGAAACTCACGCGTGTTCAACGCATCCTGAGCAACCGTAGAAACGACGCCTGGCGCTGCCCACGGAGGGCCTCGCGCGGCAATGATCCGTAGCGAGGAGAAAGAAAAGCCAAAACTGGTGGCATTGGCTACATAAGCCAGGCTGATCCCGGCACGGCCCTCAGAGCCACTGCTTGCGGCGGAAATAGAGGTACAGGGAGATGCCGATCACGATCATCACGGCCCACACCGAGTAATAGCCGCCGCGCCACTCCAGCTCGGGCATCTCCTTGAAGTTCATGCCATAGACGCCGGCGATGAAGGTGAGCGGGATGAAGATCGTGGAGATGATCGTCAGCACCTTCATCACCTCGTTCATCCGATGGCTGAGGATCGAAAGGTAGGTGTCATGCATGCCGCCGAGAATGTCGCGGTGAGTTTCCACGAGATCAATGATCTGGATGCAGTGGTCGTAAAGATCACGCCAGAACACCCGGCTCTCGTCCGTCAGCAAGGGCGACTCGCTCTTGACGATCATGGCCACCTCCTCCCGGATCGGCCAGACGGCCTTGCGCAGGCTGAGGATGGACCGCTTGAGGTTATGGATTTCCCTGATGTCGCCTGGATGGGGATCCTCCAGCAGCCGATCATCCACCTCCTCGATGATATCGCCCATCCGTTCCACGGCCAGGAAGTAATGGTCGACAACGGCGTCCAGCAGGGAGTAGGCGAGGTAGTCGGCCTTCATCCAGCGGATCCGGCCGCCGGCGGAGCGGATCCGGTCACGCACCCCGTCGAAGACATCGCCGTCATCCTCGAGGAAGGAAATCACGAAGTGATCGCCGAGGATCACACTCACATGCTCGATGTCAATCGTCTTGGTGTCTTCGTTGAAGGCGATCATCTTCAACACCATGAAGACATAGCCCGGAAACTCCTCCACCTTGGGGCGCTGGGTGGTGTTGGCGATGTCCTCCAGGGTCATCGGATGCAGGCCGAAGCACGCGCCGAGGCGCTCCACCAGGGCGACGTCATGGACGCCACTGACGTTCATCCAGGTGATGCTGCCCTCCACCACCGCATCGGCACAGCCGTTCACCGGGAAATCGTGATGCTCCGACCAGCCATCGGCGTCGTAATGGATGACATCGATCTGCACCTTGGCCAGCCGCTGCTCGCCCACGAACTCGACGGCGCCGGGGATCGACCCGGGCCGGATCCGTCGGCTGCGGATACCTCGGCCCCCTGTGGCACCACTGGCGCCGCGGATGCGCGGGGACGGTCGCGATGGCCTGGTCTTCATCGCCGGGCCCGGAGGCATCGATGTGGCACGGAGCCTATCCGCATCCCACGGTCAAAGGAAATCAGGCCGCAGTTGATGGCTGAGGGCCAGCGACTGCTCCAGTCCGCTCCAGTCCTCCTGCCGCACCATCGCTTCGAGGCCGGCCAGGGAGTGCTGGTAGTGATCCAGGGCCTCCAGCAGCGCCTCCCGGTTGGCCCGGGCCATCAGCATCCCCAGCTCCGGGTTGCCGCCGCCGACGCGGGTCGTGTCGGCGAAGCCGCTGGAGGCCAGGGCCCGCACCAGGCCGGCCTCACCGCCGCCGGCATCGGCCGCCTGCAGCAGGGCCGCCCCCACCAGCACCGGCAGGTGGGAGATGAGCGCCACGGCCCGGTCGTGGGCCTCGGCGTCGCAGCACAGCCAGCGGGCCCCGAGGGCCTCCGCCAGCTCCCGCACCGCTTCCAGCGCCGCCGGGTCGGTGTCCGCCTCCGGGGTCGCCACCCAGGGCCGTCCCCGGAACAGGCCCCTCTCCCCCGCCTCCACCCCGGCCCGGGCCGTGCCCGCCATCGGATGGGAGGCCACGAAGCGGGATGCCTCCGGGCCGACGCCGTTCGCCGCCAGCAGCTGGCCCCAGCGGCGCAGCACCGGCCCCTTCACCGAGCCCACATCCGTGATCACCGCCGCGGCCGGCAGCGCCGCCAGCAGGGCGGGCTCCGGCTCCAGCAGCCGGTCGAGGGGCAGGGCCAGCAGCACCAGTCCGCAGCCCGCCAGCACGGCCGGATCGGTGCTGACCACGCTGGCCAGCCCGCGCTCCCTGGCCCGCTCGGCGGTGGCCGGCCGGTGCACCAGGGCCCGCACATGGGCCCCGGCCGCCATCAGATCGAGACCCAGGGAGCCGCCGATCAGCCCCAGGCCCACCACCCCCACCGGTTCGCGCTGCCAGAGGGGTGTCATCGTCGCTGCGGATCGGCTGGAGCCAGCTTCCTACGATCCGGCGATGTTGGAAGCCCGCGCCCACCAGCACCTCAAGGCTCTCCTGCAGCGAGAGGGGGTGGAACGCTGGCCCCATCACCTCACCCTCAGCCGGCTGGTGGCCCGCAGCCTGCGCCGGGCCGACCACACCCTGGTGCGGCTGGCCCCCGGCACCGCCCCCAGCTGGTGGATCAGCCTGCTGGTGCCCCTGGCCCTCAGCGAGGTCCCCCTGGCCCTGGTGGTCACCCCGGCCCTGCGCCAGCGGCTGCTGCGGGTGGAGTGGCCCCGGCTGCGGAGCGTGGGCCTGGAACTGGCCTGCTGGGAAGGGCCCGGGGCCCCCGCCGGCACCCCGCTCTGGCTGCTCGACCACCGCGAGCTGGTGACGGCCTGGCGCCACGGCGAACTGGGGGAACGGCAACTGGTGATCCCCGAGGCCGAGACCCTGGAGGCGGCCCTGCGCGAGGCCCTGGAGGTGGAGCTGGAGCCGCGCCACTGGGACCAGCTGCGCCGCGTCCAGCCCAGTGCCGAAGGCTGCCTGCTGGGCCTGCACGAGCGCCTCAGCCGCCGGGTGCTCGCCCATCCCCGCTCCCCCCACCGGCTGGTGGCCCTGGCCGACGATGACGAGGCTCCCCTGCGCCACCTGCTGCGGCTGCTGGAGCCCCTGCCCGAGCCCTGGCCCCGCTGGCTGAGCGCCGGGGCGGGCTGGAGCAGCTGGGCCCGGGTGGATCCGTCGTTGCTGCAGTGGAACCTGCTGCGCCAACCCCTCGAACCCCTGAACGAACTGGCCGGCCTGCTGGTGGGGCGGGGTGCGGTGCTGATCGGGGAGCTGGCCACCGGCCGGGCGGCGGAGGGCCAGCCCGCCTCCGGTGCCGCCCTTGGGCTGAAGCCCGCGGTGGTGCTGGACCTGGCCGATCCCCCCCTCTCCGACCCCCTGCCCCTCTACGCCCCCCTGCGCCAGCCCCTGCCCAACAGTCCCCAGTACGCCGAGCACCTGCTGGAGCAGGGCCGGCGACTGGTGCTGGGCCAGAGCGGCCTGTCGGTGGTGCTGATCGACGATCCGGCCCTGTGCCTGGGCCTGGCCAGCGGCCTGGCCGCCGAGTTCGGCAGCCGCGTGTGCCACCAGAACCTGGCCCCGGAAAGCAACGGGGTGGTGTGCTGCAGCTGGGACTGGTGGCTGGAGCACCAGCCGCGCCTGCCCCTGCCCTGCCAGGTGGTGGTGGGCCTGCTGCCGATCGCCAGCCTGGAGGATCCACTCACGGCGGCCAGGGTCGGGGTGCTGCGCCAGCAGGGCCGTGACTGGTTCCGGGAACTGCTGCTTCCGGAGGCCCTCAACCGGCTGCAGCGGGGCGTGGCGGGGCTGCGCCGCAGCGGCGGCCGGCTGGCGGTGCTCGATGGCCGCCTGCGGGGCCGCAGCTGGGGTCGGCTGGTGTTCACCGCCCTGGAGCCCTGGGTGGCCCTGAACCGGTTGCGGCCCGACTCCTAGCCTGCTGCCAGTTGCCACTGAACGCCTGATGGGGGAAGCCAAACGCCGGGCCGAGCAGGGTCTGCCGCCCCGCGACAAGCCACGCGCCAGCAAAACCAAGACCGTCGACACGTCCCCCCGGATCGTCGACTGGCTGCCCCTGACCCGCGACCAGGCCTCCCGCTTCGTGGCGATCACCACCAAGGGGGCCTGGATCGGCATCGGCGCCCTGGCCCTGTTCTGGGTCACCGTGCGCTTCATCGGCCCGGCGGTGGGCTGGTGGACCCTGGCCGACGGCTGAGCAGGGAGGCCGGGTGGCTTCCCGGGTGCGGGTCATCTGGGTGCGGGTCTCCCCATCGGCGCCGCAGCGCCTGGCGAGAATCGGAAGAAATCCTTATGATCTGCGGATCGTGATGGGAACGACCCATGTTTCTCCGTCTGGCCGAGCAGTACCGCTCGGCCGTTGAGGATCTGATCCTGAGCCTCCAGGCCCTGGCAGTGTCCCTGCGGAAACAGGGCCATGTCGCCACCTGCTACACCTGCGGCGACGGCCGCGACGGCCATGGAGCCTCCTTCGTCGCCGACCTGGGTGACAACCACATGGTGCGGCTGCTGGTGTCCGATTTCGGCATCAGCTGGGTGGAGTCCCGCAACGGCCAAGAGCTGGTGAAGCTCGAGGGCGCCGACGCCATCCAGGAACTGCAGCGGGTGGTGCTGGTGCTGCAGCCCACGGCCGAGCCGGCCGCGGCGAGCACCAGGGCTTCCGGCGCAGCTCTGCCGGCCCAGCCCTGAGCCAGGCGCCCCGGGGGCCTGGCTCAGGGGCCTCCGGGGTCAGCCCGCGGCCGGCAGCTCCTCCAGCTCGGCGGCCTCGGCACCGGCCGCGGGTTTGGCGGCCGCCAGCTTGGCCGCCGCCGCCAGGGGCTTCATCGAGTTGGCGGTGACCTCGGAACCCTCGGTGAGCTTCTGGCGGGTGAGCGTCTCGATGACGTCCTTCGGCCCGGGGTTCTGCTCCAGCCAGGCGATCGTGTTGTCGCGGCCCTGGCCGATGTTGTCGCCCTCGTAGCTGTACCAGGCGCCCTTGCGGGTGACCACGCCCGTTTCCTCGGCCAGATCGAGCAGGCAGCCCAGGGTGCTGATGCCGCGGCCGAAGAGGATGTCGAACTCGGCGATGCGGAAGGGGGGTGCCACCTTGTTCTTGGCCACCTTCACCTTGGCCCGGATGCCGTACTCCTCGGTGCCGCGCTTGAGGGTCTGGATGCGGCGGATGTCGAGGCGCACCGAGGCGTAGAACTTGAGGGCGTTGCCACCGGTGGTGGTTTCCGGGTTGCCGTAGGTGACGCCGATCTTCTGGCGCAGCTGGTTGAGGAAGATCACCGTGCAGCCGGACTTGCCGATGTTGCCGGTGATCTTGCGCATGGCCTGGCTCATCAGCCGGGCCTGGCTGCCCACCGCCAGGTCGCCCATCTCCCCCTCGATCTCGGCCCGGGGTGTCAGGGCCGCCACCGAGTCGACGACGACGATGTCGACGGCGGCCGAGCGCACCAGCTGGTCAACGATCTCCAGCGCCATCTCGCCGGTGTCCGGCTGGGAGACCAGCAGGTTTTCGATGTCGACCCCGAGGGCGGCGGCATAGACCGGATCGAGGGCATGCTCCGCATCCACGAAGGCCGCCACGCCGCCGCGCTTCTGCACCTCGGCGATGGCATGGAGGGTGAGGGTGGTCTTGCCGGAGCTCTCGGGTCCGTAGACCTCCACCACCCGGCCCTTGGGATAGCCGCCCCCGAGGGCCAGATCGAGGGTGAGGGCCCCGGTGGGGACCGTTTCCACCCGCATGCGGGAGGCATCCCCCAGCCGCATGATCGAGCCCTTGCCGAAGTTGCGCTCGATCTGGGTGAGCACCAGACCCAGGGCCTTGTCGCGCTCGGCGGCGGCCCGGGGATCACCGCTGGGGGCGGCGGCGGACACGTAGGAGGTGGACGGGGAGCTGGAGGAAGACGCTGCGGCGGCGGCCGTGGCCCTGGAATCGGCAGGCATGGTGGGGATAGGTGATGGAACGGGCCGCAGCCGGCTGGAGCCGTGCAGGCGGGGGATGGGGATGGGAGAGGGGGCCGGAACCGGGCGCCATCCTGCGACCTCTGGAGAACCAGTGCCACCCGGAGAGGCCGGCGTATCAATCCCGTGTAGTACGGGCGTACTCTAGCGGTTCATGGCCAGAGCGCCAGGGGGGCCTCGAAGCTGGCGGGCTCCAGCCAGTGGATGCCCAGGGGAGCCAGCCCCTCCCCGTCCCCGGGGCCCAGGTACCCCCACGACACCAGATAGCAGCGCACCGCCTCCAGCCCGGGCGTGCGCCGCACCAGCTCCAGGGTGGGGCGCCGGTCCTCGACGAACCAGAGGGGGCGTTCAGCGGGGTCGTGCCCGGCCAGCAGCTGCGCCAGCACCGACGGCTTGCTGCCCTGTTCGTGGCCGTACAGGGCCAGGGGCGTGAGGCCGGCGGCGGCCAGCAGGCGGGCGGCGAAGGCCCCGCCCTTGGTGGTGAGCACCGCCCAGTCGGCCCCCTCCGCCGCCAGGCGCCGCAGGCGCGCCTCGACGCCGGGGTAGAAGCGGTGCAGGGCCAGCCAGGCGTCGGGGTCGACGGCGATGGCCTCAGCCCTCAGCCCCTCAAGCGCCTGCTGCAGCTGGTCGGTCGTCCAGCCCCAGCGCCGCAGGGCCGCCCCGAGGAAGGTGTCGTAATCGGCCAGGGCGGCGTCGAGATCGACGTCGGGCCGTCCCAGCTCGGCGGCCATCAGGACCATCTCCCAGCCCTTGTGGATCAGGGGCCGCAGCAGGGCGAACCCCGGCGGCGCCTGCTCCGGCAGGTGCCAGTCGGCGGAGGGGGCGACGGTTCCGGCAGCCCGCGCGCCGAAGCCCCCGGCGGCCAGGGCCAGGGCCGCCCGCCGGGCCGACCACCAGTACTCGACCATGCCGTCCACCAGCACGCCATCGAAATCGAACACCAGCAACGGGCGTTCAGGCACCGGTGGGAAGGAGAGAAAAAACTGGGCCGCTAGGATTCGAACCTAGGAATGTCGGGACCAAAACCCGATGCCTTACCGCTTGGCGACGGCCCAATCAAGCCCATGGGATGGGACAGGCGTCGGTCCGAAACCGGCGCCTTGCTAGTTACCCACAGCGGCTGGTCCTTCGTCAACTCGGCGGCGTCCACCCCGGCGGCAGGCCCCTTCAGGCGGGAAAGACCCGCAGCCGCTGCTGCAGGCCGCGCCCGAACACGGCACTGCGCAGCCGGTAGTGGTGCACCAGCTCGGCCTGCAGGGCCCGTACCGCCTCGCTGCGGGGCAGCAGCTCCACCGGCCGGCCCTCGGGCAGCACCACCTGCTCCACCGCCAGCCGGCATTCCTCCAGGGCCGCATGGGCGTCGTCGAGGCGGGCCGGAGCGGCCGGTTCCTCCCCCTCCGCCCCGCCTCCCCCCCGGCGCCGCTCCAGCAGCCGCTCCATGGCCCGCTGCAGCTGGTGGGGGGTGTCGGATTTGATCACCAGGATCGGCAGGCCAAGGTCGCGGGCCTGGCGGCGCAGCTCCGGGTCGCGCCCCAGCTGGCCGCGCACGCTCAGCACCGCATCCGCCTGCTCCGGGCCCTCCACCACCTGCACCGGCAGCTGGCGGCGGCGCACGGCCTCCTCCAGCTGCTGGGCCGCCAGCCCCACCCCGTAGACCCGCAGGGCGGGCAGCGCCGGGGCGGGGGTGGCAGCGGCCGGTCGGGGGGCCGCCGGATCGGGCAGGGGCACCACCGCCAGGGGGGCGGGGCCGGGGCGCCGGGGG
>NZ_JAFKRK010000039.1:0-35791 GCF_019038535.1 Synechococcus sp. CCAP 1479/9 | reverse complement strand
TGGTGGTCTGTGGTGGAAGAGCGGCGGCTTCAGCATCAGCGCCAACTACGTCTCCGCCAACGGTGACGTGGGCAACCCGATCGCCGGCACGGCGAACTGCGGTGGCATCGGCAACGCCTGCTCCTCCCAGACGGGTACCGGCCAGATCGCCTACACCGGCTCCAACTGGGGCATCGCGGCGGCCTACACCTATTCCTCGGGTGGTGCCGGTCTCTACACCGGCAACGGCACGCCTCTGGCCACCATCTTCCAGACCAACGCCGCCGCCACCAACTCGGTGGGCATCAGCGCCTACTGGCAGCCCAGCAACTCCGGCTGGGTTCCCTCCATCAGCGCCGGCTGGGGCATCAACCGCAGCAACTACAACGGCACCACCAACCTGAACGGCGCCGCGAATCTCGTCTCCACCACCGGCATCACCAACGCCACCAGCCAGTCCTGGTACGTCGGTCTGCAGTGGGATGACGTGTTCATCAAGGGCAACTCCGCCGGTATGGCCGTCGGTCAGCCCACCTTCCTGACGTCCGTCAGCGCCGGTCCCGCCGTCTTCGGTGGCCCCGCCGCCGCGACCGCCATCGTCGATGGCAACTACGCCTGGGAGTGGTGGTACAAGTTCCAGGTCACCGACAACATCAGCGTGACCCCGGCTCTCTACTACCTGAGCGCTCCTCTGGGTCAGGTCTCCAAGAACGTTGGTGCGATCGGTCCCGTGGGCTCCGATTTCAACAACTTCGGCGGCTTCATCAAGACCACCTTCAAGTTCTGATCCTTTCGGATCACGTCTCCTCACCACGTCCTCCCCTCTGCCCGGCTGCTCTGCAGCCGGGCTTTTTTCTGCTTTGGAGACAGCAATGCCGCGCCCGGCGCCCCCTGCCAGCCGGCGCTGCACCCGCTTCCCCCCGGTGGCCCCATGGGTACGCCGGATGGCTGCAGCGTCCGCTCCCGTTCAGACCCTTCCCCGGCGGTGCTCAGCGGGGCCTCATGTCAGCTGGGATACGCCCTGGTGTGCTCAGGCCTGTCTGCCGTGTCCCTGGATTCCTATACCTTTGCGCCGTCCCCCTCGGGGGATTCCTCTTTTTGGTGTGAGGACCAATGAAACCCTTCCAGCAATTCCTGCTGGCGCCGGTGGCCCTTGGGCTGCTGTCGCCACTTGCCGCTTCGGCCGGCGAGATCTCCCAGTCCCAGCGGGCTGAGATCTCCACGTACATGGAGCAGCAGGACATCGATCGCTTCAAGGCCTGGGAAGCCCAGAACCAGGTCACCAGCATCAACCAGTTCTCCGACGTCAAGCCCACCGACTGGGCGTTCCAGGCCCTCTCCAACCTGGTCGAGCGCTACGGCTGCGTCGCCGGCTACCCGGACGGCACCTTCAAGGGGCGCCAGGCCATGACCCGCTACGAAGCGGCGGCCCTGCTGAACGCCTGCCTCGACCGGATCACCGAAGTGACCGACGAGCTGAAGCGCCTGATGGACGAGTTCGAGAAGGAACTCGCCGTGCTGCGCGGCCGGGTGGATGGCCTGGAGGCCAAGGTGGGCGAACTCGAAGCCACCCAGTTCTCCACCACCACCAAGCTCCAGGGTGATGCCGTCTTCGTGATCGGCTCCAACAGCTTCGGCGGCAACCAGGGCCTGCCCAACCCGGCCGTCGGCGTCCCCGCCGCCGCCGCCAACGCCTTCCCCGCCAACAACCGGCGCAACTGGGGCGCCACGGTGTTCAACTACGACATCCGCCTCAACTTCCTCACCAGCTTCACCGGCAAGGACCTGCTGTACACCCGTCTGCGCAGCGGCAACTTCAACAACAGCCCCTTCGGCGGCCAGCCTTACAACCTGATGGCGCTGGATCGCGCCTTCTCCCCCGTGGGTGGTGCTGACGTCGTCAACATCGACCGTCTCTACTACCGCTTCCCGATCGGCCGTGACTTCACCGCCCTAATCGGCGCCAAGGCGCGGAACACCGAGTTCCTGGCGATCACTCCCTGGTTCTACCGGTCGGAAATCCTCGACGTCTTCACGCTGCACGGCGCCCCCGGCACCTACAACAAGGCCACCGGTGCCACCTTCGGCCTGATGTGGAAGCAGAACGTCAAGAAGGGCAAGCCCTTCTTCGCGATCTCCACCGCCTACGTCGCCCCCAACGCCGACAACGGCAACCCGAACGCGGGCGGCCTGCTCAACGAGCGCAGCCGCGGCACCTGGACCACCCAGGCCGGTTTCGCCGGCAAGAACTGGCGCTTCGCCTTCGCCTGGAGCTACGTCCAGTGCGGCCAGAACTTCCGCCGCGGCACCACCTTCGCCCAGGCGGCGGTCGACTGCCCCGCCATCACCAACACCTTCCTGGGTTCGGAGAACTTCGGCACCAGTGCCGCCTACTCCAACAACTTCGCCACCACCTTTGCGTGGCAGCCCAAGAAGAGCGGCTGGATCCCCTCCATCAACCTGGGCTGGGGTTACAACGCCATGACCCAGCCCCAGCTGAACCCCCAGACCGCCCTGATCGGCAGGGGCGCCACCGCGATCCGGGTGCCGACGTTCGACACGGTTCCGACCTTCAACCAGTCGGCCAACCGCGGCGCCAGCCAGTCCTGGAGCGTGGGCCTGCAGTGGAACGACGTGTTCATGAAGGGCAACCAGGCCGGCATGGCCGTGGGTCAGCCGGTGTTCGCCACCTCCCTGCGCAACGGCCAGACGCCCCAGGACGGCAACTTCGCCTGGGAGTGGTGGTACAAGTTCCAGGTCACCGACAACATCAGCGTGACCCCGGCGCTCTTCTATCTGAGCCGCCCCAACGGCCAGTTCACCACCATCGGCCAGTCCAGCAGCGTGCTCGGCGGCCTGATCCAGACCCAGTTCAAGTTCTGATTCCTTCGGGTCCCCCCGCGGGACCCTCGGATCGGCGCTCCTTCCTCCTCATTTTTCCTCACAACCCTCTGGCCCCCCTTCCCAGGGGGGCTTTTTCATGGGCAGGCGTGAGGGTCCGTCCGGGCGGGCCCATCGGCGATGCTGGAGCCAGATGGCGCCGCCAGCGCATGGCCAGGACCTCCGCCGACCACTACGCCATCCTCGGGGTCTCACCAGGGGCCACCACCGCCGAGATCAAGGCCGCCTACCGCGCCCTCGTCAAACGCCATCACCCGGATGCCGGCGGCGATCCGCGCACGATCCTGGCCCTGAATGCGGCCTGGGAAGTCTTGGGCGACGGGGACCGCCGGCGCCATTACGACCACGGGGCCGGCGTTGGCGTGCCGGCACGCACTGCCGCAGGCGGTGCCGGGGCGGCCAACCGGACAGGGGGGGGGCGCCATCGCGGCGTCGGCGCCGCCAGTGACGAGGAGCTGCTGGCCTGGCTCCAGCAGGTGTACGTGCCGATCGACCGGCTGATCGGCCAGGTGATCAATCCGTTCCCGGCCCAGCTCCGCTCCCTGGCCGCCGACCCCTACGACGACGAGCTGATGGGGGCGTTCTGCGCCTTCCTCGACCAGAGCCGGCTGCGCATGGAGAAGGTGGAGGCCCTCTACCGGTCCCGGGCCTGCCCATCGGCGGCCAAGGGGTTCGGCCTCAGCCTCTACCACTGCCTCAGCCAGGTGCAGGATGCCCTGGTGGAGCTGGAGCGCTACACCATGGGCTATGTGGACAGCTACCTCCATGACGGCAAGGAGATGCTGCGGGAGGCCCGGCTGCGCCGCAGCCGCCTGAAGGAGGAACGGCGCCGGGTGGAGATCTAGGCGGCGCGGAGTGACTAGGCGGCGGGCATCGCCTCGAGCTGGTCGAGCCGCAGCCACACGTCGGGAACGGGCAGGCGCCAGCGGAGCTGGGCGTGCTCCCCCTGGATGGCCAGGATCTCCCCGGGCCCTTCGAACAGGTAGCCGGGGGGCACCGGGTCGCTGGCCCCGGCCTCGAGGCTGTTGGTATAGGCGATTCTGTTCACCCTGACCAGGGCACCCTTTTTCAGGCTCGGGGGAGCGGCATGCGCGGACTCAGCCATCGTGGAGAGGAGGGTTCGGCACAGGTTAGGGCTGCCGGAACCTAACCTCGGCTCTGGATTCCGATGGAACGGTGGGCATGCGGCTGCTTCTGCTCGGATGCACGGGTTTCGTCGGCCGGGAGCTGGTGCCGTTCCTGCTCAACCTCGGCCACCAGCTCACCCTGGTGAGCCGTCGCGCCCGGCCCGACAGCGAAGCGGCGGACCCCCGGCTCACCACCCTCTGCTGCGATCCTTCTGACCCGGCCAGCTGGGCCCAGCCGGCCCTGCTGGAGGCCCTGGCGGCGGCCGATGGGGTCGTCAACCTGGCCGGGGAGCCGATCGCCGACCAGCGCTGGACGCCGGTCCACCGCCAGCGGCTGCTCGACAGCCGCATCGGCACCACCACCCAGCTGGTGCGGGCGATGGCGGCCCTGGCCACGCCGCCCCGGGTGCTGGTGAACGGCTCGGCCGTGGGGTACTACGGCACCAGCCTGGAGGCCGGCTTCACGGAGGCCAGCCCCCCCGGCGACGATTTCCTGGCCCGTCTCTGCGCCCGCTGGGAAGCCGCCACCCAGGTCGCCCCCGAGGCCTGCCGGATCGTGGTGCTGCGGGTGGGCATCGTGCTCGGCCCCGACGGTGGCGCCCTCGGCAAGATGCTGCCCGTGTTCCGGGCCGGCTTCGGCGGGCCGGTGGGCAGCGGCCAGCAGTGGATGAGCTGGATCCATCGCCACGACCTCTGCCGGCTGATCGTCACCGCCCTGGAGGACGACGCCTACGCCGGCCCGTACAACGCCGTGGCCCCGGAGCCCACCCGGATGGGGATCTTCGCCTCCAGCCTCGGCCGTGCCCTCGGCCGCCCCAGCCTGCTGCCGGTGCCCGGCCCCCTGCTGCAGCTGCTGCTGGGTGACGGTGCCGCCGTGGTGCTCGAAGGGCAGCAGGTCCGCCCCGAGCGGCTGCTGGCCCAGGGTTTCCACTTCCAGTACCCGGAGCTCAGCGCTGCCCTCGCCGCTGCCACCAGCCCAGCCCGCCGCTGAGCAGGGCCGCCGCCATCAGCAGGCCGATGGCCGGCGTGAACAGCGGCTGCCACAGCCGCTGGAAGAGCTCCAGGGGAGCGTCCAGCCGCTGCCCGTGCAGCACCACCGCCACGGCGAAGAACAGGGCACCGGCCAGCACCAGGAAGACGTCGGCCACCAGCACGACATCGAGAACGCGGCGCACTTGCGCGACGGGGCCGGTGGCGGGAGTGCTCATGCCTGGGGGGTGAGCCGGGAGGGGGAAATCCCCGGTGAGCCCAAACCTAAACTCGACCGTGCTTGGTGTCCCGTGTGCCCCTTTCCCCCGCTCCCAGGATCCTGCTGATCAGCAACGGCCATGGGGAGGATCTCAATGGGGGATTGATCGCCGATGGCCTGCGCCAGTGCGATCCGGGGCTGGAACTGGCGGCCCTGCCCATCGTCGGGGCCGGATCGGCCTATGGACGCCGGGGCATTCCCCTGCTCTACGCGGGCCGCAGCCTGCCGTCCGGGGGCATGGTGTACCAGGGCCTCAACCTCTGGAAGGACCTGGCGGCGGGCTGGCTGCAGCAGAGCCTGGCCCAGCTCTGGACGGCCTGGCGCCAGGGTCGCCGCTTCGATCTGGTGGTCAGCATCGGTGACCACGTCCCCCTGATCTTCGCCCTGCTCACGGGACGGCCGACGGTGGTGTTCCTGGTCTCCACCTCGAGCTACTACGAGGGCCGGCTGCGGTTGTCCGCCCTCACCCGCTGGTGCTGCCGGCGGCGGCGGGTGCGCGTGGTGCTCACCCGCGATGCCTTCACCGCCACCGACCTCCAGGCCCAGGGCCAGGCCAAGGCCCTGTTCCGCGGCTACCCGATCATGGATCTGCCGCCACCGGACGACGGCCAGGTGGCCCGGTTGCCGGGCACCTGCACCCTGGCGCTGGTCCCGGGCAGCCGCTTCCCGGAGGCCCTCCACAACCTGGTGCTGATGCTGCGGCTCTGCAGCCAGCTGGGCGAACGGGCCGGGGAGGGGCCGTGGCGCTTCCTGGTGGCCGTGGTGGAGAGCCCCCACTGGCGGGAACTTGGACCCCTGGCGGCGGCGGTCGGCTGGCAGCTGGAGGGCGGCGTGCTCCGCTCCGCCGGCGGTGAGCTCGAGGTGCGGCTGCTGCCGGGGGCCCTGCCCGCGATCCTGGCCGTCAGTGACCTGGTGGTGGGCATGGCCGGCACCGCCGTGGAGCAGGCGGTGGGCTTCGGTCTGCCGGTGGTGCAGCTGGTGGGCCGTGGTCCCCAGTTCAGCTATGCCTTCGCCGAATCCCAGATGCGGCTGCTGGGTCCCACGGTCCACACCGTGGGGCGGCGCCCGGCCGACACGGCCGAGCTCCAGGAGGCCGCTGGCCTGATCCAGCGCCTGCTGGCCGACCCCGACCTGCCCCAGCGCTGTGCCCAGGCCGCCCTGGAGCGGGTCGGCCCGCCCGGGGGCTCGCGGCGCATCGCCGAAACCGTGCTCGAGGCCCTTGGCCGGGGCCCCGGCGGCTTCAGCTGAGCCAGGCCTTCACCTTCTCCAGGGCCTGCCAGCCCGGCCGCCGCTGCAGGCCATCGGCGATCGAACCCTGCAGTTCCTCCGCCAGTTCCGGGGCCATCAGCATCACCCGCTTGACCATCTCGATGTGCTCGCGCACCCCCTTGGCGCCGGTCTCCAGCATCGCCACGCTCAGGTTGATGCGGGCCTGGGGATCCTGGGGATTGAGCTTCACCGCGTTGCGGGCCGAGGGCAGGGCCGCCTGGGGCTGGTCGAGCAGAAGCTGCAGCCAGGCCAGACAGGTCCATCCCGCCGACTGCCGCGGCTCCTGGGCCGTGATCTGCAGGAACTCGTCGATCAGCTCCTCAGGCGCGGCACCCTGCTGGTAGCGGGCGATGGCCTGGTCGAAGCGGGACTCCTGCTGGGCCGTCATGGCGGCTGGGGGTGGTGAGGTGGGGATCGTCAGACTCCCATGCCACGGGTCCGGCACGCCATGGACCGGCCCGGGCTCAGACGGCGAAGGAGCTGCCGCAGCCGCAGGTCTGGGAGGCGTTGGGATTGGTGAAGTTGAAGCCGCCGCCGATCAGGGCCGAGGAGAAGTCCAGCTGCATGCCGTAGATGTACAGCAGGCTCTTGGGATCGCTCACCACCCGGAAGCTGGGGGCGCCGGCGGGTTCGTAGGTGTAGGTCTCGTCGTCGGGAAGGATCTCCGAACCGTCGATGAAATCCATCGTGTAGCTCATGCCGCTGCAGCCGCCGGAGCGCACACCCACCCGCAGCACCTTCTCGCCCCCCTGGGAGGCCATCAGGGTGCCCAGCTGGCGCATGGCCGGCTCGGTGATCAGGATGCCCTTGCCGTCCACACCGGTGTGGGTGACGGCCACGTCGGCGGCTTGGGTGGCGGTTTCAGTGGCGGCCAGGGTGGCCGCCGGGCTGGGGATCGGGGTCTGGGTGGGGCTGCTCATCGATCGCAGGGGGGTCGGATGGGGGGAATCGGGCCGCCGGACGACGCGGTGAAAGACCACTCTATGGAGATCCCTCCCCGGTGGGTAGGCTCCGGTCCATAGAGTCAGGACCTTCACGGGAATCCAAGGGTGCGGGTCGCCATCGTGGGTGCGGGTCTGGCCGGTCTGAGCGCGGCCGTCGATCTGGTCGACGCCGGTCACACGGTCGATCTGTATGAATCCCGCCCCTTCATGGGGGGCAAGGTGGGCAGCTGGGAGGACCCGGACGGCAACCACATCGAGATGGGGCTGCACGTCTTCTTCTTCAATTACGCCAACCTCTTCGCCCTGATGCGCAAGGTGGGCGCCATCGACAATCTCCTGCCCAAGGAGCACTGGCACCTGTTCGTCAACCGCGGCGGCGACCTGCGGGCCCTGGATTTCCGTTTTCCCGTCGGGGCCCCCTTCAACGGCCTCAAGGCCTTCTTCACCACCCCCCAGCTCGACTGGATCGACAAGCTGCGCAATGCCCTCGCCCTGGGGACGAGCCCGATCGTCCGGGGGCTGGTGGATTACGAGGGGGCGATGAAGGTGATCCGTTCCCTCGATGCCATCAGCTTCCAGCAGTGGTTCCTCAGCCATGGGGGCAGCCCCCGCAGCATTCAGAGGATGTGGAACCCGATCGCCTATGCGCTCGGCTTCATCGACTGCGAGGCCATCTCGGCCCGTTGCATGCTCACGATCTTCATGATGTTCGCCTCCCGGACGGAGGCCTCCAAGCTCAACCTGCTCAAGGGATCCCCCCACCGCTGGCTGACCGGCCCGATCCTCGACTACATCCAGGCCCGCGGCGGCCGCCTGCACCTGCGCCACCGGGTCAGCGAGGTGCGCCACGAGGAGCGCAACGGCCAGACCGTCGTCACCTCCCTGGTGCTGGGCACCCCGGACGGGGAGAAGCGGGTGGAGGCGGACGCCTACCTGGCTGCCTGCGATGTGCCGGGAGCCCAGCGGCTGCTGCCCCAGGCCTGGCGCCGTTTCCCCGAGTTCGCCGCCATCGACCGGCTCGAGACGGTGCCGGTGGCCACCGTCCAGCTGCGTTACGACGGCTGGGTGACCGAACTGGGCGACGGCGCCGGCCCCGCCGCCCGCCGGGCCGACCTGGGCCGTCCGGCGGGCCTCGACAACCTCCTCTACACGGCCGATGCCGACTTCAGCTGCTTCGCCGATCTGGCCCTGACCAGCCCGGCCGACTACCGGCGCGAGGGCCTCGGCTCCCTGCTGCAGTGCGTGCTCACCCCCGGGGATCCCTGGATCCCCAAGAAGACGGAGGAGATCGTCGCCCACACCGACCGGCAGGTGCGTGAGCTGTTCCCCTCCGCCGCCGGCCTGCAGCTCGTCTGGAGCAACGTGGTGAAACTGGCCCAGTCCCTGTACCGGGAAGCCCCGGGGATGGAGCCGTTCCGCCCCGACCAGCGCACCCCCGTGGCCAACTTCTTTCTCGCCGGCAGCTACACCCGCCAGGACTACATCGACTCGATGGAGGGGGCCACCATGAGCGGACGGCTGGCCGCCGCCGCCATCCTGGATCAGCCGGTGGCGCTGGCCACCTGCGCCGCGGTGGCTTAGGAGCACAACCATGGGCAAATGGCTCGAGCACAGCGTCACCACCGAGATCCAGGCCCCGGTGGCCCGGGTCTGGGAGGTGTGGAGCGATCTGGAGGCCATGCCCCGCTGGATGCGCTGGATTGAATCGGTCGTCACCCTTGACGACCCGGACCTGACCGACTGGACCCTGGCGGCCCAGGGGTTCCGCTTCCACTGGAAGGCCCGGATCACCGAACGGGTCGACTGCCAGCGGCTGCACTGGGAATCGGTGGGTGGCCTGCCCACCAAGGGGGCCGTCCGTTTCTATCCCCTCGGGCCCGACCTCACGGCGGTCAAGCTCACGGTGAGCTATGAACTGCCCGGCGCGCTTGCACCCCTGATGGAACCCACCATCATGGGTGGCATCGTCACCAAAGAACTGCAGGCCAACCTTGACCGATTTCGCGACCTGGTGGAGAAGGGCTGAGCGGCGCCTCAACGGGCGCCTTGGCATCGGGGTCGTCGCCGGGCTGATGCTGACCGGATGCGCGGCGTCCCCCACGGTGGAAGCCCCACCGGCGCCGGCGCCCCCGCCCCAGGCCGCTCCCACGGCCTCCTCCGGGCCCGTCCCCGAGGGCCTCACCCCCCTGCCCACCTCCCAGCAGGTGGTGAGCGCCTTCCGCATGGGTCGGCAGGATCCCTTCGGATCGCTGGTGCCGGAGCTGGTGCCCGGGGCGACGGTCGCTGGCACCACGGCCGCGGCCGCCGCCACGCCACCGCCCTTCCTCAAGGACTTCCGCGTCACCGGCGTGATCGACAGCGGTGGCCAGAGCGAAGCGGTGGTGACCTACCGGCAGCTCAGCGGCAGCCTGCGCCCCGGCGACCGGGGTGGTCGCACCACCGATCTGCTTCCCTCCGGCTGGAGTGTGGCCTCCGTCGATGTCGCAAACGGCAGCATGATCCTGCAGAGCGGCAGTCGCCGGGTCAAGGTCGAGCTCTGAGGGCCCTGACGCAGGCGGCCACAAGCCCCTCCAGGTCGTGGGGGTCCGCCTCTTCGTTCACCCGCCCCAGTCGCTCCAGGCAGCGGCGGCTGGTCTGGGGGCCGATCGAGACCACCTGCACCCCCTCCAGCCGCTCGAGCCAGGTCTCCCCGAAGCTCTCGGCCAGCAGCCGGGCGGTGTGGTCCACCGTCTTGCCGCTGCTGAAGGTGATGGCATCGAGGCCGCGCCGCTCCAGGGCCTGCAGGGCCCCGCTGGGGAGTCCGGCCGGACAGCGGGTCTCGTAGGCGGCCACTTCCACCACCCGGGCGCCCGCTTCGGCGAAGGCCTCGGCGAGCAGCGTGCGCCCGCCGCTCTGCACCCGCGGCAGCAGCAGCCGCTGCCCCCAGCCCGATACCGGGAAGTGTTCGATCAGGCTGTCGGCCACAAAGGCCGGGGGAACGAAATCGGCGGGGGCCCCCAGGGCCTCCAGCGTCTCGGCGGTCTTGCGCCCCACCGCCGCCAGCCGCACCCCCCGGGGCCTTCCGGACAGGCTGCTCCCCCGGCGGACCAGCCGCTGCTCCACGGCGTCCACCCCGTTGGCGCTCGAGAAGATGATCCAGTGGAACTGGTCCAGTTCCGCCAGGGCATCGTCGAGGGGGCCCCAGAGATCGGGGGGGCCGATCACCAGGGCCGGCAGGTCGATGACGCTGGCCCCGGCCTGCTCGAACAGCTGGCGGGCCGCGCCCAGCTGGGTTTCGGCCCGGGTCACGGCCACCGTGCGGCCTGAAAGCGGCGGCGTCGCGGCCATCAGGCGTCCAGCCGGACGAGGGCGCCGGCCCGGTGGGCCAGCTCCCGGGCCTGCTGCGGTTCCCCCTGGGCCTCCAGCAGGCCGATCGCCCGCAGGAACCCGTCACGGGCGCCTGGAATGTCGCCCGCCAGCAGCAGGGCGGCCGCCAGGTTGCGCTGGGCGTCGGCGTGCTCCGGGGCCAGGCTCAGGGCCCGCCGGTAGGCATCGATGGCGTCCACCAGACGGCCCCGCTGGCGCTCGATCAGGCCCAGGTTGAACCAGGCCAGGGGCAGCTCCGGGCAGAGGTCCGTCACCGCCGCCGTGAGGGTCGCCGCCTCCTCCAGGTCCCCCTGGCGCAGCAGCAGGGCCCCGAGGTTGAGCCGGGCCCCCAGGCTGAGCCGCCCATCCAGGGGCAGGGCCAGGGCCTGGCGATAGAGCGTGATGGCGGCGGCAGGCTCGTCGGGGGCGCGGGCGATGGCGAGGTGGAGCAGCAGCTCGTAGCGCTCGGCGAGGGCGTCGGCCCCGGCACGGGCCAGCCCCTCCTCCAGCAGGGCGAGGCCCCGGCGGCGCTGACCCTGACTCACCTCCAGGGCCCCCAGCTTGGCGCAGGCGTAGGGATCCCCCGGCCGGGCGGCCAGCTCCGCCTCCATGGCCGCCCGCAGGCGGGCGGCCTTGTCGCGCCCGGCCACCAGCTCGGGGCGGTAGCCCTCGTGCACCAGGGCCGGCTCCGGGCAGGTCACCACCTGCCAGTCGGGCTCCTGCCCCAGCAGGGTGGCCACGCTGTCGTCGACCATGGCGTGGTAGCGGCGGCTCCAGCGGATCGCCGCATGGCGGCGGAACAGGCGGCTGACGCTCGAATAGGGCGACTGGGCGGCCCCCACCTCCTGGCGCAGCAGGTTGATCAGCAGCACCCGGGGCTGCTCCATCAGGGCCCGCAGCGGCGCGCGGGCTTCCGGCCGCAGCCATTCATCCGCATCCAGCACCAGCACCCAGTCACCCGTCACCAGATCCAGGGCATGGTTGCGGGCGGGGGCGAAGTCTCCCGGCCAGTCGAAGTGGTGCACGCTGGCGCCGCAGGCGGCGGCGATCTCAGGGGTGCGGTCGTCGGAGCCGGTGTCCACCACCACCATCTCGTCGACGAAGCCGGCCACCGAAGCCAGGCAGCGCTCCAGGCGCTCGGCCTCGTTGCGCACGATCATCGACAGGCTCAGCATCGGACGCTGCGGGGCAGGACGGTCGTGCCAGGAGGCTAGGTGGCGGCGGGGGCTCAGTCGGTGAAGCCCACCGCAGCGGCGGCGCCGGCGACGGGGGTGGCGTCGTCGTCGGTGGTGGCGCTCTCCTGGGGCCCGAAGCCGAGGTGGCCCAGCAGTTCGCCCTGGGCCAGGGCCATCTGGCCCGGCGACCAGGCGGCCGGCACCTGGGGATCGAGAAGGGCGGCCAGGGACTCCCAGGCATAGGGGCTGCCATAGACGGCCAGGCCGGCCAGCCGGCCGGCGGCCTGGAGCTGGCGGATCACCGCCGGCCAGGGATCCGGGCCGTCGGCCCGGCCGCGGAACGGGTTGCCGCGCACGAACAGCTGCAGCAGCACTGGCCCCTCGCCCAGCCGCTCCAGGGCCAGGGGGGCCTCCCCGTCCCCGCTCCAGGGGGAAGGGCCCTGGCCGTCGATCAGGCAGGGCCGCAGGCCGGCGGCCGCCGGCAGGGCCAGGGCCGGGGCGCCGGCCGGCAGGAAGGGGCAGGCCAGGCTGTTGTCGAGGCGGATCAGGTTCACCCCGGGGCCGCCGGGCACCGGGCCCCGCCCCCGTAACACGAGGCTGCGCCGCACCAGCTCCAGGGCCAGGGCCCGGTCGGCGGGGGCGGGGCCGTTGCTGAGGCCGCCCAGGGGGGCAGGGGCGGTGCCGCCGCCATCGGCGGGGCAGCGCTCCAGGGCCCGGCGGCGCCGCCGATGGCTGGCCTGCAGTTGCTCCAGGCCCAGCCTGCCGCTGGCCACGGCCGCCACGATGGCGTCGATCGCCCCGTCCGCATCCCCCGGCATCAGCACCAGGTCGGCCCCCGCCTCCAGGGCCAGCACCGCGGCCTCCGAGGCGCCGTAGCGGCCGGCGATCGCCTCCATCACCAGGGCGTCGGTGACGACCAGCCCCTCGAAACCGAGTTCCTGGCGCAGCAGCCCGGTGAGCACCGCCCGCGACAGGGTGGCCGGATGGTCGGGGTCGAAGGCCGGCAGCAGCAGGTGGGCGGTCATCACCGCGGCCACCTCCGCCGCGATGGCCTCCCGGAAGGGCGGCAGCTCCACCGCCTCCAGGCGCTCGCGGCCGTGGGGGATCAGGGGCAGCTCCAGGTGGGAGTCGCTGGCGGTGTCGCCGTGGCCGGGGAAGTGCTTGGCGCAGGCGAGCACGCCTTCGGCCTGGACGCCCCGGCAGAAGGCGGCCGCCAGGGCCCCGGCCGTGGCCGGGTCCTCGCCCCAGGCCCGCACGTTGATCACCGGGTTGGCCGGGTTGTTGTTGACATCGCAGACCGGCGCGAGCACCCAGTTGAGGCCCAGCTGGCGGGCCTCCCGGCCGGTGCAGGCCCCGTAGCGCCGGGCCAGATCCACGGCCACGGCGGGATCCTCGGCATGGATCCGGGCCAGGGCCAGGGGCGGCACCAGCCAGCTGGCCCCCTCGAAGCGCTGGCCCACCCCCTCCTCCACGTCGGCGCAGAGCAGCAGCGGAGCGCCGGCCCAGGCCTCCAGCTGGCGAGTGCGCAGCCGCAGTTCGGCGGCGCTGCCCCCCAGCAGGATCACCCCGCCCACCCCGCGCTGCAGCAGGCGCTGCAGGCTGGCGTTGTCCAGCTCCCAGCGGGGATAGCGCCGCTGGCCATCGGCCGGGTGGCCGCTGCAGCGCACCACCAGCAGGGAGGCGGCCAGGCGTTCAAGTGCCTCAGGCGGGAGGGGGGCCTGGGGCGAGAGGGGGAGTGCAGCCATGGGCGGAATCAGCTGTCGGTGTCAGCCGCCGGATCCGCGTCGCCCGCTTCTGCCAGCGGCTCCTCCCGCTCGCGTCGCTCCGTCTCCAGGCGCTGCAGCAGTCCCAGCACCGTGTTGCCCTTCTCCAGACCCCGGTCGAGGACGAACACCACCTCCGGGGTGCGGCGCATCTTGAGGCGCCGGCCCAGCTCCCCTTTCACATAGGCGGATGCCGCCTGCAGGCCGGCCATCGCCACCTCCCGATCCTCGGCGCTGCCGAAGATGCTCACGAAGATCCGGCAGTGCTGCAGGTCGCCGGCCACCTCCACGTTGGTGACGCTGACCATGCCGTGGTGGACCCGTTCGTCCTTGATGCCGCTCATCAGCAGCTCGCTCACTTCGCGGCGGATCAGGGCCGCCACCCGTTCCACCCGTCGGCTCTGGGCCATGACTACGACAGCGGTGCCGATTGCACCATGGCACGAAGCACCAGGGTGAGGCTGACCAGTCCGCTGATCAGGGCGCCCACCAGGGCCACCGCCGTGACGGGGTTGCTGCGGCGCCGGGCCAGCGGCTCGAACACCGAGTTGAACACCCCCAGGCTGAAGGCGATCAGATAGCGCGGATAGCGCGTCACATTGACGAAGAAGTCCTTCATGGCCTCGGCGACGGTCCTGCTCGGATGCTGGCTACTCTGCCGCCCGGGGCCACGCCCAGCCGGCCCGGAGGGTCCATGGAGCTGCATCAGTTCAGACATTCCGCCTTCTGCGAGAAGGTGCGGCTGCTCCTGGCCCGCAAGGGTCTCGAGGCCACCATCGTCGAGGTGACCCCCGGTCTGGGGCAGCTGGAGCTGTTCCGTCTCTCCGGGCAGCGGCAGGTGCCGGTGCTGGTGGATGGGGGCGAGGTGATCGCCGATTCCACGGCCATCGCCCTGCATCTGGAGGCCACCCACCCGGAGCCGCCCCTGCTGCCGGCCGATCCGGTCGCCCGCGCCCGGGTGCTGCTGCTGGAGGACTGGGCCGACACCGCCCTGGCCCGGGGCGCCCGTCTGGCCCTGCTCCAGGCCGCGGCCACCGATCCGGTGCTGCGCGCTGCCCTGCTGCCCGAGGCCACCCCAGCGCCCCTGCGGGATCTGGTAGGGGCCCTGCCCGGCGGCCTGATCGGCTCCGCCACCGAGGCGATGCGCGACCTGCTCGGGCCCTGTGAGGTGCGGCAGCTGCACCGCAGCCTCGAGCAGCTCGCCCTGCTGGCGACCGAGCGCCCCTACCTGGAGGGGGATGGCCTCACCCTGGCCGACATCGCCGTGGCGGCCCAGCTGTATCTGCTGAAGTTCCCTGCCTGCGCCGGCGCCCCCCTGGCGGGTCGCGGGGTGGAGGGCATCGCCGACAACCCCGTGCTGGAGCCCCTGTTCGCCTGGCGCGACCGGGTGCACGCCGCGGTGGGTCGGGGCTGAGGCTCCCCGCCGGGGCAGGCCCTCCACCCGTCAGGATGGGGGCCGCCGTTGTTCTGGCCGTGTCCGATCCGCTGCTGCGGGAGCTCGACCATTACGTGGTGCTGGAGCCCGGCAAGGGCGAAAGCATCCTCAGCGCCGCCGAGACCCTGGACTGGCTGGCCGCCCACCTGACGGCCCTGGCCGAGCCCCCGGCTGACCTGGCCGACCTGGCCGATCCCGAGGCCCGGGCCGGCCGGCTGCTCGACACCGCCTGCGAACTGGAGCTGGCGCCGGGCTGCGCGATCCAGTGGTTTGCCGTGCGGCTGGAGCCGCCGTCCTGAACGCTCCGGAGTCCCTCAGTTGAGCGAGGGGCGGGCCTGCCCGTCGGCGTCCTGCAGCCGGACGGGGTCGGCCGGAGCCTGGGTGGGGTCCCGCAGCACCGAGGGCAGGGCGTCGAGCACCTGCCGGGCCACCGCGGTGGGCTGGCCCTGCTGGACCACCGTCAGGTCGGCCTGGGCGTAGAGGGGCCGGCGCTCGTGCAGCAGCGCCTCCAGCCGGGCGGCGGGATCGGGCGTGTCCAGCAGGGGCCTGGGCGTGGGGTCGGCGGCCAGACGGCGCAGCAGCTCCTCCGCCGGGGCGTCGAGCCACACCACCACCCCCTGACGCATGTGACCCCAGTTCTCCGGCCGGGTCACCGCCCCGCCGCCGGTGGCCACCACCAGGGAATGCCAGCTGGCGATGCCGTTGAGCACGGCGGTCTCCAGGGCACGGAAGCCGTCCTCCCCGTCGCTGGCGAAGATCTCGGCGATCGGCCGGCCGGCCACCTCCGCCAGGGCGGTGTCGGCATCGATGAAGCGGTAGCCGAGGGCCTCGGCGAGGGGGCGTCCCACGGCGCTCTTGCCGGCCCCCATCATCCCCACCAGGTAGATGTTCAGGCCATCGAGACGGCGGGCCAGGTCCCGGTGTGAGGGGCGGGGCGGGGCGTCATCGGCTGGGGCCATGGGTTCGGGGTCGGCGGCGGTCCGGACCCCGTTTCTAGGATGGGCGTCCCCTGGGCCTCGGCGATGACCGCAACCCGGTTGACCGCCCCACCTGCGGCACCCTCCCCCACCAGCGCCGCCCACGGGCGTGGCCGCCCCTGCGTGATCACCCGCCGGGCGACCTTCAGTTCCAGCCACCTCTACCGGCTGCCGGAACTGGACGACGCCGAGAACACCCGGCGCTTCGGCCGCTGCAGCCTGGCCCCGGGCCACGGCCACAACTATGAGCTCACCGTGGCGATGGGCGGCCCGCTCGACGCCGACGGGATGGTGCTCAACCTCTCCGACGTCAAGCACGCCATCCGGCGGGAGGTGACCGAGCCGCTCGACTTCCGTTTCCTCAACGAGGTCTGGCCCGAGTTCGACCTCTCCCGCCCCGACGGCCGGCTGCCCACCACCGAGGCCCTGCTGCTGGCCATCCGCGACCGGCTGGCCCCCCATCTGCCGCTGGTGGCCCTGCGGCTCCACGAACAAACCAATCTCTGGGCCGACGTGCTCTGCGGTCCCTCCATCGATCCCATGGAAGCCTTCCTCTCCATCCGCACCCACTTCGCCGCGGCCCATCGCCTGGCCCGCCCCGAGCTCAGCCAGAGCGAAAACGAGGCGATCTACGGCAAGTGCGCCCGCCCCCACGGCCACGGCCACAACTACCTGCTCGACGTCACCGTGCGGGGCCCCATCGATGGGCGCACCGGCATGGTCTGCGACCTGGCCGCCCTCCAGCAACTGGTGGCCGACCTGGTGGTGGAACCCTTCGACCACACCTTCCTCAACAAGGACGTGGAGCACTTCGCCGGCTGCGTTCCCACCGCTGAGAACATCGCCCTCCACATCGCCGACCTGCTCAGCGCCCCCATCGCCGCCACCGGGGCCCGGCTGCACAAGGTGCGCCTGCAGGAGAGCCCCAACAACGCCGCTGAAGTTTTCGCCGAGACGCCCCAGCTGGAGATGGTCCCGGCGGCCCTCGAAGCCCTCGCGGCCGTTTGAGTCCGGCGGCGGCGGATCCCCGACCGAGCGGCCTCCGGCCCGAGCTGCGGCTTGTTCTGGCGGTGAGCCTCGACGGCCGCCTGGCGCCGGCCGAAGGGGGGGCGGCCCAGCTGGGGGGCGCCGCTGACCGGCTGGTGCTGGAGGAGGCCCTGGCCTGGGCCGATGCCGTCCTGGTGGGAGCCGAGACCCTGCGGCGCCACGGCAGCACCTGCCTGATCCACAGCCCAGGGCTGCTTGCGGCCCGCCGCTCAGAGGGCTGCGGTGCCCAGCCGATCGCCATCGCGGTGAGCCGCAGCGGCCGGCTGCCCGCCGCTTTGCCCTTCTTTCGCCAGCCCCTGGAGCGCTGGCTGCTGCAGGCCGCGCCGCTGCCCGCCGCCGCCCCTGCCGAGGGCTTCGATCGCCACCTGCCCCTGGACAGCTGGCCCGAGGCCCTGACGGCCCTGGCGGCCCTGGGTCAGCGGCGCATCGCCGTGCTGGGGGGGGCCCAGCTGGCGGCGGCCCTGGCGGCCGAGGACCTGCTCGATGAGCTCCAGCTCACCGTCTGCCCCCGCCTGCTGGGCGGCCCCCACGGCTGGCTGACGGCCGACGCCCGGGTGGCCCCGGCGGCCCGGGCCGGCTGGCGGCTGGTGGAGCACCGGGCGCTGCCGGGGGACGAACTGCTGCTGCGCTGGCGCCGCCCCGGGGCTCAGGGCGTGACCTCCTGAAGGCCGTAGCTGCCGAAACGCCTGCCGAGCTCCCGCAGCGGCATGTCCCGCAGGCTGTCGGTGGGCAGGCCGAACATCCTGGCCAGGCAGCGCTTGACCACCTCCTCGCTGTCATCGCCGAAGCGGCCGCTCACCATCTCGGTGAGCACCCCCAGGCTGCGGCCGCTGTTGTCGGTCTCCTCGATCAGGCACTTGCTGGTGGGCACCGCCAGCTTGCGACAGGGATCCTGCAGGTTCTTCTCCAGGTCGGCCCGGCCGGCGGAGACCGTCTCCACGCAGACCCGGGTCAGCTGGTTCTCCAGCTGGGGACGCAGCAGCATCAGTACCGGCCGCAGCAGTCCGGCCCTGGCGGGCGCCGCCGGCACGACCAGCGCCGTGGCGGCCGTCAGGAGCACCAGGATCCGCAGGGGCTTGGCCATGGCGGGGGAAGGACGCTCGGTCGCAGGGAATCAACCGTTAGTTTTGCGCCTGCCCCTCCCACCTGTGTTGCCAGCGGCCATGGCCGAGCTGCAAGTCCGCTGGCATCAGGCCACACAGGAGATCCCGGAAGACCAGTGGCAGGCCCTGGTGGGGGGCACCGGAGAGGCCGCGGCTGCGGCGGCGACGGAGGCGGTGACTGAGGCGGTGGATCGCCCCTTCTACGGCTGGCGCTGGCTGCATCACCTGGAGGCCAGCGGCAGCATCGTGCCCCGCCAGGGCTGGCAGGCCTGCCACCTGGGGCTCTGGCGCGGCGAGCGGCTGGTGGCCCTGGCCCCCCTGTACCTGAAGGGCCACAGCTACGGGGAGTTCGTCTTCGACCAGTCCTTCGCCCAGCTCGCCGGCCAGCTCGGCCTGCGCTACTACCCCAAGCTCGTCGGCATGAGCCCGGTGAGCCCGGTGCAGGGCTACCGCTTCCATGTGGCCACCGGCGAAGACGCGGTGGCCCTCACCCAGCGGATGCTGGCCGAGATCGACGGCTTCTGCCGGCGTCAGGGGATCCTCAGCTGCAACTTCCTCTACGTGGATCCGGCCTGGCAGCCCCTGGCGGAAGCCGCCGGCTGCGCCCTGTGGATCAACCAGCAGAGCGAATGGCGCAACCCGGGCCATGCCGACTTCGAGTGCTATCTGGCCAGCTTCAATGCCAACCAGCGGCGCAACATCCGCCGCGAACGCCGCTCGGTGGCGGAGGCGGGGCTGACGGTCACGCCCCTGGCGGGCGAGGACATCCCGCCGCAGCTGCTGGAGCGGATGCACCGGTTCTACGAGCAGCACTGCAGCCGCTGGGGTCCCTGGGGCAGCAAGTACCTCACCGAGTCCTTCTTCCAGGCGGCCGCCAACGACCTGCGCCAGCACCTGGTGCTGTTCAGCGCCCATCGGGGCGAGCCGATGCAGCCCCTGGCGATGTCGCTGTGCGTGCACGATGCCAACGGCCTCTGGGGCCGCTACTGGGGCAGTGACATCGAGCTCGATAACCTGCACTTCGAGGTCTGCTACTACGCCCCGATCGCCTGGGCGATCGAGCGGGGCCTGGAGAGCTTCGATCCCGGTGCCGGCGGCAGCCACAAGCGGCGCCGGGGCTTCGTGGCCCAGCCCCGGGCCAGCCTGCACCGCTGGTACGACCCCCGCTTCGACGCCATCCTGCGGGACTGGCTGCCGGGTGCCAACAGGGAGATGCACGCGGCGATCACGGCGATGAACGCGGAGCTTCCTTTCACCGCTTCCTACGATCCCCCCCATGCACCGCGACCCGAACCCCCGTCAGAGCCTGGATGAGGCTCTCTCCCAGCGCTTCATCAGCCTCGATGCAGCGGGCTACTTCCTGATCAAGGTGGATGCCGCCGCCGGCGAGCTGATCGCGGAGCACTACACCAATGGCATCGATGACCGGGGACTGGCCACCGACCCCGACACCGGAGAGGTGCTCAGCTGCCGGGGCGGCGACCCGCGGGCGCCCCGGGCCGTGTACCGGGGCCGCAGCGCCAAGGAACTCGGCATCGCCCTGACCGAGGGGGACGGCCCCCATCCCCTCACGCGGCTCGACCATGCCCTCTACCTGGGCCGGGAGCTGCAGAAGGCAGAGCATTGTCTTGTGGCGGGCCTGCCCTACGTGCAGGACTAGCCACGGCCCGCCCCCCCGGGTTCGATTCAGCTGGCGGCAACGAGACGGCAGCGGCCGTCCATCATCAGGGCCCCGAGCCCGCCCCCTTTCTGCATGGCGTTTTCCTGAAAGGTGAGAGTGCGGCGGTCGATCGTGGTGTGGTGCTCCACGTCGTGGTGCTGGTCGGGATGCACCACCATCGGGGGCTTCAGCGCCGCGATACCCGGAAGCTGCTGGCTGGTCGGGGCCTGGCCCATGGCCACCTCATCGCCATCGTTGTCGGCGAGGTGGAAGTTGTTGGATTCCTTTTCCAGAAAGGTGATCTGGTCGCGGGAGGTCTTCACCGGCAGGGTCTGGCCATCGGCGAAGCGCACCCGATCGTCCCCCCGCCCCACATCGACGCGGAAGTCGATCTGGCCGGTGGGGTCGTCCCGGTGGCGACAGATCATCGACTGGGGGCCCAGGGGATCCCAGCGACTCAGGGCCAGGCCCAGCAGACCACATCCGGCGACAACCGCCAGGATCGAAGTTCGGGTGAGCCGGCCCTTCGGTTCAGAGGTCTTCTGCGTCACTGCGCCATCAATGCAGCGGCTTGACCGTACTCCCGGGGTTCTTCCGGGGCCGGTCGCGACCCAGGCCGCTGCATCCAGCCCCGATCGTTCCTGGAAAGGCTGGAGCCCTAGGCGGGCTGGAGCTCCCGGGTGGTTTCGCGCGACCCCTCGGGCGGTTCCGGGGGCAGGGCGGCAAGCTGCTCCTGGATCTCGCGGGTCACCACGCCCCGGTATTCCTGGAAGTGTTCGTTGTGGGCGAGGGTCACCAGGAACTGCTCCAGGTTGTTGGGGTTGCGCCGGGCGATGGTGAACAGGGAACTCCAGAACCGACCGCGGGTGTCGCGCTTCAGCCCCTGACGCCAGATCACGATCAGCAGGGCGCGGACATCGGTCCAGCTGGGCAGGCTGGCCTTGCCGAAGGCCGCCGCCGGCACGTACTGCTGCCAGCGGGGCTGGCCCATCTTCAGGTAGTAGTGCTTGACCCGGTCGATGTAGGCGTTCGGCTCGTAGAGGCGGCAGAAGGCATCGACGTATTCGTTGGCGATCTGGCGGATCGGCCGGGTGGGTACGAAGTTGAGCAGGTTGGTCTGGTTGACGCCCTTGGCGTCGGTTTTCTCCTGGACCAGCCGGCCTTCCTTCTCGAGGCGATGCCAGAGGCCGGTGTTGGGCAGGGCCTGCAGCATGCCCATCATCGCGGCGGGGATGCCGGTGCGGCTGACGAATTCCACGATCCGATCGCCGGCGCCCTGCTTCTCACCGTCGAAGCCGATGATGAAACCGGCCATCACCCGGATGCCGTAGGAGGTGATCCGGTCCACCGATTCCTCCAGGGAGCTGCGGGTGTTCTGCAGCTTGCGGGCCGTTTCGAGGCTGGCTTCGTCGGGGGTCTCGATGCCCAGGAAGACACTGTCGAAGCGGGCCTCGGCCATCATCAGCATCATCTCGTCATCGGAGGCGAGGTCCACCGAGGCCTCGGTGGCGAAGCTGAAGGGATAGCCGTGGGCGATCTGCCAGCGCTTGATCTCCGGCAGCAGCAGCTTGGCGTTGCGCTTGTTGCCGATGAAGTTGTCGTCGACCAGGAAGATCGAGCGGCGCCAGCCCAGGTCGTAGAGGTACTGGAGCTCCGCCACCAGCTGCTCGGGGGTCTTGGTGCGGGGTTTGCGCCCGTAGAGCACGATGATGTCGCAGAACTCGCACTGGAACGGGCAGCCGCGCGAGAACTGCACCGACATGGAGTCGTAGGCCTCCAGCTCGAGCAGATCGAAGCGGGGGATGGGGGTGCCGGTGACGTCGGGCTTCTCCCCTTCGGCGCTGAACCGACCCTGGCGTTCGCCGCGCTCGATCGCCTCGATGAACAGCGGCAGGGTGATCTCCCCTTCGTCGAGCACCTTGAAATCGGCCAGCTGCAGTTCAGGAGCGTCGGGGGTGGAGCTGGCGAACGGGCCGCCCACGGCCACCGGCAGGCCCCGCTGCTTGGCCTTGGCGATCTGGGCGGCCATGTCGGCCTTCTGGACGATCATCCCGGAGATCACCACCAGCTCCGCCCAGTTCCACTCGGCCTCCGTCACCTCGCGGACGTTGCGGTCGACCAGCTTCATCTCCCAGGTCTGGGGCAGCAGGGCCGCCACGGTGACCATGCCGAGCGGGGGAAGGAGAACCTTGCGGTTCACCAGCTCGAGAATCTTCTCGTAGCTCCAGAACGTCTTCGGGAATTCGGGATAGATGAAGAGGGTGCGCATGCTGCAGGTGCTTGGTGGATGGTCCGGTGGGGATGGTCCGTGGGCGATAGCGCGGCTGCGGCAGGGGCTCAGGCGGGTTCCGCTGCGCCGCAACCCTAGGAGGTTTCGGTAATTGTTCGATGGTTCTACCCCCTCCTCGCCTGGCCTGGGGCCGGAAGGGGGCGGATCCTCTGCTGTAATGATGGCCTTCCTCGCAGCAGCGTTCGTGGGTGTGGTGATCTATCTGGCGCTCGTCGGTGGCGGGCTGACCGCCGCCTTCCTGGCCACCGTCGTGCTCAAGGGCATCAGGCTGATCTGAGCCGGAGCGCTCCTTTCCTCCCCAGCTCCAGCACGCCCACCACCAGCCCCACGCCGCCGAGCAGCGCGAAGGTGGCAGGCAGCCCCACGGTCATCGCCAGGGCGGCGGCCACCAGGCCGCTCACGCCACCGCCCCCCAGAAAGGCGATCTGCCCCAGACCGGCCATGCGGCCGCGCAGGTCCATCGGAGCGCCCACCTGCAGGATCAGGCTCGATCCGGCCAGCAGGCCGGCGGTGCCGGCGCCCAGCAGCAGCGCCATCGCCAGGGCGACAGGCCCCCCGGACACGGCGGCCATCCCCAGCTGGGCCAGGGCCACCGCCACGGCGCAGCCCCCCAGCAGCAGTGCCGGCCGCTCGCTGAGGGCGCGGCTGTTGCGCTGCAGCACCAGCCCGCCGGCGATGCTGCCGGCCGCCAGCACGCTGGTGAACAGGCCGAGGGCCTGCGGGGAGGGCCCGATCACCTCGGCAGCGATCAGGGGCGCCAGGCCCGGATGGAAGAAGCCCACCAGGCAGGCCACGGTGGTGAAGCGCAGCACATGGCGCAGCGTCGGCCCGCAGCCCTGCCAGGCGGCCCCGAGGCTGGCGCCGGCGCCCCCGGCACTGCGCTGCTCCAGCTCCCGATGGGGCCGCAGCAGCCAGATCACGGTGGCGATCGGCAGCAGGTAGGAGGCCGCATCGATCGCCAGGGCCATCGCGGGCCCGGAAAGGGCCACGAGCCAGCCCCCCAGGGGAGGGCCCACGAGCTTGCCGACGTTGAACACGACCGAGAAGCTGGCCAGATACGGGGCCACCTGCTCCGGCCGTTCCACCAGCAGCGAGCAGTACTTGCTGCGGGCCGTCAGCTCGAAGGAACTGGCGACGCCCACCACCAGGGTGCTCAGCAACAGCAGTACCACCTGCCCCACCCCCTGGAGCAGGGGAATGGCGAGGGCCCCGAGGGCCGCCCCGCCGAACAGGCCCCACTGGGAGCGGATCAGCACCGTCTCGCAGCCCAGCCGATCCGTGAGCACCCCCGCCCGGCCGCTGATCACCAGGCTCGGCAGGGCCAGGGCGGCGAAATGCAGGGCGAGCAGCAGCGGATTGCCGGTGCCGGCCATCAGGATCCAGCCCTTGGCCGTCAGTCCGGCGAAGGAACCGGTGGTGCTCAGGCCGGAGGCGACCAGGAAGAGGGGGCGCTGGTGCCGCTGCAGCCAGCCACCTCCGCTGCCGGGACTCAAGCCCGGCTCCGCGTCGCCGCCAGGGCGTCGCTCACCATCGCCCCGGCCCCCACCACCTCGCCGCGCAGGTCATAGGTGTCGGCGGCGGTGATCCGCACCGGCACCATCGTGCCCGGAGCGGCGCACAGCCCCCCCTCGCCGGGGCTGACGTGCACCTCCCCGTCCACGTCAGGGGCGAAGCGGGCGCAGCGGCCCAGCATCTCGCCGCTGGTGGGGTTGTCCTGCTCGATCAGCACGTCCACGATCCGGCCCACCCAGGCGCCATTGCGCTCGGCGGCGATCGGCTGCTGCAGGGCCATCAGCCGGTCCCGGCGCTCGCTGGCCACCTCGGCGGGCACGGGATCCGGCAGGTCGGCGGCGGCGGTGCCGTCCTCCGGAGAGAAGGTGAACACCCCCACGTGATCGAAGCGCTGCTCGGCCACGAAGGCCAGCAGATGCTCGAAGTGCTCCTCCGTCTCCCCGGGGAAGCCGACGATGAAGGTGGTGCGCAGCACGGCGTCGGGCAGCTGGTCGCGGATGCGCTGCAGCAGGGCGCCGTTGACCCCGGTCTGCCAGGGGCGGTTCATGGCCCGCAGCACCTCCGGGTGACTGTGCTGGAGGGGGAGATCCAGGTAGGGCAGCACGTTGGGGACGTCCCGGTAGGCGGCCAGGACGGGCTCGGTCAGGCCGGTTGGGTAGGCGTAGTGGACCCGGATCCAGGGGATCTCCACGTCCCCCAGGGCCCGCAGCAGGTCGTCGAGGCGGGGCCTGCCGTAGAGATCCAGCCCGTAGTTGGTGGTGATCTGGCTGATCAGGATCAGCTCCTTCACCCCCTGCTCGGCCAGCTGGCGGGCCTCCGCCACGATCGACTCGATCGGGCGGGAGCGCTGGTCGCCCCGCAGCCGGGGAATGATGCAGAAGGCGCAGCGGTAGTCGCAGCCTTCGGCCACCTTCAGGTAGGCCACCGCTTCGGAGGTGGTGCGGTAGCGGGGCAGGTGCTCGTCGCCGACGAAGGTGGGCACCGGGCTCACCCGGTTGACCCGCTCCCCGGCCTCCACCCGCTCCAGCACCTCGACGATGTGCTGGTAGTCGCCGGTGCCGACGATGGCCTTGGCCTCCGGCAGGGAGTCGAGCAGCTCCTGCTGGAAATGCTGGGCCAGGCAGCCGGCGATGATCAGTTCCTTGCCCTGTTCGGCCAGTTCCACCAGGGTGCGGACCGATTCGGCCCGGGCGTCCTGGATGAAGCTGCAGGTGTTGACCACCACGACCCGGGCGTCGCTCTCATCGGCGCTGACCCCGTAGCCCGCCTCGGCCAGCAGACCGAGCATGTGCTCGGTGTCCACCCGGTTCTTCTCGCAACCCAGATGGGTGAAGGCCACGGTGGGCCGTTCTCGGCCGGGCTGGGGGGGCATGGTGCTGCGGGAGAAAGGGGGGGACGGGCCTGCGGCCCGCTGGGGGCCGGGCGACAAACGCCGAACTCCACCCTATGCAAGTCCCTGCGGCTGCGAGAATCGCACCGTGATCCGTTGGTCCCCGTGACTTCCACTCGCCTCGCCAGTCGCCTCACGAGTCGCCGCCGCCCCGAGCCGGGTCGCCGCTGGGCGCGGGTGGTGATGGCCGTGCTGGCCACCATCGGCGTGATCGACACCGGATCGATCACCCTGAACCGCTGGGGCGTGATCGGCGCCCTCACCTGCCCTGGAGGGGCGGAGGGCTGCGACAAGGTCCTCAACAGCCCCTGGGGGAGCGTCTTCGGCCAGCCCCTGTCCCTGTTCGGCTTCCTGGCCTATGGCGCGGTGCTGGTGATGGCGGTGCTGCCGCTGCTGCTGAAGGGTGAGGCCCGCACCACCTTCAACGGGCTCAGCTGGTGGGGTCTGTTCCTGCTCAGCGCCGGCATGGCGGTCTTCAGCCTGGTGCTGGTGGGGGTGATGGCCTTCCAGATCAAGGCGTTCTGCACCTTCTGCCTGATGTCGGCCGCGATCAGCCTGACGCTGTTCGTGCTCAGCCTGATCGGCGGTGAATGGGAGGACACCGGTGCCCTGCTCTTCCGTGGCGTGCTCACGGTGCTGGCCGTCGGTCTGATCGGCCTCGGCTGGGCCACCTCCCTGAACCGGCCCGAGTCGGCGACGGGCCCGGGGATGCCGATTCCGGTCACCTCGGCCAGCACGCCGGCCACCATCGCCCTCGCCGACCACCTCACCGACACCGGCGCGGTGATGTATTCGGCCTACTGGTGCCCCCACTGCCACGACCAGAAGCAGCTCTTCGGCAAGGAGGCCACCGCCAAGCTCAAGATCGTCGAATGCGCCCCCGACGGCCGCAACAGCCAGGCCGCCCTCTGCGCCAGCAAGAACATCCAGGGCTTCCCCACCTGGGAGATCAAGGGCCAGCTCGATTCCGGCCAGAAGACCCTCGCCCAGCTCGCCGCCCTGAGCGGCTACAAGGGCTCGATCGCCAACTGAGCCGCCCTCACGCCTGAGCCTGTCCCTTCACTCCTGCCCCACCGGGGTGGTGAAGGGTGAGCGCCCCCGGAGCTGCACCGTGTGGCGCCGCCAGAACGGCTGGGGCGCCGGGCAATCGGTGCGGTGATGGCCGCCCCTGCTCTCGACCCGGAAGGCGGCGGCCTCCATCAGCAGCTCCGCCAGCACCAGCCGCTGGCGCAGGTCCTGCTGCAGCAGCAGGCGGCGGCCCTGCTCCGGCGTCAGCGTCAGCTCCCGGTCGTGGGGCAGATCGTGGGCCCGGCGCAGCAGGGGGGAGCGCTCATGGCCCGAGCGCTCGCGGCGCACCTGCCGCAGGGCGCCGATGAGATCGACGCCGCGGCGCTCCACGCCGGCCACCTGCCAGCAGAGGCGGCGCAGATCGGCGATCGCGGCGAGCAGGGTGGCCTCATCGGGGCCCGAGCGCGCTTCGGCCTCGCTGAGGGCCGGGGCCTCGCAGGGGGCTTCGAGGGGCGCGGTGGGAAGGGGCTGGGGCTGCAGATGGCGCAGCCGGCGGGCGAAGACCAGGCATTCCATCAGCGAGTTGCTGGCCAGCCGGTTGGCCCCATGGACCCCGGTGCTGGCCACTTCCCCCACCGCGTACAGGCCGGGCAGGCTGGTGGCCGCCTCCAGGTCGGTGCCGATGCCGCCCATCCAGTAGTGGGCGGCCGGGGCCACCGGAATCGGGGCGTCGCCGGGGGCCAGCCCCAGCTCCCGGCAGCGGCGCAGGATCGTCGGGAACTGGCGTTCCAGCCGTTCGCGACCCACCGGCCGCAGGTCGAGCCACAGGTGGGTGACCCCCTGCTCGGCCATGCAGCGGGCCAGGGCGCGGCTCACCTGGTCCCGCGGGGCCAGATCGCCGCCTTCCAGCCGTTCCACCGGCGAGCGGCCGGCGTCGTCAAAGAGCCGGGCCCCCTCGCCGCGCACCGCCTCGCTGATCAGGAAGTGGGGGGCGTCCGGCAGCATCAGCGCCGTGGGGTGGAACTGGACGAACTCCAGATCCCGCACCCGGGCGCCGGCGCTCCAGGCCATGGCGACGCCGTCGCCGCTGGCCTGGGCCGGGTTGGTCGTGTGGGCGAACAGATGGCCGCCGCCGCCGCTGGCCAGCACCACCGCACCGGCCCTCAGCCAGCGCAGCCGCTGGCCTTCGAGCACCTGCAGGCCAAGGCACTGGCCGTTCTCCACCCACAGCTGCAGGGCGGGGATGCCCTTGCGCTGCTCCAGGCCCGGCCGGCGCTGCACCTCCCGCTCCAGGGCATCCACCAGGGCTCCGCCGGTGCGGTCCTGGGCGTGGAGCACCCGGCGGTGGCTGTGGGCCGCTTCGAGGGTGGTGCTCAGGCCCTGGGGGGTGCGATCGAAGTCCATGCCCAGCTGCACGAGGCGCTCGACGCAGGCCGGCGCCTCCCGCACCAGCACCTCGACCGCGGCCGGATCGCAGAGCCCGGCGCCCGCCTTGAGGGTGTCGGTGATGTGGCTGGCGAAGCTGTCGTCGGCTCCGGTCACCGCGGCGATGCCCCCCTGGGCCCAGCGGCTGGCGGACGGGGGGGCGCTGGATTTGCTCAGCAGCAGCACGCGCAGCTGCGGGGGCAATTCCAGGCAGGTCATCAGGCCTGCGGCACCACTGCCGACCACCACCACGTCCCAGTGGGGTGCCATGCGCGGATCCGGCTCATCCAAGCGGCTGGTTCACCCCTTTGCACCGTGCCTTCTGCAGCCGAGCCTATGGGACGGACGGTGGCGGACCTGCGGCCACAAAAAAACCGCCGTGGTGACGGCGGTTCGGGAGGGGTCGGGGGAGGCCCGCCCGTGCAATCAGCGGTAGACGCCGTCGTTGATGCGATCGAAGCCTTCGTTGAGGGCGATCGCCGGGGGGGTCACGGTGAAGTTGCCCTTGTACTTGTTGAACAGCTCTTTCTGGCGGTCGGTCAGATCGAGGGCCAGCACATCGTCGACGCTGTCGTAGGGACCACCGAGGACGATCTTGCCGGCCAGGGTCGGGTACATGCCGGGGTACTGCTGGAACCGGCGCACCGAAGCGTTGTTGAGATCCACCTTGCCGACGCTCTCGGCGAGCTTGTCGTCGATCTCGTTGCGGCGCTCCGCGGCGAGGGCGGCACCGGGCAGAAGCAGGGTCACGAGCAGACCGGCCAGGACCACACCACTCATCAACCAGGCAAGCAGCCGCTTCATCACGACACTCCTTAGGGGGATAGAACCAGGGGACCCTGGCAGGGACTGGGCAGTGATCCGCAGATCACCCCAGCAACGTTACAGAAGGCCCCCGGGTCTCCCTGCACAGGCGGGCGGGCTTTTGCAGTTCTTCAGATCAGACCGCTCAGTTGGGGGGCCAGCAGGGCCGCCCCGAGGAACAGGGCATCGACGGCCAGGGTGGTGCCCACGGCCGCGGCGGCCACCCGCCAGGGCCCACCCAGCGACCAGAGGCGGCAGCAGAGGAGCAGCAGCAGGCCCGCCGCCAGAGCGATCAGGGCCAGGGGCCAGGGCTGCAGGACCTGGAGGGCGGCGCCCTGGAGCAGGAGGGGAGCTTCGGCCAGGGGGGCGTTCAGCACCCGGGGCCAGAGATCCATGAGGCCGGCGGCCGCCATCACCCCGTCGGTGCTGGCGGTGCCGAGCAGGGAGCCCAGATAGAAGGCGCCCGCCAGGCGCCAGCGGCCGCCCAGGCCCGCCACCGCCAGGGGCAGGGCGAAGGCCTCGATCGGCAGATGCATCACCGGATGGAGCCGGAACCAGCCCCAGAACAGACAGCCCCCCAGCCAGCTGCCGCTGAAGCCCACCAGCAGCACACCCAGCTGCTGCCACGGGCCCTGGCCCCGGCGCTCCAGCAGCAGGGCGAAGGCCATCAGGGGGATGGTGAACAGGGTCGCTGCCATCGGCGCGGCGCGCACCCAGGGGGCCTGCAGGAACACCGGCACGGTGACCAGCAGGGCGGCCGCCAGGGGCAGCACGGCCGCGGCCGGGACGGTGCCGAGCCGCAGGCCCGGCAGGGCCTCGGAACGGGCGGAAAGGGTGGGTGGAACCCCGAGCACCTGGTTGTGAAGAAAGTTGTGCAACCTTAAGGGGGTGGAGGGGTGCTTCCGTGACCCGTCCGGCCATAGGGTCAGCCGCAGTATCGGCTTCCCCCATGCCGCTGGTCGCCACGGCCGCCACCCTGCCCCTGGTCGAGGCCTGCTGGCACGCCTTCGTTCTGGGGGTCGTGCAGGGGCTGACGGAGTTCCTGCCGATCAGCAGCACGGCCCACCTCAAGGTGGTTCCGGTGTTGCTGGGCTGGGGTGACCCCGGGGTGGCCTTCACGGCCGTGATCCAGCTGGGCAGCATCGCTGCGGTGCTCGGCTACTTCCGCAAGGATCTGGCCGAGGTGAGCGCCGGGGTGGCCCGGGCCTTCCGCCATGGCCAGTGGAACGACCCGCCGGCCCGGCTGGGGGTGGCCATCGCCCTGGGCACCATTCCCATCCTGCTGGCGGGCCTGGCCATCAAGGTGCTGCTGCCCGGCTACGAGACCTCCCCCCTGCGCAGCCTCACCTCGATCGCCATCGTCTCGATCGTGATGGCCCTGCTGCTGGCGGTGGCGGAGCTGGTGGGCCGCCGCCGCCGCCTGCTCGAAGCGGTCACCCCCCGCGACGGCCTGCTGGTGGGGCTGGCCCAGGCGCTCGCCCTGATTCCCGGGGTGTCCCGCTCGGGCAGCACCCTGACGGCATCCCTCTTTGATGGCTGGCAGCGCTCCGACGCGGCCCGCTTCTCCTTTCTCCTCGGTATTCCCGCCATCACCCTGGCGGGGCTGGTGGAGCTCAAGACCGCCTTTGGCTCGGTCGAAACCGGCGGCGTGATTCCGATGCTGGTGGGCATCGCCGCGGCGGCGGTGGTCTCCTGGCTGGCGATCGCCTGGTTGCTGCGCTTCCTGCAGCAGAACAGCACCTGGATCTTCGTCGGCTACCGGCTGCTGTTCGGCCTGGTGATCCTGCTGGGCTTCCGGGGGCTGGAGGGGGCCACCCCCTGAAGGGGCGGGACCGCCACACTGGAGCCAACGTCCCACGCCCCGCCGTCACCTCCCGTGTGGAAGGAGCCCTCCTCTGCCCTCGCCGGGCCCACCGCCCTCGCCGGTCCCGTCACCCAGCCCCGGCCTGCCCTTGTGGCCACGGTCGAGCCGGGCTCGATCGCCGAGGAGCTGGGGTTCCAGCCCGGTGACCGCCTGCGCAGCATCAACGGCATCCGCCCGCGGGATCTGATCGACGTCCAGGTGCTGCAGGGGGAGGAGGAGCTGGTGCTGGAGGTGGAGGACCCCGACGGCACCCTCCACGTGGTGGAGCTGGAAAAGGACCTGGATGAAGGGCTGGGACTGGGCTTCAGCGAAGCCCTGTTCGACGGCCTGCGCCAGTGCAACAACCACTGCCCGTTCTGCTTCATCGACCAGCAGCCGCCGGGGCGCCGCGACAGCCTCTATCTCAAGGACGACGACTACCGGCTCAGCTTTCTCTACGGCTCGTACCTCACCCTCACCAACCTCACGGCGGCCGACTGGAGCCGCATCGAGGAGCAGCGCCTCTCGCCCCTGTTCGTCTCGGTCCATGCCACCGATCCGGAGCTCCGCAGCCGCCTGCTGGTCAACCCACGGGCCGCCCTGCTGCTGGAGCAGCTGGCCTGGTTCGCCGAGCGGCGCCTCCAGATCCATGCCCAGGTGGTGGTGTGTCCGGGGTTGAACGACGGCGAGGCCCTGGAGCGCACCCTCACCGACCTGGCGCGGTTCGCCACCGGACCCTGGCCCGCCGTGCTCTCCACCGCCGTGGTGCCGGTGGGTCTGACCCGCTTCCGCCCGGCCGGCGATGCCCTCAGGCCGGTCGACCGGGAGGTGGCCCTCGAGGTGATCGCCCGGGTCGAGGGACTGCAGCCCACCTTCCAGGCCAGCACCGGCAGCCGTTTCGCCTGGCTGTCCGATGAGTGGTTCCTGATCGCCGGCCGGCCCCTGCCGCCGCGCGCCAGCTACGAGGATCTGCCCCAGCAGGAGAACGGGGTCGGCAGCATCCGCGCCTTCCTGGAGGACCTGGAGGGCGCCACCCGGGAGCTTCCAACCAGCATCGCCAGCCCGCGCCGCTGCAGCTGGGTGGTGGGTCGCCTCGTGGCCGAGGCCCTGCAGCCGGTGGTGGAGAGGCTCAACCGCGTCGAGGGGCTGGAGCTGCTCCTCCATGGCCTGCCCAGCCCCTACTGGGGCCAGGAGCAGGTGGTCACCGGGCTGCTCACGGGTTCCGACCTGATCGAGGGCCTGAGCGGCCGTGACCTGGGGGAGGAACTGCTGCTGCCGCGGGTGATGCTGCGGGAGGGGGAGGAGGTGTTTCTGGACGACAGCACCCTCGCCGAGCTGCGCGATCGTCTGCCTGTGCCAGTTCGATTGCTGGGGGGTGCGGACGATCTGGTGGCCGCCTGCCTCGGCACCCCACGGGGAGATGCTTAAGCTCTGCCTGAAGCGAACGGTCCAACGTGAGGCGCCAACCACTCCTGCTCGCGGCACTGGTGGTGCTTCCGTCGTTCGGCCTCCAGGCGCTGCCGGTGCGGGCCCAGTCCGCCCCAGCCCCCGCGGCCCCGAGCCTTCCGGCCCCCCCGGCCCTGCCACTGGCCCCTGAGGTCAAGGGTCCCAGGCCCAAGTCCAACCCCACGGTGCTGGCGCCCGCCGCCAAGGAGCTGCCCCCGGGCCTCCAGGACCTGGTCGCCCCCAACCCCCTGGCCCTGCCGGTCAAGCCGTCGCAGGTGCGCATCCGGGAGCTGCGCCCCCTCGGCCTGGCCGATGTGGAAACCCTTGTTGAGGTCAACAACCCCGAGCTCAAGGCGATCGCCAGCCAGGTGGAGCAGGCCCAGTCGGCCCTGCGGGCCCAGATCGCCCTCTGGTATCCCACGATCCAGCTCAACGCCAACAGCCTGCCCACCTACACCGGCGGCGAGCAGTTCAGCAGCGCCTTCACGGGCACCGGCCAGCAGCCCGGCAACACGATCACCAGCATCTGGCGGATGTCGGCCGTGCTCCAGGCCAGCTGGGGCCTGATCAACCCCACCCGCACGCCCCAGATCGCCGCCGCCCGCGACCGCTTCGAGCAGGCCAAGAACCAGTACCTGATCGGCCTGCGGGCGCGGCGCCTGGAGGCCGCCGAGGCCTTCTTCGATCTCCAGGTCTCCGATGAGACGGTCCGCATCGGCCAGGAGTCGGTGCGCTCCTCCCTGGTGAGCCTGCGGGATGCGAAAGCCCGCTTCCAGGCCGGCGTGGCCACCAAGCTGGAGGTGTTGGAGGCGGAAACCCAGCTGGCCCGCGACCAGCAGGTGCTCACCCAGGGTCTGGCCGACCAGGCCATCGCCCGTCGCGCCCTCGCCGCCCTGCTCGACCTGCCCCAGGACATCACCCCCACCTCGAAGGAACCCTCACGGGTGGTGGGCTCCTGGCTGCCGTCGCTGCAGGAGAGCATCATCGCCGCCTACGCCTTCCGCGAGGAGCTCGATAACGTCCTGCTCAACATCTCGATCGCCAACAGCGAGGCGAACGCGGCCCTGGGCGCGGCCCAGCCGTTCCTGAACATCGCCTACGGCCTCACCGGTGGCCGCACCCGGGGTGTTCAGTTCGCCAACCGCAGCACCCCGGGGGTCAACTTCGGCAATGAGGGCTGGTCGGTGGAGAACACCGTGGGCCTCAACCTCAGCTGGACGATCTTCGATGGTGGAGCCGCCCGGGCCAACTACCGCCGCCAGAAGCAGGTGGCCCAGGAGAACTCCTTCCAGTTCGCCCAGCAGCGCGACGCGATCCGCCAGCAGGTGGAAACCAACTTCTTCGAGCTGGAGAAGAACAACCGCAACATCACCACCACCTCCCGCGAGGTGATCTCCACCCGGGAATCCCTGCGGTTGGCCCGCCTCCGCTTCCAGGCTGGCGTCACCACCCAGCGGGAGGTGGTCGACACCCAGCGCGACCTCACCCAGGCCGAAGTGCGCTGGTCGACGGCCATCTCCGACTACAACAAGGCCCTCGCCCGGCTGCGGCGCTTCACCGGTCTCGACCAGGTCGGCCTCTGCCAGCGCCAGGCCCTGCCGGCCACCAGCCCGAGGCCGGCCGGCACCTCCGAGATCCCCGTGGAGCCCCAGCCCCTGATCCCGGCCTGCCGGGCGGGCAGCCCCGCCGGGCCCGAGGCGATGCCGCCGGGGTCCTGACGCCCGTTGTCGTCACCTCTCCGCCCCGGTCTGACCCTCCCCGCCACGGTGCGCCTGGGCCTTTTCCAGGGTTGCCTCGGCTGCCTGGCCGTGATCTTCTCGGGGCTGCTCAACAGGATCATGCTCAGTGAGCTGGGCTTCCCCGGACTGCTGGTGGGCGGTGCCCTGGCCTTCGAGCAGTTCGTGGCCCCCTCGCGGGTGCTGTTCGGCCAGATCTCCGATGCCCACCCCCTGGCCTCCCGCCATCGGGTCCCCTATGTGCTGCTCGGCACGGCGGCCTTCTGCCTGCTGGCCGTGCTGTCGGTGCCGCTGATCTTCCGGGTGGGGCGCCTGCTGGAGGACGGCAGCCAGCCTGGCCTCGCCTTCGGGATCGCCGCCCTCTGCGGCCTGTTCGCCCTCTACGGCCTGGCGATTTCCCTGGCCACCACCCCCTACCTGGCCCTGGTGATCGACCGCACCAGTGAGCAGGAGCGGCCCCGGGCGGTGAGCATCATCTGGTGCATGCTCACGGTCGGCATCGTCATCGGTGCCGTGTCCATCGGTGTGAGCCTGCGCTCCCTGGACGGCGTGAGCGATCCGGTGGTGCTGGAGGCGACCCTCTCCCGCTTCATGGCGACCGTGGCCGGGGTGGTGATGCTGCTCACGGTGGTCGCCACCTGGGGCATGGAATCTCCCCTGCGGGAGCGCAGCGACGGGACGGTGGTGCCGCGGGAGGATGCCATCGGCCTGCGCCAGTCCTGGACCCTGATCACCTCCAGCCGCCAGGTGCTGATCTTTTTCGCCTTCCTGATCCTGTTCACCCTGGCGCTGTTCCTGCAGGACCCGGTGCTCGAGAGCTACGGCGCCCAAGTCTTCGCCATGCCGATCGCCGCCACCGCCCAGCTCAATGCCTTCTGGGGCGTCGGCACCCTCGTTGGCCTGCTGCTCGCGGGTCTCTGGGTGGTGCCCCGGCTGGGGAAGATGGCCACCGCCCGCCTCGGCTGCCAGCTGATCGCCCTGTCCCTGCTGCTGCTGCTCGTGGCGGGTCTGACGGCCCGGATCCCCTTTCTGCAGGCCGTGATGGTGCTGTTCGGCCTGGCGGCCGGGATCGGCACCAACAGCGCCCTCTGCCTGATGCTCGACCTCACCCTGCCCCAGGCCGCCGGCACCTTCGTCGGCGTCTGGGGCCTGGCCCAGGCCCTCTCGCGGGCGATCGGCAAGCTGCTTGGCGGCGGCCTGTACGACATCGGCCGTTCGCTGCCGCTGGGGGACGGGCCCTACGGACCCTTCGCCCTGGTGCTGGGCGTCGAGCTGCTGGTGGCCCTGGCGGCCCTGCTGCTGCTCGGGTATGTCAACGTGCGCCAGTTCCGGGAGGACACCTCCCGCAGCCTCAGCCAGGTTCTGGAGATGGAAATGGGATGAAGGTCATCACCCCGCACCCCCTCGATTCCCGCCTGGAGTCCCTGCTCGACAGGGTCGCCGAGCGTCAGCGGGCCGACTTCGGCCACAGCCAGCCGGATCTGAAGGCGGATGGGTCCTTCATCACGGCCTGTGATCGCTGGAGTGACGCCACGCTGGTGGAGGGACTGGCCGAGCTGTTCCCCGGGGAAGGGGTCCTGAGCGAGGAGGGACGCCAGCAGGTGCCCGCCACGCCGGCCTACTGGGTGGTGGATCCCCTGGATGGCACCACCAATTTCGCTGCCGGCATCCCCTACTGGGCGATCTCGATGGCCCGCTTCGAGGCCGGTGTGCCGGTCCTGGCGATCCTCGATGTGCCGCCGCTGCGGCAGCGGATCGTGGCCATCCGGGGTGAGGGGGCGTGGCGCAACGGCAAGCCCATCCCGCCACCCGCCCAGCAGCTCCACAACGCCGGCTGCGCCTCGCTCTGCAGCCGTTCGATCCGGGTGCTCCAGAAGCTGCCCCACCGTCCGTTCCCCGGCAAGATCCGGCTGCTGGGCGTCGCCAGTCTCAATCTGGTGTCCGTGGCCATGGGGCAGACCATGGCGGCCCTGGAGGCGACACCGAAGATCTGGGACCTGGCGGCGGCCTGGCTGGTGCTTGAAGAGCTGGGCTGCCCCCTGCGCTGGCTGGGGGCGAGCCCCCAGGGGTTGCAGCCCGGCCAGGACCTGGCCCAGACGGACTTCCCGGTGCTCGTGGCCAACCGTCAGGAGACACTGGAGCGGTTCATGCCGTGGGCGGAGGCCCTGGAGACCAGGGGCCCAGCGAATCACGTGATATGATTTTGGACTGCGCCCCAGAGAGCGAGAGCTCGAGCGGGGAGCAGGCTTACGGGATCGAGAGGCGCGAGCCGACGGTGTTGTAAGTTTTCTGAGTCGCCGGGAGGCGACGCGCCGCGAGAGCCCCGGAAGGGGTGGAGCGGTCGAACCTGGACAACCAAAAAA
>NZ_JAFKRK010000038.1:0-9265 GCF_019038535.1 Synechococcus sp. CCAP 1479/9 | reverse complement strand
CCTGCTCAACGAAGGTCTGCGTGCCTGGATGGCGCCTGCCGACCAACCGCACGAAAACTTCATCTTCCCTGAAGAGGTTCTGCCCCGCGGCAACGCGCTCTGATCCCTTCCCCAAGGTTTTCCAGCCCCCTCCATGGGGGCTTTTTTCATGGCCCCGTCGAAGGCCGGAAAAGCTGGTTACGATGGGTTCGTTCCGTCAGCAGTGACGTGGTGATCGACGGAAACGCCTGATCGGAGTGTGCCCCATCTTCGGGCCCGGTGAGCCTCCCCTGCTGCCACGGCATCGGTGGAACTCTTGCTTGGTTCGGCTGGTGTGGTGCCTCTCTCCCTCGGTCGTCTTCCGTTCTTGCCGCAGGCGTCGCCGGCTGGCATCCAACCCACAGGAGGAGGTGTCCATGACCCCAAGTTGTCCCATCCAGGGTCTGCAGATCGCGGAGAACGCCGGCTGATCACGGCCGCTGAATCCTGATCCATCGGTTCCGCGCCAGAGCGGACCCGGCGAGAGCCCCCGAGACCGTGGTTCCAGGTTCCCCTGGTACCCCCGGTTTCGGGGGCATCGTTCATTCCGGCCTGGACCTCAGCACGTCCCGGATCACGGGCGCGGCGAGCCGCACCGCCTGCTTCGAGGGATGGGAATGCTCGTCCCGGTAGAGGATCTCGCCACCCCGGGCCCGATAGGTGCAGGACCCCTTGGGGCAGAACAGGTCGAACAGGTCGACCACCTGCAGCTTCCCCTGGCTCTGCAGTTCGCCCAGCAGGTCGTCGAGGGGCTGGCGTCGCCGCAGGGATTCCGCCCGGTCCGGCATCAGGCAGGGGCCGCCGAACGGGGAGAACCACTGGGGCACGGCACTGGCGGGGTGGCAGTTCGCCTCCCGGGCGAAGGGCAGGCCGTTGAGCACCGCCAGGCGCACGCCCCGTTGCGCCAGGGTGGCGGAGAAGTCGCTGAGGCCCACCCCCAGGGTCTGCAGGATCAGCCGGCTGCCCGGCCCCTGGCTGGGCGGCGAGAACATGACCATGTCGTTGACGAGGAACACCCAGTCGCCGGGGCGCAGCTGGGCCACCAGAGCCGGCACCACCCGGTTCCAGTAGGCGCGGTTGGTGGCGGCGAAGGGGCCGCTGCCGCCGAGGGCGGCGAAGTTGCCCACCGGGGAGGCGGCCCAGGCCGAGGTGATCGTCACCGCGTAGTCGTCGGTGGCCACCAGCTCGTCGAAGGCGCCGGCGAAGGAGGCCGAGAAGGAATTGCCCACCACCAGCACCCGGTGGCGGGCCGTGGCGAAGTCCCCGAGGGTGCAGGCCTCAATGGCGATGGTCTTCGCCGCTTCACCGTCGTTGGCCAGCACGCAGGGGGACCCCTGCCAGGTCCCGGCGGCACCCGCCACCCGATAGGGATCCACGAGCGATTCCACCCCCATGCCGGCGGGGATCGGGTTGCGTCCGGCGTACAGGCTGAACGGAGGCAGGTTGTCGACACCGATCAGCAGCCCGGCCCCGGCCGCCAGGCCGCCCACCCCGATGGCGATGGTCTGGTCCCGCCGCGGGGCCCAGCTGGCCTGCCTCAGGGGTTTTTCCACCCAGCGGTAGGAAGCCAGCGACAGGAGCACCATCAGGCCGATCTGGAACGGCAGCGACCACCAGTGCAGGCCGATCGTCCAGCGGCTCAGGGACAGCACCCCCCAGTGCCAGAGGTAGAGGGAATAGGAGATCAGCCCCACCCCCACCAGGGCCGGCAGGCTGAACAGCCGGTGGGCGGCGGTCCCCTGCCGCAGGCTGGCGATCAGCAGCGTGGTCAGGACCACGGCGGCCACCGTGGCCGGAACCGCCCAGGTCAGCGGCAGCAGCATCACCCCCACCAGGCCCAGGGCCGCCGCCATGGGCGGCAGGCGGCCCAGGCCCCTGGCGGCGGCCGGCCAGACGCCGCCGAGGCAGAACAGCAGGCAGCCCGCCCCCATCTCCCAGAGCCGCGGCGGCATCAGGAAGTAGGCGGCGGCCTGCTGGGTGGGATAGAGCTGAACGAAGGCGATCAGCGACGCCAGCGAGGCCACGGCCATCACGCCGAACAGGGCCCTGTGGCCCCCGGCTCCGGGGCGGGCGAAACCCGTCATCCAGGCCACCAGGGGCAGCAGCAGGTAAACCTGCTCCTCCACCCCCAGCGACCAGGTGTGGGTAAAGGGGTTGAGTTTGGTGGCGGTGCCGAAGTAGTCGGTGGCCTGCCCATGCAGGTAGACGTTGGAGAAGCCGAACAGGGCGCTGATCCCCGTGCGCAGGGCCGTATGGGGCCGGGGGATCACCAGGCAGGCCAGGATCCCCACCACCACCACGAAGACCAGCAGGGCCGGCACGAGCCGTTTCAGGCGCCGGCTGTAGAACCCGAGCAGCAGATCGCCCAGGGAGCGGGCCGGACGCCGCGTCAGGGACCCGGTGATCACGAAGCCGGAGATCACGAAGAAGATGTCCACTCCCAGGTAGCCGCTGGGCAGCAGCCGGTCGTCGATGTGGTTGAGGATCACGGCCACCACGGCCAGGGCCCGCAGGCCGTCGATCTCGGCCCGGTAGCCGGCCCCGGAGGAGAGGGGGGTGTCGCTCACGCCGCCATCGCCTCGCCACCGTCCCGATGGCGGCCCAGCACCACCAGTCCCACCGCGGTGGGCAGCAGCACGGTGCACACCCGCAGCACCAGGGTGACCGCCAGCGCCGCCGGTCGGTCCACGCCGAAGGCCACCGCCAGGCCGATGGCCGTGGCCTCCGCGGTGCCGACCCCCGCCGGCAGGAAGGAGAGGACCCCGCCCAGGGCCATGGCGGTGCGGATCACGGCGGCCTGGGTCAGGGCCAGGGGATCCCCCTGCAGCTGCAGCAGGCCCATCAGCGCCGACGCCTCGATCAGCCACACCAGGGCGGCCAGGGCGGTGCCCACCAGCAGGGGCCAGGGCCGCAGCAGCCGCCGCAGCCGGCCAACCGCCCCGAGGGCCTCCCGCAGCAGCCGGGTCAGTCCGTGCCAGCGCCGGTGCGCCGGCAGCCGGTCGAGGAAGGCCTCCAGGCGCCGCAGGGCGGCCGGATGGGTCAGCAGCCAGGCGCCGATGGCCAGGGTGCCGCCGCCCGCCACCAGGGCCGGCAGGATCCGTCCCCCGAGCCCCCAGGCGAGCACCAGCAGGGCTCCGGCCAGGTCGGTCACCCGCTCCGCCAGGGTCACCCCCACGCCGACCTGCATCGGGATGCCGTGGCGGCGCTGCAGCCACAGTCCCCGCAGGGCCTCGCCGCTGCGGCCGGGGGCGGCGACCAGCGCCAGGCCGGCGACGTAGATCCGGCTGCTGGGCCGCCAGGCCAGGGGGTGGCCCAGTTGCCGCAGATAGAACTGCCAGCGCTGGAACAGCAGCAGGTAGCCCGCGGCCACCAGGGCCGGCACCAGCAGCCAGCACCACCAGGGCAGCGCCCCCAGGGAGCGCATCACGTTGGCGAAACCGAACCAGATGCTGAGCCCCAGGTAGAGCGCCAGGGTCGCCACCAACCCCAGGAACCAGCGCTTCCTCATCGGCGGCCTTGCCGCCGGCGGGGCGGCGGCGGGACGGACAGCCACGCGGTCATGGGGTGAAGCGCAGCTTCTGCGCCGCATACAGGCACATCCTCGCCAGGATCAGCCCCTCCTTCACATGGGCGATGTTCGAGCTGCCGTAACTGCGCTCCTGGTACCGCACCGGCACCTCCACGATCTTGAGGTTGAGCTTGGCCGCGCCGAAGAGCAGATCGAAGTCGCCGAAGGGGTCGAAGTCGCCGAAGTAGGCACGCCCGGCCTTGAGCCGCTCGTAGTCGGCCTTCCAGATCACCTTGGTGCCGCAGAGGGTGTCCTTGAGCCGCTGGCGCAGCAGCCAGGAGAAGGCCGCGGCGAAGAAACGGTTGGCGGCCGTGTTCAGCGGCGGCATGGCGGCGCTGGTGCGGGGATACACCAGCCGGCAGCCGTTGACGAACTCCCCCCGGCCTTCCGCCAGGGCCTTGTAGAACCGGGGCAGATCCTCGGGCCGCACGGTGAGATCGGCATCCAGGATCATCAGCACCTCCCCCTCGGCCTGATCGAAGCCCAGCCAGACGGCGTCGGCCTTGCCGCGGCCGCTCTGGCGCAGGGCCCGCAGCTGCAGCGGGCCGCTGTAGGAGCCGCAGACCCGCTCGATCTCTTCCCAGGTGGCATCGGAGGAGTGGCCCTCCACGAAGAGCACCTCGGTGGCCGACCCCAGCAGGGGCATGCGCTCGATGGCGGCGGCGATGTTGCCGGCTTCGTTGCGGGCCGGGATCACCACGCTGACGCTGGGGCGGCGCTGGGCCGGGGTGGCGGGCCTGGCCACGAGCCAGTGGGTGAGCCCGAGCTGTTGGAGCAGCGGCAGCTGGCTCAGCCAGCGGTTGGCCAGGGGTGCCAGCAGGGGGATCCGGCGGGGCAGCAGGCAGCGATGCCCCTGTTTGAGCACCTCCCAGCCGGCCAGATCGAGCAGGTTCTGCACGTCCCTGGGGGTGAGCCAGCTCTCCGGGGGCTGGGGCTGACGCAGGCCCATGCCTTCCGCCGCCTTGAGCAGGGGCTGCCAGAGCCAGTTGTGGAAGCTCACCACCAGCCGGGTGCGGTCATGGCAGAAGGCAGCCAGCCGCTCCAGCACCCCCTGCACGTCCTCGAGGGTGTTGAGGGTGTTGGCCAGCAGGATCACGTCGAAGGGGGCGCTCTCCCCGATCGCCTCCGGGTCGAGGGTCGCCGCCTCGGCGCAGACGATCCGCAGGTTGGGGTGGGCCGCCTGGGCGGCGGCGGCGATGGCGGGGTCTCGCTCGATGCCCACGCCGTGGCCCGGGTGGGTGGCCGCCAGCAGATCCCCCAGGCCGCAGCCGATCTCGAGCACCCGCAGACCCGGGGCGACCAGCAGCTGGTGCAGGCGGTCCAGGTCCTCGTAGTAGGCGCGGTTGCGGCGGTGGAACCGCTGCAGTCCTTCCGGCTGGAGCGTGCCGTTCATCGCAGCAGGGCCAGGGTGCCCGCCAGATCGAGCCGCAGGCCGCTGGCCACCGCCCGCAGCGTCCGCAGGGTGCGGTTGCCGGGGTCGAGCCGGGCGGCGGCATCCAGCGCCACCTGGGCCTGGCCGGGGTGGAAGCGGTAGAGCTGCACGAAGCCGAGGGCCATCAGGGCATGGGGATTGGTGGGTTCGAGGGACACGATGCGCTGCAGCGTGTCGACGGCCCCATCGGCGTGCCGCTGCAGCGCCTGGGCCAGGGCCAGACCATAGAGGTCCTCCAGATCGGCTTCCCCGGGGTCGGCGCCAGTCTCCTGCAGCCTGGCCCGCAGCAGCCGCTCCCCCTGGGAGAGGTAGATCTGCTGGGGGTCCCGCTGGTTGATCTGCCCCACCTGCCGGAACAGCCGGTCGAGATCGCCGCGGCGCAGCAGCCTGCCGAGTTCGACCAGCTGGTCGATGCGGTTGGGGGGCGCCCCGGCGGCGTCCATGGCCTGGGCCCCCTTGCCCTGGGCCTCCGGGCCCTGGGCGCCGTCGCCGGCCACCGTCAGCGTCAGGGGGGCGCTGCGAAGGGGCAGCGGCCGCCCCTGGCGGTCGAGGGCCCGGGCCCGGAGCCGGTAGGACCCATCGGGCAAACCGGCCGGCACCACCAGGGCCAGCCGTTCCCGCACCTCCAGGCAACCGCCAGGCTCAGCGCGCACCATGCCCTGGCCGATGCCGCGGTCATGGCGCCAGGTCGGCACGCCGGCGGCGGCGGTGTCCGGCCGCCAGTCGAGCAGCAGCAGGCCGTCCCGCAGCTCGGCCGCCGGCCCCCGCAGCCGGCTCACCAGCACCGCCCCGCTGCCCGGCCGCAGGGGGGGCGGTGGTTCGACGCCCAGGTTCAGGGCAACCTCCTGCCCCGGCCCGCAGGCCACCGGGAGCACCTCCAGGCCCAGGGTGCGCCGCCCGAAGAGCTCGGCGCTGCTGCCATCCGGCAGGGGCCAGCGCCCGGTGGGCTGGAACGCGGGTGATCGCCGCACCAGGCCGTCCAGGGCGGCCTGGCGTTCATCACTCATCACCCCCTGGTCGCCCCCCTTGAGCAGGAACCAGTCGAAGCCGGCCAGGTCGCCGTCCAGCTGGTCGAGGGGTGCCACGGTCTGGCGGGCGGCGACGCGGAAGTCCTCGCGGCGCCCTTCGGCGTCGAGGTTGAAGGCGTTCAGGCCCTGGCTGTCGGGCAGCACCGCCAGGGTGGAGAGCTGGTGGGGACTGCGCTGGCGGATGGTGGCCACGATCGCCTCCAGGGGCCAGGGGGGGCCGGCGACGGGGGGTCGCGGCGGAAAGGCGGTCGGATTGGCCGCCAGGGCGAACTGGCTGGCCAGCGCCCCCCAGATCCCGATCGCCACCACCGCCAGCCTCCAGACGGGCGTCCAGCGGCCGGCGGCCGAGGCCAGCACGATCCCCAGGCCAAGGCACAGCTGGGGAACCAGGGGCAGCACGAAGCGGAAGTCCTTGGTGCTCATCAGGGTGGCCAGCAGCAGGGCACCGAGGGGGAAGCTCAGCCACCAGGCGAGCCGCCGCCAGGGCAGGGCGCCGGCAGGGGCGCCGCGGCTTCGCCACCCATGCAGCGCTCCCCCCGCCACCACCACCGCCACCAGGGCGGCCCCGGCCATGGTGGGCAGCAGGCGGGGGTAGAACAGCCAGCCCGCCAGGGTGTTCGCCTCCAGTCCGTCCTGATACAGGACGCCCCACTGGCGGGCCTTGTTGACCGTGGAAAGGATCGTCAGCCAGTTCTGGCTCCACCAGGGCCAGGCCACGGCCGTCGCCGCCGCCGCCGCCAGCAGCGCCTCGGCCAGCCGGCCGAAGCGGGCCCTGGGGCCCGGCCGGCCCCGCCGGAGCAGGGGCGCAAGGGCCCGCCAGGCCAGGGCCAGCAGGGGCAGCCAGAGCATCACCAGGCCGGTGGGGCGTGTCAGAACCACGGCCCCGAGCCCCAGGCCGCCGGCCAGGCTCCAGGGCCAGGGGCGCCGGGGGCGGTCCAGCACCCGCACCGTCAGCAGCCACCAGGTGGCCGTGAGCACGGCCGTCAGGCTGAAATCGATCAGGTAGTCGCTGCGCTGGTTCAGCAGGGCCGGGGAGACGGCGCAGAGAAAGGCGGCCCAGAGGCCGGCCGCCCGCCCGCGGGCCAGGCGCCCCAGGCCGTAGAGGCTGCCCAGGAGCAGGGCCTGGAAGAGGCTGTTGGACAGGATCGCGCTGCCATAGCCGGGCCCCAGCAGGCTGAACACCGGTGCCGTCACCAGGTAGGTGAGGGGTCCCCGGTAGGTGGGGGTCTCGGCCCAGAGCCGTTGCCACCAGAGTGGATCGAGGGGCGCCACCTCCCCGAGCACCTGCCAGACCCCCAGGGCCCGGCTCAGGTGTTCCCCCTGGTCCCAGGCCGGTGGCTGGGCGTGGCGCTGCAGCCAGAGCACATCCAGGAGCACCCCGGCCAGCCACAGCCCCAGCAGGATCCACCCATCCCGGCCCCGTGTCCGTCTCATCGGCCCGCCCCCGGTGCCTGGGCCAGCACCCAGGGCTCCAGTTCCGGGGCCTGCAGCCGCACGGGCCATCCGGCCGGCAGCTCCCGGCGCCGGATCCACACCCGCTCCCCGGGGGGCACCCGTTCCGCCGGGCCGATGCGGGGCGTGAGCCGGGGGCTGGCCAGGGCCACCAGGATCAGCCGGGCATGCTCCTCGCCGCTGAGGGGGGCGCCGGCCACGGCCGCGATCGGCCCGGCCGCCAGGGCCTCCTTGGCCTCAGGGCGCCCCAGGGCCTGCCGTTGCCGGGGGCTGCGATCGCTGAACAGGCCGGCCTGCACCAGCAGGGCCAGGGCCAGCCAGGGACCCACCAGGAGGGCCGCCAGCCGGCGGGAGGGGGTGCGGCACCAGGGCACCAGGGCCCAGGCCAGCCCCAGGCAGCCCGCCGCCAGCGCGAACAGCTGCGGAGCCGGAGCCAGGTCGGCCACCCCATTGGCCACCAGCCGGCCGGCCGGCGCCCCGGGCCAGAGCACCGCCACCGCCGCCAGCACCAGCACCAGTCCCAGGCCGCTGAAGCTGAAGGTCGCCCCCCGGGCCCAGCGGCCGGCGCCGGCGCCCCAGGACCGCAGGCCGGCCGTGGCCGCCAGGGCGATGAAGGGGGTGAGCTGCAGGCCGTAGTAGGGGGTCTTGGTGCGGAAGGCGCTGAGCAGCAGCAGCATCAGCAGCGGGTAGAGGAGCAGGAGCAGGCGCCGGGGCCGCTCCAGCGGTCCGGCCAGCCAGCCCCACCAGCCCGCCAGGGCGAACAGGCTCCAGGGGAAGGTGTTGGCCGGCAGGTTCCACAGGTAGTAGAGCGGGCCGGCGCTGTAGACGTCACTCTCGGAGAGGTAGAGCAGCTTCTGCCACAGGCCCGCCACCACCGGCAGGCCCAGCACCTGGAGGCTCAGGCCCAGCCAGAGCGCCACCGGCAGCCAGCCCAGGGCGAGGCCGAGCCAGAAGCCGGGCCGCCGCAGCACGATGCGGCGCTCCAGCAGCAGGAAGGGCAGCAGGGCCACCACCGGCAGCGCCACCATGAAGCCCTTGATCAGGAAGGCCGGGCCGATCCAGGCGCCGGCCAGGAACGGCCAGGGCCGCTGCGGAGCCTCGCCGGCCCGCAGCAGGGCCAAGATCCCTAGCAGTTCCAGGGCCAGCAGCGGCATGTCCTGGCTGGCCAGGTGGGCGTAGTCGAGCCAGAGGGGAGTGAGGGCCAGCACGGCGGCGGCGAGCCAGCCGGCTCCGCCCCCGCCCAGCAGGCGCCGGGCCAGGTCGGCCGTCAGCAGCAGGCAGGCCACGGCGGCGACCAGGGACGGCAGATGGGCCGACCAGGGGCCTACCCCCGGCAGCCGGCCGGCCGCGGCGATCAGCCAGGGCAGGCCGATGCTGCGATCAAAGATCACCTGGTCCCACCAGGGGGGACCCAGCCACTGGCCGCTCTGGGCCATCCAGCGGGCCTGCAGGGCGTAGTAGCCCTCGTCGTGGGCCAGGAAGCTGCGCGGCGCCGCCGTCAGCAACAGGGGCAGGAAGGGCAGCGACGCCCACAGGGCCTTCATGGGCGGCACTCTGGCAGCACCCTCGGGTACCGGACGTTGTGTTTTCTGGCACATGGACCCTGGATGGCCATGTCCACTTGGGGGATCCTTCGTTTGGCGCATTGCGCCGCTTCCGTGTGAGGAACCCATGAAACTCTTCCAGCAACTGCTGGTTGCTCCTGCAGCTCTCGGCCTGCTCGCCCCCGTGGCGGTTCAGGCGGCTGAGCTCAACATCGACAGCGTC
>NZ_JAFKRK010000037.1:0-1064 GCF_019038535.1 Synechococcus sp. CCAP 1479/9 | reverse complement strand
TGGTGGTCTGTGGTGGAAGAGCGGCGGCTTCAGCATCAGCGCCAACTACGTCTCCGCCAACGGTGACGTGGGCAACCCGATCGCCGGTACGGCGAACTGCGGTGGCATCGGCAACGCCTGCTCCTCCCAGACGGGTACGGCTCAGGTTGCTTACACCGGCTCCAACTGGGGCATCGCGGCGGCCTACACCTACTCCTCGGGTGGCGCTGGCACCTACAGCGGCAACGCCACGCCTCTGGCTAACGCCTTCTTCACCGGCTCTGCCGCCACCAACTCGGTGGGCATCAGCGCCTACTGGCAGCCCAGCAACTCCGGCTGGATCCCCTCGATCAGCACCGGTTGGGGCATCAACCGCAACCAGTTCAACGGCACCAACTTCGGTAACGCCGCTGCTCTCGTCTCCACCACCGGCGTCACCAACGCCACCAGCCAGTCCTGGTACGTGGGTCTCCAGTGGGATGACGTGTTCATCAAGGGCAACTCCGCCGGTATGGCCGTCGGCCAGCCCACCTTCCTGACCGCCGTCAGCGGTGGCAACAACCTCCTGGGTGTTGCTCCTGGCACCGCCATCGTCGATGGCAACTACGCCTGGGAGTGGTGGTACAAGTTCCAGGTCACCGACAACATCAGCGTGACCCCGGCTCTTTACTACCTGAGCGCTCCTCTGGGTCAGGTCTCGAAGAACGTCGGTGCCGTGAACGTCAACGGCAGCGACTTCAACAACTTCGGCGGCTTCATCAAGACCACCTTCAAGTTCTGATCCTTCGGGATTCACTTCTCTCACAATCTCCTCAAACTCGCCCGGCTGCCATGCAGTCGGGCTTTTTTGTGTGTTGTCGAACCGGGTGACTTGGGACGCTTGATCGAGCGTTACCTGAGCCTGACTCGACGCTTGCAGCGCAAGAAACAGGACCTATACTTCGCCGTGTTCCGGCATGGAACAGCGCTCCTTATTGTGTGAGGAATCCATGAAGCCTTTCCAGCAACTGCTGGTTGCTCCTGCAGCTCTCGGCCTGCTCGCCCCCGTGGCGGTTCAGGCGGCTGAGCTCAACATCGACAGCGTC
>NZ_JAFKRK010000036.1:0-28496 GCF_019038535.1 Synechococcus sp. CCAP 1479/9 | reverse complement strand
GGGCGGCGGGGGGCGGGCCGCTGGTGCCGGCGCGGGCCTGCTCGCCGTCGCGGCCGGCTTGGGCGCCGGCTTGGCAGCCGCGGGTCGGGCGGCCGGCCTGGGGGCGGGGGCGCTGGCCGGCTTCAGCCGTAGCCGGGTGCCGGATTCCACCAGGTCGGGATCGCTGATGCCGTTGATGGCGATCAGCTGCTTCATCGGGACGCCGTAGGCGTCGGCGATCTGGGAGAGGCTCTCGCCGCTGCGGACCACGTGCTCCGAGGCCTTGCGGTTCACGCCGGCGACCGGGGCGGCGCTGCGGGGGGAGGAGGGCACCACCAGCTTCTGGCCGGCTTCGATGTGGTCCGCCTTGCTGAGGCCGTTCAGCTGCATCAGGCGGCTGACGGTGATGCCGTGGCGTTCGGCGATTTCGGAGAGGGTTTCCCCGGGGGCCACGGTGAGGCTGCCGCCGGAGGCCCGGGGTCGCGCCGCTCCACCCGGCAACGTCAGGCTGCGGCCGGCTTCGACGAGATCGGGATCGCTGATCCCGTTGATCTTCATCAGGGTGGACACGCTCACCCGGTGGCGCGCGGCGATGTCGGAGAGGGTCTCACCGGGCTTGACGGTCACCTGGGCAGCCAGAGCCGGCAGCGGCAACACCATGGCTAGAGCCAGGGCGATGAGGGGGCGGCGCATGGGCACTAGGGATAGCTGATGGCACGTTAAGGGCCACGTCCAGGCCCGCCCAGCCCCCCTCAGCCCATCAGCCGACGGACCAGGCCGAGCTTGCCGGCGTAGGGGGGGAAGCGGATCGGGGGATCGGGCCGCAGCGACCGGCTGATCACGCTGCGCCGGTGCGAGAAGGTGAGGAAGCCGGCTTCCCCGTGGTACGCCCCCATGCCGCTGGGGCCGATGCCGCCGAAGGGCAGGTTGGCCATGGCCCCCTGGATCACCGTGTCGTTGACCACCAGGCTGCCCGAACCGCTGCCCGCCAGCACCCGTTCCCGCTCCGCGCCGCCGCCGCCGAACAGATAGAGGGACAGGGGTTTCGGCTGCCGGCGCACCAGGACCAGGGCCTCCTCCAGATCCGCCACCGTCAGCAGGGGCAGAATCGGGGCGAACAGCTCTTCCTGCAGCAGCGGATCCTCGTCGGGATCGTCGACCGCCACCACGGTGGGTTCGATCTTCCGCGCGGTTTCGTCCCAGCGTCCGCCCAGCAGCACCTGGCCCCTGGCCTCGGCCTGGGCCAGCAGCCCCTGGAGTCGCTCGAAGCGCGCCGCTCCGACGAGGTGTCCCAGGTCGGGGCTGGCGAGGGGATCCGGGCCGTACAGGGCCCGGGCCTGCTCGCGCAACGCCGCCACCAGGGCCTCCCGCACCCCGGCCGCCACCAGCACGTGGTTGGGGGCCAGACAGGTCTGGCCGGCGTTGAGGCAGCGGCCCCACAGCAGCCGTCGCGCCGTGATCGTTGGCTCCGCATCGGCCAGCACGATCGCCGGGTTCCGGCCCCCCAGCTCCAGCGTTATGGGGGTGAGATGGCGGGCGGCAGCGGCCATCACCAGCCGTCCCACCCGCTCGCCGCCGGTGTAGAGGATGTGGTCGAAGCGCTCCCGCTCCAGCAGCCCGGCGGCCACGGCCCCGTCGCCGCACACCACCTGGACCACAGCCGGGTCGAAGTGGCTGGCCAGCAGTTCGGCCAGCAGGGCCGCCGAGGCGGGGCTCAGTTCGGAGGGCTTGACCACGGCGGTGTTGCCGGCGGCCAGGGCATGCAGCAGCGGGTGGAGGCAGAGCTCGAAGGGATAGTTCCAGGCGCCGATGATCAGGACGCAGCCCAGGGGCTCGCTGTGCACCGCCCCCTGGCCCGGCCAGGCCCACACCGGCAGGGAGCGGCGGCGGGGACGCATCCAGCCGGCCAGGTGGCGGCGGGTGTGGCCCAGCTCCTGCCGCAGGGTCGCCAGCTCCAGGCTGCCCTCCATGGCGGGGCGGCCCAGGTCGCTGGCCAGGGCCGCCAGCATCCGCGGCTCCCCCGACTCCAGCAGGCGAGCCAGCCGCTGGAGCTGCTCCAGCCGCCAGGCCAGGGGCCAGGTGGTGCCCCCCTCCACCAGGGCGCGCATCGTCGCCACCGGCACCGTCAGGAAGGAGGACATGGGGTGGGCCCTTTTGGCCCAGGCTGGCAAATCGCGCCCCGCCACGGTCCCGCCGCACCCCCTGGCGCTCAGGTGCCGCCGCAGCCGGCCAGGAACACGGCCCGCCGCAGGTTGTCGAGCCTGGGGGAGGCGGGGCCTTCGAGGGCGTAGAGCAGGGCCAGGCCCAGGCTGAGGTCGCCCCGGTCGAAGGTCCGCTGGATGGCGGCCCACCACACGTCCGGATCGGTGCCCAGTGCGTCGAGCTCCCGCTGGGCCCGCCCCATCCGCTCGGCCGGATCTCCCTCCAGCTCGATGAGGGCGAAGTCGCCCTGGCGGACGCCCAGGGGCCGCAGCAGCAGCACCAGCCGCTGGCCCGGGCGGATCGGTGCCAGGGGCCAGGGGATCGGCCCCTCGATGGGCTCGCCGGGGAGGGCCCGCCGCTGCCAGAGCACCTCCCCCTCCCGTTCGATCCGCACCTCCTCCAGGGGTTCGGTGCTCAGGATCGTGGGGGCTCCGATCGGGACGGCGGCCACCGCCTCGGCCCGGGCGTTGAGCGCCAGCCTGGGGGTCAGCACGCAGACCGCGGCTGCCTGCAGCCGGGCGGCTCCAGGCAGCACGGCCAGGGCGAGGCCCAGACCGATCGCCAGGCAGGTCCGGCGCACGGCGGGGAGCAACGGGTTGCCGACCAAGGGGATGGGGGGACGCTAACGGCTGGCGCTCACCCGGCCTTGCTCACCCGCCCACGGTCAGCAGGTTCAGGCCGTGCAGCCCTTCGAACAGCAGGTAGGCCCCGAGCACCAGGGCGAGCACCCCCACAAGCCACTCGGCCTTGTGCTGCAGCCATTCCTCAAGACGGGTGATCGGCTCGCGGATCGCCCCGCCGCTGACCAGCCAGGCCAGGGGCGGCAGCAGCAGCAGGGAGCTGGCCATCAGGGTGAACAGCCCGGTCACCTCCGCGTCGGCGGTGAGGCCCGGGTCGTTGAGCAGCAGCAGGCCGGCCTCCTTGAGATAGAAGACCAGGTTTTCCGGGGTGAGCAGGGCGCTGGTGGCGCCGATCAGCACCAGGGTGAAGGTGCTGAAGTCGGGCAGCTGGTTCATCAGCCGCAGGGCCATGCCCTCCTCACCGATGTTGGCCTGGGGCGTGAGCTGATACAGGCCCAGGCCCACCAGCGCGCCGGCCCCGAGCAGGTCGATCAGCACCTGCTCCCGTTCGCCGTGGCTGAGGCTGATGGCGAAGGCCTCCCCCAGCACCATCAGCAGCACGATGGCCAGGGCATTGGCGGCCGCCCAGCCGGCCACGTAGGCCATGGCCCGCTGCAGCGGTGAGCGACCCAGCAGCAGCAGGGTGACCACCGCGATGTGCAGGGGGCTGAAGGCGATGCCGATCCCGAACAGGGACGACTGGGTGATCAGGGCCGGCGACAGGAGCGCAGGGACGCCGAGGACGAAGGGGGACAACAGGGGCGGCAAGCAGACCGTCCGGGCGGCGAAGGTCCCGCATTCTCGGGCATGTTCCCGGCTGACTGCGAACGGGACTGCAGCTCCGCCACAGGGTGGCCGGGGCGGGGAAGGGGCTGGGGGGGAAAGCCCTTGACGAGACTTGAACTCGTGACCTCTCCCTTACCAAGGGAGTGCTCTACCGCTGAGCTACAAGGGCATGTGGAAGGTGGGCCGGGTTGGATTTGAACCAACGTAGGCAGAGCCAGCGGATTTACAGTCCGCCCCCATTAACCACTCGGGCACCGACCCGAACCACACCCTCAGAACTTACCAGCCGACCTTCCCGCCACCCCCCAGCCCTCTCCGCCTCCCTCCCCTGCTTCCTCCCCGATGCGCCTGCTCGTGCTCCATGGCCCCAACCTCAACCTGCTCGGCCAGCGGGAGCCGGGCCTCTACGGCAGCAGCACCCTGGCGGCCATCAATGCCGCCCTGGAGCAGCAGGCGGCGGCGCTGGGGGTGGAGCTCACCTGTTTCCAGAGCAACCACGAGGGAGCCCTCGTGGACCGCATCCAGCAGGCCGGAGGCCAGGGCGGGAGCCCGGCCTGCGACGGGATCCTGATCAACGCCGCCGCCTACACCCACACCTCGGTGGCGATCCGTGACGCCCTGCTGGCGGTGGCCCTGCCCTTCGTGGAGGTGCACCTGAGCAACACCCACGCCCGGGAACCCTTCCGCCATCGTTCCCTGCTGGCGGACCGGGCCCTGGGAGTGATCTGCGGCTTCGGCCCCACCAGCTACCGCCTCGCCCTCGAGGGCCTGGTGGCCCACTTGCAGGCGGCGGCATGAGCGGCGCCTCCCTGCCCGTGGCGGCCGAGGCCCCGCAGGCTGTGGCGACCCGGGTGCGGTGGCTGGCGGCCCCCAGCAGCGCCGCCTGGCTGGAGCAGGCCCTGGCCCACCCGGAGCTGCTGCTGATCGACCATGCCCACTGCGAGCGCAAGGCGGCCGGCGCCGCCCTGCAGCTGATGTTCCGCTACCCCTCCGACGGGGAGCTGGCGGCCGTGCTCAGCCCCCTGGCCCGGGAGGAGCTGGAGCACTTCGAGCGGGTGCAGGCCCTGTTGGAGCGGCGCGGCCTCGGCCTGCGGGCCCTGGCCGCCCCGCCCTACGGCGCCGCCCTGGCCGCCCTGGTGCGCCGGCAGGAGCCGGAGCGGATGCTCGACAGCTTCCTGGTGGCGGGTCTGATCGAGGCCCGCAGCCACGAGCGGATGGCCCTGCTGGCCGCCCACAGTCCCGATCCGGAGCTGCGGGATCTCTACGCCGACCTGCTGGCTAGCGAGGCGCGCCATTTCGGCCTCTACTGGGTGCTGTGCGAACGGCGCTGGCCCCGGCCGGTGGTCAGCGATCGGCTCACGATCCTGGCCGCGAGCGAGGCGGAGATCCTGGCCAGCCTCCATCCCCAGCCGCGCATGCACAGCTGAGCCCTGCTGCGCAGGCAGCGCTGAGCCGTCCGATCAGGCCGCGGCCAGCACCTCCTCCAGGAGGGGGAAGCGCGTGGCGATCGGATCGCCGGTGAAGCTGGCCACCCAGCCATCGCTGTTGTCGAAGAAGCGCAGGGCGCAGAAGGACGGACGCTCACCGGTGTCGAACCAGTGGCGGGTGCCGGCGGGCACCCCGATCCAGTCGCCCTGCTCGCACACCACCTGGAGCACCTCGCCTTCGATGTGCAGGCAGAAAAGCCCGCGGCCCTCCACGAAGAAGCGCACCTCGTCCTCGGCGTGGGTGTGCTCGGAGAGGAACTTGGCCCGCAGGGCCTCCCGGTCCGGATGGTCGGGGCCGAGCCGGATCGCATCCACGGTGCGGTAGCTCCCCCCGGCCTGCACCCGGGCGATCTCCGCGGCGTAGGCGGCCAGGATCGCGGCCTGGTCGGCGTCCGTCGCCAAAGCGGCCGGCGTGGCCCAGCGCTCGAAGCGCACCCCCCGGGCCCCGAGTTCCCGGGCGATCACGTCGGCGTCGCTGCTGCGCAGCAGGGGGGCGGCGTGGCCGTCGCCGGCGGCGGAACGGATCACCAGGTGGGTCATGGGAGCGCTCCAGGGCGTTCTGGGGACCTGCAGCCTAGAAAGGTCTGCAGCGGACTTCCCCCCATCGCCGACCGTGCTGCCAGCGCCGGCCTCACCCTGGTGGGGGTGGGGCCCGGCGATCCCGACCTGCTCACCGTGGCGGCGGTGCGGGCCATCGAAACCGCCGACACCATCGCCTTCCCGGTCGCCCGCGAAGGGGCCGAGGGGATGGCGGCCGGCGTGGCCGGCCCCTGGATCGACCCCGGCCAGCGGCGCCTGCCCCTGGTGTTCCCGATGGTGGCGGCCGCCGAGCCCCGGCGTCAGGCCTGGCATGACGCCGCCGACCGGCTGGCGGCCGAGGTGGCCGACGGGCGGTCGGTGGTGCTGCTCTGCGAGGGCGACGTGTCCCTGTTCGCCAGCAGCAGCTACGTGCTTCTGGCCCTGCGGGACCGCCATCCCGCCCTGCCGGTGCGCCTGATCCCAGGGATCAGCGCCGTGGCGGCGGCGGCCGCCGCCGGGGCCTGGCCCCTGGCCCTGCAGCAGGAGGGGCTGCTGATCCGCCCCACCCCGGAGGAGCCCGGCCAGCTGGAGGACCTGCTGGCCCAGGCGGCGGCCGCTGGCTGGGTGCTGGCCCTGCTCAAGCTGGGGGGTCGCTGGCCCTGGGTGCGCCCGCTACTGGCCGAGCGGGGGCTCCTGGCGGGTGCTTTGTTTGCCCAGCGGGTGGGCTGGCCCGACCAGCGGCTCTGTCCGGCGGCCGAGGTGCCCGCCGCTGAGGTCCCCTACTTCTCCCTGCTGCTCATCCGGCAGGGGTGGCCGGCGGTGCTTCCATGACCGTTCGCGTTTTGCCCCGCCCTTGCCGATGCCTTCCGCCGGGATGACCGCCACCGACTGGTTCGCCCTGCTGCACCCGGTGCTGATCATCCTGTTCGTCTACCCGGTGGTGGGCGCCACCATCCGGCTCGGGATCCTGGCGCGGGAGCGCCGCCTCGACATCAACCCCCTGCCGCCGACGGTGGGGGTGGAGCACACCGACCATGGCCGCTGGGTGACCTCGGGCGTGGTCGTCGCGGTGCTGATCGCCATGGCGGCCACCTATGCCCGGGGGGGCGCCGTCGGCGGCGCCGGCACCGGCGTGGCCCTGCTGCTGGCCGGCGTGGGTTGTCTGGTGAGCTGCCTGGCCCTGTGGCGGGTGAAGGGGGCCTGGTTGCGGGCCGGCTTCGCCGTGATCTGCTGGTTGGGGCTGCTGACCCTGGGCAGCCAGCCGGCCCTGTGGAACCTGGGCCGCAGTCCCTTCGACGGGGGCGTTTGGGGGTCCCACTACTGGAGCGGCGTGCTGCTCTGCGGCTTGCTGCTGTTCGCCATGGCGGCGGCCCCCGAGACCCTGAGGTCCCCCCGGATGCGGCGGCTGCACGTCAGCGCCGCCTTCCTCACCGCCCTGCTGCTGGCGGTGCAGGCCATCAGCGGCAGCCGGGACCTGCTGGGCATGGCCCTGGGGCACTGACCTCCAGCTCCGCCTCCGCCCGATCCAGCAGGCCCAGTGCGCTCTCCAGGCTGGGGGCCACCATCAGCTCCCGGCGCAGCCGGGCGGCGCCGGCGAAGCCCTGGCAGGTCCAGCCCAGGTGCTTACGGGCGATCAGCAGCCCCTGATCGCCGCGGGCGGCCACCAGGGCCTCCAGGTGCTCCCTGGCCAGGGCGATCCGGTCGTGGCTATCCGGCTCGCTCGGCAGGGGCCGGCCGGCGAGGGCCGCGGCGATGCGCCCCACCAGCCAGGGGCGCCCCAGGGTGCCCCGCCCCACCATCACCCCGTCGGCGCCGGTGATCGCCAGGCAGCGCAGGGCGTCTTCCGGGCTGGTGATGTCGCCGTTGGCGATCAGGGGAATGCCCACGGCCGCCTTCACCCGCCCGATCGCGTCCCAGTCGGCTTGGCCTGAGAACCCCTGCTCCCGGGTGCGGCCGTGCAGGGTGAGGGCGCGGGCGCCGGCGTTCTGGAGGGCCAGGGCGAAGCCCACCGGATCGGCACTGGCCCCGCACCAGCCCAGTCGGGTCTTCACCGTCACCGGCACCCGCACCGCCGCCGCCACCGCCGCCACGATCCGCAGGGCCAGATCCGGTTGGCGCAGCAGGCCGCTGCCGCCCCCCTTGCGGGCGATCTTGCGCACCGGGCAGCCCATGTTGATGTCGATCAGCCAGGCCCCGGCGGCCTCGGCCCGGCGGGCTGCCTCGGCCATGGCGTCGGGCCGGTGGTCGAACAGCTGCACCCCGACGGGGCCGGGATCCTGATCGAGGGCCGCCATCTTGGCGCCGCCGTGGCCCAGTTCCAGGGCCGTGGCATTGACCATCTCCGTGAACAGGAGCGCCTCGGGCGCCCAGCGGCGCACCAGGGCGCGGAAGATCCCGTCGCTCACCCCCGCCAGGGGCGACTGCAGCACCCGGCAGGTGAGCAGCCTGTCGGTGCCGTTGCCGGCCAGGTGGAGGGGGCCGGTTGGGCAGGGATGGGGGGCGGGACTGGGCATGCTGGGGTCACTCTCGGATGCCAGACGCCGCCTTGGACGCTGCCGCCGCTCCCCCCTTGAAGCCCGATGGCGCCCCGGAACCCTTTCCCCTCAGCCGCGCCCTGCTGGAGCTGGTGCTGGAGGACCGCACCAGCGATCGCTTCGTCTGCCGGCTGATCTGGGAACGGCTGGGCTACCGCCCCGCCGCCGAGGGCCGCTGGCAGGCCGGGCCCGCCACCCCGCTGGCCTGGGCCGAGGCCTTTCCCGAGGCACCAGAGCTGATCGCCGAGCGGCCCGCGAGCGTGCGGCTCACCCGCTCGATCGCCCCCGAGCACAAACAGCTGCTCAAGCAGCAGCTGGGCTTCGCCGGGTACCGCATCGGTGGCCTCTATCCCCGCCGCACCCGGCGGGCCACGGCGGTGAACTGGTTGCTGGCCCACCTCGCTGAGCGGGGCGAGCCTCTGCCGGAAGCGGGCCCGCTTCCGGAGCTCCTGGATCCGCCCGAGGACCCGGTGGCCGGCCATCCCGGCGATCCCCCGGTGGGTTGAGGCGTCCGTGGCTCTGTAGGGTCTATGTAACGCATCCGTCGTAAGGAATAAGTCAGATTGGCGCTCCCCGTCGTCGCCGTGATCGGACGCCCCAACGTGGGCAAGTCCACGCTGGTCAACAGGCTCTGCCGCAGCCGTGAGGCCATCGTTCACGACCAGCCCGGTGTGACCCGGGACCGCACCTACCAGGAGGGTTTCTGGGGTGACCGCATCTTCCGGGTGGTGGACACCGGCGGCCTGGTGTTCGACGACGACAGCGAATTTCTGCCGGAAATCCGGGAGCAGGCCAACCTGGCCCTGGCCGAGGCGTCGGTGGCGGTGGTGATCGTCGACGGCCAGCAGGGGGTCACCGCCGCCGATGAATCGATCGCCGAGTGGCTGCGGGGCCACAACGTCCCCGTGCTGCTGGGGGTGAACAAGTGCGAGTCGCCTGATCAGGGCCTGGCCATGGCGGCGGACTTCTGGGGTCTGGGTCTGGGCGAGCCCCACCCGATCTCCGCCATCCACGGCGCCGGCACGGGCGATCTGCTCGACCGGGTGATCAGCTTCCTGCCGGCCACCACCGAGAGCGATGAGGCCGAGCCGATCCAGCTGGCGATCATCGGCCGTCCCAACGTGGGCAAGTCCAGCCTGCTGAATGCCATCTGCGGCGAGAACCGGGCCATCGTCAGTCCGATCCGCGGCACCACCCGCGACACGATCGACACCACGATCGAGCGGGAGGGCCACACCTGGAAGCTGCTGGACACCGCCGGCATCCGCCGGCGCCGCAGCGTCGACTACGGCCCGGAGTACTTCGGCATCACCCGCAGCTTCAAGGCGATCGAGCGCAGCGATGTCTGCGTGCTGGTGATCGATGCCCTCGACGGGGTCACCGAGCAGGACCAGCGCCTGGCGGGCCGCATCGAGGAGGACGGTCGCGCCTGTGCCGTGGTCGTCAACAAGTGGGACCTGATCGAGAAGGACAGCCACACCATGAGCGCCATGGAGAAGGAGCTGCGCGCCAAGCTCTACTTCCTTGACTGGGCGCCGATGCTGTTCACCTCCGCCGTCACCGGCCAGCGGGTGGAGAGCATCTTCGCCATCGCCGCGGTGGCGGTCGAGCAGCACCGCCGCCGGGTGAGCACCTCGGTGGTGAACGAGGTGCTGCAGGAGGCCCTGCGCTGGCGCTCGCCCCCCACCACCCGAGGCGGCCGCCAGGGCCGCCTCTACTACGGCACCCAGGTGGCGACCCGCCCGCCCAGCTTCACCCTGTTCGTCAACGAACCCAGGCTGTTCGGCGACACCTACCGCCGCTACGTCGAGCGCCAGATCCGCGAGGCCCTGGGCTTCGAGGGATCGCCGGTGCGGCTTTTCTGGCGCGGCAAGCAGCAGCGGGACGCGGAGAAGGAGCAGGCCCGCCACCAGAGCCGGGGCGGCTGAGGTCGATGGGGACGGCGATTCCAGGGGCGATCCAGGAGGGCCTGGCCTGAATGGACTGGTTGCGGCAGCTGCCGATCGGTCAGTACGTCGATGACGGCGAGGGCGGCGACGGCCGCGGCAGCTGGCTGCGGCGGCTCGATCCCCGTGTGAAGCTGGTCTGGACGGTGGCGTTCCTGGTGACGCCGATCCTGGCCGGACCCCTCTGGCTGTTGTCCCTGGTGGGGCTGCTGCTGCTGATCACCGCCGTCAGTGGCCTGCCCTGGCGCCTCTGGCGGCAGAGCCTGCCCCTGTTGATCGCCCTGGCGCTGCTGGTGGGCCTGCTGGCCGCCCTGCTGCCGGCAGGAGGGGGCGCACCGGCCAGCCTCCAGCGCCCGCCGGGGGAGCTGCGGCTGGTCCCCGGCCCCGCCGGCGCCCAGGCCCCGTCGCGGGCCGGCCTGTCCTGGGAACTGGTGCGCTGGGGCCCGGTGATGGCCGGGCCGCTGGAGCTGGGCCCCCTGGTGGTGACCCGCCGCTCCGCCGAACTCGGCATCAACGGCGCCACCCTGCTGTTCACCGTCATCCACAGCGCCAACCTGCTGCTGCTCTCCACCCCGCCCGAGGAGCTGGTCTGGACCATCGCCTGGTGGCTGGCCCCCCTGCGGGCCCTGGGCTGGCCCGTGGAGCGCCTGGGATTCACCCTGCTGCTGTCCCTGCGCTTCCTGCCCCTGGTGCAGGAGGAACTCCAGAACCTGCTGCGCTCGATCGCCACCCGGGCGGTGAATCTGCGCCGCCTGGGCTGGAAGGCCAGTCTGGGCCTGGTGCTGGCGGTGGGGGAGCGGCTGCTGGCCAACGTGCTGCTGCGCTCGGAACAGGGGGCCGAGGCCCTGATGGCGCGCGGCGGGATGTGGCTTCCCCCCGACCGCCTGCACCAGCCGGCCGCCACCCCCTCCGGCGCCAGCCTGGCGGCGGTGCTGGCCCTGGCGGCCCTGCTGGCGCTCCGCTGGAAAGTCGGTGCCCTTTAATGGCCCCAGCCTGCAGGGAGTCGTGAGCACGGAGCGCTATCTGAACCACCCGACCTTCGGGATGCTCTATCGGGTAGCGCCGGTGGCCGAGAGCCGCGATCTCTATGCCACGCTCTACGCCCAGCGGATCTTCTTTCTCGTCACCCTCCAGGAGCGTGGCGCCCATTTCGAGGTGATCCCCCTGATGGACGCCCGCCACTTCGCCGAGCAGAACCTGGCCCGCTGCCGGCGCGAGGGCCCCGAGGCCCAGGCCCGCTGGCGCCAGCTCTTCGACCAGACCTTCATCTGATGGCACAGGCGTCCCCCGCGGCGGCGGCGGCGTTCGGTTCCACCCTGGCGGAGCGGCTTTCGGCCCTCCAGGCGGCGTTGCCGGCCTCCACCCACCTGCTGGCGGTCTCGAAGGGCCATCCGGCCGAACGGGTGCGCCAGGCCGCGGCCCTGGGCCAGCGGAGCTTCGGGGAGAGCCGGCTGCAGGAGGCCATCGCCAAGCAGGACGCCCTGGGCGACCTGCCGGACCTCGACTGGCACTTCATCGGCCGGCTCCAGGCCAACAAGGCCCGCGCCGTGTTGCGCCGCTTCGGCACCATCCATTCCGTCGACAGCCTGGAGCTGGCCGAGCGATTGCAGCGCATCGCCGCCGAAGAGGGCCTGGCCCCGGGGATCCTGCTGCAGGTGAAGTTCCGCCCCGATCCGGCCAAGACCGGCTTCGAACCGGACGACGTGCGGGCCCTGGGGGCCGACCTGGGGCGTCTGGCGCCCTTGCGCTGCCTCGGTCTGATGACCATCGCCCCCCTGGGACTCACCCCCGGGGAGCGGCTGGAACTGTTCAGGGAGTGCCGCGCCCTGGCCGATGCCCTGGGGCTGCCGGACTGTTCGATGGGGATGAGCGGCGACTGGCGCGACGCCGTGGCGGCGGGCAGCACCTGGGTGCGCCTCGGCAGTGTTCTGTTCGGAAGTCGCCCAATCCAGCCATGAATGGGCGCTGGGATCTTGCCGGCTCGGATGTGGGACGCTATTCAAGGCCAAGCATCCTTCCCGAGGTCGACTCCGTGTCGTTGTTCTCCCGCCTGCGTGCCGTCGTCTCCGGTGACGACTATCTCGATGGCGACTTCGACGACGAACTCGACTACGACCCCGGCGACACCACGACGGCCGCGACCACTTCCACGGCCGGCAGAAACACCGGAGCCCTCGCTCTGAGCACCGATTTCTCCAGCGATGATCCCTTCGCCGGAACCAACGTCATCGGCATGCCCGGCATCACCAGCGCCGTGGCCGAGGTGTGCCTGATGGAGCCGCGCAGCTTCGACGAGATGCCCCGTGCGATTCAGGCTCTCCGGGAGCGCAAGACCGTCATCCTCAACCTCACGATGATGGAGCCGGACCAGGCCCAGCGGGCCGTGGATTTCGTCGCCGGCGGCACCTTCGCCATCGACGGTCACCAGGAACGGGTGGGCGAGAGCATCTTCCTGTTCGCCCCCAGCTGCGTCACGGTGACCACCGCGGGCGGTGAGGAAGCCGCCTCCCCCACGGTGGTCTCCGGGCGCACCGGCCCCGTCGACGACCAGCAGGAGGCTGCCCCCAGCCCCGCCTGGGGCCGTTCGGATGCCATGGTCTGACACCGTCGGCGTGGTGGGCCTGGGCCGGATGGCCCGGGCCCTGCTGCTGCCGCTTCTCGACGCCGGCCTGCTCGAGCGCTCCGCCGTCCGGGCGGCGGTGGCCAGTGAGGCTTCCGCCCGGCGGCTGGGCGACGAACTGGGGATCCAGGTCTCGACAGATCCCGCCCCGGCCTGGGCCGCGCCCGTGGTTCTGCTGGCCGTGAAGCCCCAGCAGATCGAAGCGGTGGCCCCCGCGGCGACCGAAGCCCTGGCAGAGGCCCTGGCGGCCGCCCCCTCCGGTGGCCAGCCGCTGCTGATCTCCGTGCTGGCGGGGGTGACCCTGGCGCGGCTGCAGGCCCTGTTTCCGGGACGGGCCTGCGTGCGGGCCGTGCCCAACACCCCTGCCCTGGTGCGGGCCGGACTCACGGGGCTGAGCTGGGGCGAGGGCGTCGGCGAGGCCAGGCGCGAGCAGGTGCGCCGGTTGTTCGCCGAGGTGGGTGAGGTGCTCGACCTGCCGGAGCCCCAGCTCGATCCCTTCCTGGCCCTCACCTCCTCCGGTCCCGCCTTCCTGGCCCTGGTGGCCGAATCGATGGCCGACGGGGCGGTGGCGGGGGGGCTGCCCCGCCCGTTGGCCATGCACCTGGCCCACCGCACCATGGCGGGCACGGCGGCACTGCTGCAGGGGCAGGAGCTCCACCCCGGCCAGCTCAAGGACATGGTGACCAGCCCCGCTGGTACGACGGCCGCCGGGCTGCGCCAGCTGGAGCGGGCCGGACTGCGCTCGGCCCTGATCGAGGCCGTGCTGGCCGCGACGGAGCGCAGCCGCCAGCTGGCCTGAACGAGGCCCTTCGGCCGCTCAGCCAGCCGTCAGCTGCGGCCGGCCCCGAGGCGCGGTTCGGTGCCGGCCATCAGTCGCTGCAGGTTGCTGCGGTGCCGCCAGAGCACCAGCGCCGTGGTGAGCAGGGCCAGGCTCAGGTAGGCCGGCCGCAGGCCGTCGGCGCCGAAGGAGCCCAGCATCAGCAGGGGCAGCGACAGGGCCGCCACCACGCTGGAGAGCGACACGATGCGGCTGAGGGTCAGCGTGGTGAGGAAGATGCCGAAACAGGCCAGTCCCACGGGCCAGGTCAGCCCCAGCAGCATGCCCAGGCCGGTGGCCACCGCCTTGCCCCCTTTCCAGCCCAGCCACAGGGGCCAGATGTGGCCGGCCAGGGCCGCCAGGCCCGCCGCCACCACCCCCCAGTCGCTGATGGCGCTGAAACCGAGGGGCTGCAGCACCGCCTTGGCCAGCAGCACCGCGACGGTTCCCTTGAGCACGTCCAGCAGGAACACCACCAGGGCCGGCCCCTTGCCCAGCACCCGCAGCACGTTGGTGGCACCGGTGGAGCCGGAGCCTTCCTGGCGCAGGTCGATGCCGGCGAGCCAGTGGCCCGCGAGCCAGCCGAAGGGAATCGAGCCCAGCAGGTAGCCCGCCGGCAGCACGAGCAGATCGGGGAGGAAGGCCATGGCAGGAGAGGTCGGGTGGGTCAGTAGAGATCGGCTTCGGCGTCGATCTCCCCGGGGCCGGCGGCGAAGGCCAGCCAGAGGGGGAACTGCAGGATCGGAATCTCGATCACCTGCTCGGCCGCGTCGATCACGATGAAGGGCAGCTCCCCCCGTTCCTCGAGGCGGTCGGCCCGCTCGATCAGGGCATCGGCCCGCTCGAACAGCACGATGCCGCTGGCGGGGCCGAAATCGTCGCGGCTCAGCCCGAGGCAGTCCTGCAGTCCCCGGCGCCATTCGCCGAGGCGCTCCGGCTGGCTGGCCAGCACCAGGGTCTGGAAGCGCTCGCCGTAGAGCTCCCCCAGGATCGCGATCGCCGCCGCCGCCGCCAGGGCATTGCGGCTGCGGCTGCCACCGCTGGGCTGGGCGCCCCGGCCGCCCTGGGAGAGGAACCAGTCCTCAAGCCGGGTGGCGGCGGAGCGCTCCAGGGTGCGGCGCAGTTTCCAGGGATCGGCGTAGAAGTCGGGCTGGCCGCCGAACTGCTCCAGCCGCTCCCGGACCAGGTCCGCATCGTCACGGAACAGGCCCGCGGCGGCGGGGGCCACGGCGGTCTCCGGGGCGCCGCCGGTCTCGGCGCCGGGCGCCGCCTGGTCGAGGGGGGAGGGCTGCACCACCAGCGGCTGCACCACCAGCTCCATCTGCTCGGCGGCGGCGGCCAGATCCTGCAGGGCCCCCACCAGGTAGTCCTGGAAGCCCTTGAGCCGCCGGGCGATCGCATCCGACTGGCCGGCGAAGCTGCCGGCGATCTCCTGGCGGATCTGCTCCCGGCGGGTCTCCAACTCGCCGATCTCCCCCAGGAGTTCGGCACGGCGCTGCCGCAGTTCCGTCAGGGCCAGCTCCAGCAGCCCATCGGTCCCGGGACCGGCCGAGGCGGGGGTGGTTGCCGGGGTGGGTTCGGCAGGGGTGATGGCGGGGGGGTCGGGGTGGTCGCTCATGGCAGGCGGGGGGGCAAGGCGGCGAGGGGCTCAGGCGGGATGCGTGTTCACGGGGACCCGGGTTGAGGGGGAGCGGGCTCAGGGGGCGACGGGGGCGGCAGACGCCGCTCCAGTTCCTCCCGCAGGGCCGTGGCGTCGAAGAGCATCGGCAGCAGGTGGATGCTCTTCTGCTCCCGGAAATAGAACAGCACCGGCAGGGCCGGCCACCAGACCCGCCAGCCGATCCATGCGTCGTAGGGGAAGCGGCGGATCACGGTGTCACCGCGGGACACCAGCAGGGCGTCGGCCGCGAAGCGGAGCCGCAGCAGGGCCGTCTGCAGCAGCAGGAACAGCCCCATGATCCCCATCGCCAGGGCCGGCCAGAGCGCGGCGCTCCACAGGGGCCGCAGGCCAAGGACGGCGCCCGCCAGCGCCAGCAGCCCGAGCGGCACCCAGGCCCGGGGGCTGAGCACCACCGCGTCCGCGTCGCTGCCGCCGGGGGCGGCGCTGGCCGGAGGGGGGGAGGGGGCGAAGGTCATTGGCCGAAGAGCAACTGGGTGAGCAGCACGTCCACCAGGGCGACGCTGACGAGAATCATGACCACCGCGCCGGTGGTGCTGGCGCCCACCTCCTTGGGCCCCCCCCGGGTGGTGAGCCCCCAGCCGCAGGCGATGACGGCGATCATCAGGCCGAAGACCACGGCCTTGAGCAGCATCGAGGGCAGGTCGTCGGGTTCCATCCAGACCCGCACCGAGTTCCAGAAGACGGAGGGAGGAATGCTGTACAGCAGGGTGCTGCTCACCTGGCCCGACCAGATCGCCATCCAGAAGAACAGCAGGCACTGCACCGGCGCCATCACCACCATGGCCAGCACCCGCGGCACCACGAGGTACTCCACCGGGTCGGTGCGCAGCATCGTGATGGCGTCGATCTGCTCGGTCACCTTCATGGTGCCCAGCTGGGCGGCGTAGGCGGTGGCCACCTTGCCGGTGAGCAGGGTCGCCGTGAGCAGGGGGGCGATCTCCCGTGAGAGGCCCAGGGCGAGCAGCCCCCCCACGGCGGCGCTGGCCCCCTGCTTGGAGAGTTCGGCCGCCACCTGGATGTTGAACACCGTGCCGGCCGCCAGGGCCGTGATCAGCACGATCAGGAAGCTGCCCGGTCCGGCCTCCAGCAGTTCCTGGACCAGGTCGACCATGCCGATGCGGCCGCGGGCGATGGCGCTCACGGCCTGACCGCCGATCATCAGGCTGGCGCCCAGCCGCTGCAGCCAGCGCGGCGCCTTCATGGCGCCGAGGGCGTCAGGGTCTCCGGCTCGGGGCCCCGCTCCGGCCAGCGGCGCATCACCACCAGGCCCAGCACCACCAGCAGCGCCGGGATCAGGCCCATGCACATCCGGATCGCCAGCAGGGCGCTGTCCGGCTGCAGGATTCCCTTGGCCGCCTGGTAGCCGCTCAGGCTCATCAGGTTGCCGAAGAAGAACAGGGCCAGGCTGATGCAGATCTTCTGGGTGAACACCATCCAGGCGCTGTAAAGGCCTGCGGGCTTCTCCGGATCGGCATCGATGGCATCCGGCAGCAGGGCCCAGGGGATCAGGTAGGCGGTGGAGGCCCCCAGGCCGACGATCAGGATCGTTACCACCAGGGCGGTGAGACGCACCAGGTTGGTGGCTGAGGCGGTGGGGCCGATGGCGGCATCGAGGGGCACCAGCAGCATCGCCATCACACAGGCGGCGATCCAGAGGGCGGTGCCCCAGTGCAGGGCCGTCAGGCGACCGCGATGGCGGGCGATGGCGGTCCAGAGCTGGAGCCCCACCAGGGTGCTGACCTGGAACGGCAGCAGGATCCAGTTGCTCCAGCCCTCCGGCAGCCGCATCACCACCGGCAGGAAGATCAGCGCCGCCGTCTGCATGATCTGCAGGGCGCACCAGAGCAGCAGGTACAACCCCAGGACCATCTGGAAGCGGCCGTTGCTGCCCACCCGGGCCAGGAGCCGCCGGGTGGTGCCCCGCTGACTGGTGGGCCGCTGGCAGTGCCGCGCCGCCGGGGCGATGCCCCAGCCGCAGAGCAGGGTGGAGCAGGTGATCAGCACCCCCGAGAAGATCCCCACCTGCAGGTAGCTGTCGGGGTTCTGGTGATCCTTGAGCAGCACGCCCCCCAGCACGATCCCCACCAGGCCGGCGATGATCGATCCGGTGAAGCGGGCGCTGTTGAGCCGGGTGCGCAGGTTGACGCTGGTGGTCAGTTCCGCCGCCAGGGCGGAGTAGGGCAGGTTGACGCAGGTGTAGAGGGTGTTGGCCACCATCGAGATCGCCACGAACACGGCGAACCGGACCCAGAGCCCCCCAGGCGGCAGCCACCACATCAGGGCCATGGCAAAGCCGAGCGGAACGGCGCTGCCCAGGATCCAGGGCAGCCGGGGCCCCCAGGAGCTGCGGGTCTTGTCGCTCAACCAGCCAACGATCGGGTCGTTGATGGCATCCCAGAGCCGGGCCGTCATCAGCACCAGCCCGGCCATCCAGGCCGGCAGCCCCGCCGCCGAGGTGTAGAAGATGAAGAGGTAGAAACCGATCAGGGAGGCCGCCATGCCGGTGCCGGCGTCCCCCATGCCGTAGGCCAGCAGCACCCTGCGGCGTTCACCGGCGGGAAGGTCCGCCGTATCCACCACACCCGACGGCAGGCCCGGCGCTGCCGGTGGCGGGGAGGACGGTGTGGGGGTGGTCAAACCTGGAGGGGCTCCGGTGGTGGTCGTCCGGTTGTGATCGTCCGGTGGAGGTCGGCCGCAGCAGGTCGGCCGGTGCAGGTCATAATGCTGCAGCCGGTTCCAGGGAGCCAGTTCCAGGGAACCAGCCGCCAGTACTTCTGTACTGCTGCGGGCGTAGTTTAGTGGTAAAACCTCAGCCTTCCAAGCTGATGATGCGGGTTCGATTCCCGCCGCCCGCTTGCTCCTCCTCCGGAGTCCCCACGGCAGGCCCAGCCTGAGCTTCCGTGTCCTCCAGCAGCGGGGTCGCCACCAGCAGCATCAGGCTGCGGCTCTCCAGGGGCGCCGTCGGCAGCAGCCAGGGATCGGCTTTCGCCGGCAGGTCGTGGTCGCCCGGGATGGCCGTGTCGATGACCCGCCGCCAGCCGGCGGCCTGGGCCGGCAGCTGGAACTGCATCGGCTGGTAGTAGGCGTTCATGCCGCACCAGAGCAGGGGGCCGAGGCTGGCGTCATGCAGGCTCCAGGCCAGACAGTGGGACCAGCTGGCCCAGTCGGGCTTGCCCAGCTCGAGGCCGTGCCACTCCCGCCAGAGGGGCAGGCTGCCGGCGCCCCGGGCCGGGCCGGCAGGGGCCGGGGCCAGGGGCAGCTCCTGGTTGAGCAGGGGGGCAAGCCGCTGGCGCAGCTGGATCAGGCGCCGCAGGAAGCGGCGCAGGGCCATGTCACCGGCGTCCGGCTGCCAGTGCATCCACCCCAGGGGGTTGTTCTGGCACCAGGTGTTGTTGTTGCCCCCCTGGCTGCGGCGCACCTCATCGCCCATCAGCAGCATCGGCACCCCGGGGGCCAGCAGCAGGGAGGCCAGCAGGTTGCGCAGCTGCCGGTCCCGCAGGCCGTTCACGCCGGCGTCGCTGCAGGGACCCTCCACGCCGTGGTTCCAGCTGTTGTTGTGGTTGTCGCCGTCGCGGTCGTTCTCGCCGTTGGCCAGGTTGTGCTTGCGGTCGAAGCTGACCAGGTCCGCCAGGGTGAAGCCGTCGTGGGCGGTGAGGAAGTTGATCGTGCGGCCCACCGGAGAGGGCTGGCCGTTGAACAGATCCGGATTGCCTGACAGGCGCTGACTCAGGCTCCAGGTGGTGCGGTCGTCCCCCTTCCAGAAGCGGCGCACGTCGTCGCGGAAGCGGCCGTTCCAGCTGGCCACCCGCCGGGCCGGGAAGTCGGCGAGCCGGTAGAGGCCGCCGCAGTCCCAGGGTTCGCTCACCACCTTCAGATCGCTGAGATCGGGATCCGCCTCCATCTCCTCGAACAGGGGGGGCGCATCGAGGGGGGCCAGGGCCTCGCCCCGGGTCAGGGCGATGCCGAGGTCAAAGCGGAAACCATCGATGCCCAGCTCCGTGCTCCAGCAGCGCAGGGACTCGAGGATCAGGCGCCGCACCAGGGGGCGGTTGGCGGCGATGGTGTTGCCGCAACCACTGACGTCGAGGTAGTCGCCCCTGGCCGTCTGGTGGTAGTAAAGGGCGTCGCCGAAGCCCCGCCAGCTCAGGGTGGGGCCCTCCTGGTTGCCCTCGCTGGTGTGGTTGTAGACCACATCCAGAATCACTTCCAGGCCGGCCTGGTGGCAGGCGGTCACCAGCTGGCGCACCTCGTGGCGGCCCTGCAGCGGGTCGCCGTCGACCAGATAGGCCGGATGGGGCGCCATCCAGCTCACGGGGCTGTAGCCCCAGTGGTTGAACCGCCCGGCGGGGGCGTCCTGGGGATCGAAGGCCATCACCGGCAGCAGTTCGATCGCCGTCACCCCCATCTCCTGGAGGTAGGGCAGGGTGTCGATCAGCCCCAGGAGGGTGCCCTGGCGTTCCGCCGGCACCGGGCAGCCCGTGCCCTGGGTGAAACCGCCCACGTGCAGTTCGTAGATGACGCTCTTCTGCCAGGTATGGCGAGGGCGGGGGGCGGCATCGAAGTCGAACCGGTCCCGCTCGGTGACCACCCCCTTGAGGCAGGCGGAGGCGTTGGGGACGGCGCCGACGGCGGCGCCCCGCTGGTAGACGTCCCAGCCGGTGATCGCCCTGGCGCAGGGATCGAGCAGCACCTTGGAGGGGTTGAAGCCATGGCTCCCGGCCTGGATCGGGCCGAACACCCGGTAGCCGTAGCAGCAGCCGATGCCGAGCCCTTCCACTTCCACATGCCAGTGCTCACCCGAGCGGTGGCCGGGGTCGAGTTCGATCACCTCCAGGGGCTCCCGGGCGGCCCCGTCCGCGAAGATCAGCAGCTCGATGCGGGTGGCCAGGGGGGCCACCACGGAGAAGTTGACGCCCCGGCGGGTGACGGAGGCCCCCAGTGGCCAGGGATGTCCGATCCGGGTCGCCGACAAATCACTGGCCTGGGTTCCGCCCAGGCTACGCCGGGCCTCCGGAAGCTGCCGCAGGGGTTCAATGGGGCGATGAACCCTTCCCCCGCCGCCCTGCTGCCGTCCGAGGAGGGCCGTCCGCCCCTGCCGGTCCGGCCGGGGCTGTGGCTGTTCGCCCCCAGCCGCGAGAGCCAGGGGGGCAGCGCCTGGCTGCTGGAGGCTGCCGGCGCCGACCTGCTGATCGACTGCCCCGCCTACACCCGGGCCAACCTGCGCTTCCTGGCCGACCGCCCCCGCCATCGGACGGCGGGGAACGGGCCGCCCCGGGCCTGGATCGTGCTCACCGGCCGCGGCGGCCACGGCCGCTGCCGCCGCCTGCAGCAGGCCCTGGGATGGCCGGTTCTCGTCCAGGACCAGGAGGCCTACCTCCTGCCCGGTGTGGATCCGCTGCACACCTTTGCTGATGAGCACCAGCTGGAGCCCGATGTGCGGCTGCTCTGGACGCCGGGGCCCTCCCCGGGCGCCTGCGTCGTGCATGTCGCCCCAGCGGCGGGGGACGGCCTGGGCGGCCTGTTCTCTGGCCGTCTGCTGGTTCCGGTGGCGCCGGCCCGCGTCGCGCCCCTGCGGCAGCGGGGCACGTTCCACTGGGGGCGCCAGCTTCGCAGCGTCGAGCGTCTGCGCCGCTGGCTGCCGCCCGGCTCCCCCGGCTGGATCGCCAGCGGCGCCGGACTGGGGGCCCTGAGGGGGCCGAAGCTGGTGGAGCAGGGTGGCGCCCTGCTGGGGGACCTGGATCTGGAGTCCCTGACGCTGCAGCCCCCGGGGGGCGGGCTGGAAGTCGTCCCATTTACCACGGAACACCCCACTGCGGGCCCCCCGCCCCCCAAACCGCTGTCATGAGTGGACTTCTCCTGTTGCGGCCCTGACGCAACGCCCATACGATTGGCGCGCTGAACGCACCGGGCGGTCGGGGACTTCCGATTCGCCTCCACCACTCGACGACCCGAACCCCGCCATCGCCACCTACCCGGAGGCTTCCCCCGAACAATGAACAAAGCTGATCTCGTCAACATCGTCGCTGCCCGCACGGAGCTCACCAAGACCGACGTCTCCCTCGTCGTCGATGCCGCCATCGAAACCATCGTCGATTCGGTGGTCGAGGGCAAGAAGGTGTCCATCCTCGGTTTCGGCTCCTTCGAACCCCGTGAACGGTCTGCCCGTCAGGGTCTGAATCCCAAGACCGGCGAGAAGATCAAGATCCCCGCCAAGCGCGTGCCCGCCTTCACCGCCGGCAAGCTCTTCAAGGACAAGGTCCAGGGCTGATCCCCAGAGGCCGCACTCCGGCCATGGCGACGGCCTCAGGGGCTTCCACCTCTCCCCTGCGGCTGCCCCTCCATCTCCAGGACCGCCTTGCCGCGGGTCTGGAGCTCAGGCGGCAGGGCTATCGCACCCGTTTCGCGCCCTCTCCCACCGGTCCCCTGCACCGGGGCAACCTCCGCACCGCCCTGCTCGGCTGGCTCGAAGCCCGGCTGAGGGGCGGTGTTTGGCTGTTGCGCATCGATGATCTCGACGGGCCCCGCAATCGGCCGGGCGCCGAGGTCTCGATCCTCGACGACCTCCGTTGGCTCGGTCTGCACTGGGATGGTCCCGTGGCCCGGCAGAGCGACCACCGCGGCATCTACGCCACCGTTCTCTCGGCCCTGCGCCAGGCCGGACGGCTCTATCCCTGCCGCTGCAGCAGGCGGCTGCTGGCCGATGTTTCCGCGCCCCACGGGGCGCTGGCGGTGTATCCGGGCTACTGCCGGAATCGCCCGCCCCTGTGGGGCCCCCAGGCCGGGCGGCTGCCCAGCTGGCGGCTGCACCTGGAGCCCGGCGCCCTGCGCTGGCAGGAACGCTGCGGGTCCGCAGGCGGTCAGGACGGCCCCGCCGAGGTGGGGGACGTCGTGCTGCGCAGGGCCGACGGGGTGGTGGCCTACCACCTGGCCACAGCCGTGGATGAGCTGCTGATGGGCATCAGCGAGGTGGTGCGGGGGGAGGACCTCTGGCCCTCCACCGGGGCCCAGGTGGCCGTCATGGCCGCCCTAGGCGCCGACCCGCCGTCCTATGCCCATGTGCCCCTGTGGCGGGATGGCCAGGGGGAGCGGCTGAGCAAGCGGGAGGGGGCCGAGGGGCTGGCTGGTCTGCGGCGCGGGGGCCTGGATGCCCCCGGGGTGATCGGGGCCCTGGCCGCCAGCCTCGACCTGGTGCCGCCGGGCAGCCGGCTCAGTGCCCGGGAACTGGCGGACGGCCTGAGCCTCGAGGGCCTGCAGGGTTGCCTGCGCCGGGGGCAGGGCGCCAAGACTTAAGGAAGATTTCGGGATCCAGGGGGTCTGGGCGAGGCACAGTGAGGAGATGAAAACAAACTCCTGCGAACCGGCCATGGCTGCCCAGGTTCCTGCCCCCGTGTCGAGGGGCCAGTCCCTCGGTCAGAGCCGATGTCCCCAGTGCGGCGGCAGCGGCCTGCTGCGCATCGATGATCAGCGTTACCGCACCTGCCTCGACTGCCTCGGCCAGGGCCGCTCCCCGGCCATGGGGGGCGAAGGGATCCTCTTCCGGATGGTCACTTCGAGGTCCGTTTCTTCCGCCAGATGAAGAAAGCGGCGGTGGCCACCACCACGGCCAGGGGCGCCGCCGTCAGCAGCAGCAGGATCACGGCCGTCCAGTCGGTGTACATCGGTGCGGGTGTTGAAGCGGTGCCATCATCCCAGCAGATGCCCCCTCCGGTGATGGCCGACGCTCCCCAGCCCAGCGACGTTTCCCGGCCCTGCTTCGGACTCCGGTTGGGCTCCCTGGCCGGCCTCCTGCTGCTCGTCCTGGCGGGGGGAGCGGGCGGGGCACTGGCGAACGTGCAGTTCGAGAATTGCGTGACCGGCGCCGATGGTTCGATCACCTGCGACACGGTGCCCACCGGCAACACCCTGATGAATGACGTGGACGCCCGCTACGGGTTGCTGCAGAACGCCAGTCCCGGCTGGAGTGAATTCGAGCCCTACGAGGGCTATGACGATGACTTCGGTGGCAATGAGACATGAGCGGCCGGAACGGTCAGGTTGCAACGACATGTGGCGCCCCCTCGCGGCCAGCGGGTCCTCTGGAGTAGCTCAGAAGGGTCACTCACGGGGGTTGTGATGCATTTCTGGGCGCCCGAGATCGATCCGGCCCATCCCCTGGAATGCACCCAGGCCGAGCGCTATGTGCTGCAGCGTCTCTCGGACGGTTCCTACGTCTCCATCCGTCCCGACGACCAGGGCCTCGGGGACGTGAGCGAACCGACCTCGGCCTATCTCTTCCATACCCACGAGGCGGCCGTGCGCGCCGCCGGTGAACTCAATCGCCTCGGTGGCGACGACTTCGACGTGGTCAAGGTGGAGTGGCCCATCGCCCTCTGCTGAAGCCGCCATGGGTTGGTGTTGGTTCGTGGCATCAATCGGCAGGGCGCCAAGGGACGAGCGTCATCGGCTCTGCGTCATCGGCAGATCCTGCAATGGCGACAAGCGACGAAACCTTTATAGTGTGAGTCGAAAGGTCTTTCCTACTTCCGATGCTTACCGGATCTGATCTCCTGGCCAAGGTCAAGGAACTGGGCGATGTCTCGAAATCCGATCTGGTGCGTGGTTGCGGCTACGTCAGCACCAAGAAGGACGGGGCGGAACGTCTGAATTTCACGGCCTTTTACGAGGCTCTGCTGGAAGCCAAGGGCGTCAGCCTGGGCGAAGGCGGTGGCAAGGGTGCCTCCAAAGGTGGCCGCAAACTCAGCTACGTGGCCACCGTCCAGGGCAACGGCAATCTTCTGGTGGGCAAGGCCTACACCGCCATGCTCGATCTGCAGCCCGGCGATGAATTCGAGATCAAGCTCGGCCGTAAGCAGATTCGCCTGATTCCCGCCGGCTCCACCGAAGACGACGACTGAAGCTTCAGCCCGTCCCGGCGGGTGACGGCCGTTTTCTCTGGCGATCGCAGGCCACCAGGAACGCCGTCACCCGTTCGCCCCAGTTCACCACCACCAGCAGGTTTCGGGGTGATCGCGCGAACCCCTGCTGCGACAGCACGGCGAACTGGTTGAGGTCGTCGTGGCTGACCAGGGGTCGCTGACCCTCCAGGCCCTCCCAGGCGCCCAGGAAGGTTTCCCCCTCGATGGCGCGGCAGCGGGCATAGGCCTCGCCCACGTCGACCCCCTGGCGCCGCAGTCGCACGAAGGCATCCAGATCCGGCCCGAGATGCTCGATCCAGCGCCCCAGCTCCCCGACGGCCACCACCTGGCTGCGGTCCTGGCCTGCGGCCCTCAGCAGCAGGGCCGTCGTCGCCAGCGACCATGCGGTTTCCTCCAGCAGCCGTTCGGCGGCCTGGCAGAGGGCCCCGTGGTGGCTCTCCAGGAGCCGTTCATGCCGGGCCTTCAGATCATCCATGGCCGTTCAGGGCAGCGCAGGAGTGGCCAACGATGGTGGGGAGATCCCTTCGTCGCAAGCAGACGGGTCGGAAGCCTCAGAACCGCCGGCTGGCAACGGGAGCGAGGGGAGCGAAGAAGCCGGTGATCGGATTTGAACCGACGACCTACTGATTACGAATCAGTTGCTCTACCCCTGAGCTACACCGGCATCGGCCAAGAAATTAGCATTCGTCGGATCACCACCTGCTGGGCACCACGCCATGGGATCCGACCCGAACAGATCCCTGGATCCGGCGCTGCGCCAGCGTCTGCTCAACGAAGCGAGGACGCCCTGGCGGGGGCTCAGGCGGGCCCTCTGGTTCGCCCTGGTGGCCTCCGCCGGGCTTGGTCTGGCCACGATGGCCATGCGGGCCTCCGCCGGTTCGGAGGTGGCCTCAGCCGATCTCCTGATCCAGGTCGGCGCCTTCGGCCTCTTCGGGGGGCTGCTCTGGTTCGACCGCAACCGACTCGACGGCTGAGGGCTCGGCAACCGGGGGCTCGGCGTCTGGGGACTCCGAAGATGGGACCTCGGTGTCTGGGGACTCCGAAGCCGGGAGCTCGACGGCTGGGCTCGGGGGCGACGCTGGTGGTGCCTCGGGCGCCTGGGTATCCGGTGGCGCCTCAGGGATCTGTGCTTCCGGTGGCCGTTCGGGTTCCACTGGCGGCTCGGCTGCGGGGGTGTTCCGCGCTTCGTCTGGCGGCGTTGCTTCGGGCGGCGCCACCGCCTCGGCCAGCTTCAGGGGCTCGGGCAGCAGCAGGGGCAGGCCCAGGCAGAGGCGCTGCTGCTCCAGTTCCTCCAGGCTGAGGGGGCGGGTGGCGGCCACGACCTCGGGGCTGCGGCTCAGCAGCCACAGGGACTGGATCAGCTGCTGCCACTGCCACAGCATCACCACCAGCAGCAGGGCCGCCAGCAGCAGGGCCACCAGGCGCGGGCAGGAGGCGAAGGGGGTGAGGGGCGCGGCCACGGCGGCATGGCCATCGATCCACCACAGCAGGGGCAGGGCGAGGGCGGCGCCGCCGGCGGTGGCCAGGGCCAGCCCCGGGGCCGCCTGGAGCCGGCTGAGCCGCCGCTGCAGCTCCCGGCGGCCCCGCAGCGGCGTCTGCAGCAGCAGCAGCGACCAGACGTCGGCGGGACGGCGGGCCAGAAGCAGGGAGGGGGCCAGGGCGCCGATCGCCCAGCAGAGCAGCCGTTCCAGGCCCGGCAGGGGGCCGGGGTCGCTGCCGGCCAGCACCAGCAGCAGCAGCAGGGCCTCGAGCGGCAGCACCCCGAGGGCGATCAGCTGGAGCCAGAGCAGCGGCTCGCCGCGGGGCGTCACGGGATCAGGTGCTGAGGGTCCGGCGCTGGGTGACCAGCTTGAAGGCCTCGACCCGATCCTTCTCCTGCCAGCCGGTGAATCGATCGCAGCCGATGCCGCACTCGAAGCCGGTGGCCACCTCCTTGACGTCGTCCTTGTTGCGCCGCAGCGAGTCGAGGTCGCCTTCGTAGACGAGCTCCTTGCCGCGGTGGACGCGGATGCGGCAGTTGCGCTGCAGCTTGCCGTTGGTGACGTAACAACCGGCCACGGCGCTCTTGCCGATCGTGAACACGGCCCGCACCTCCGCCTCGCCCAGGCTCTCCTCCACCATCTCCGGCTCCAGCAGGCCCTCCATGGCCATCTGGATGTCCTCGAGGAGCTTGTAGATGACGTCGTAATCGCGCACATCCACCCCGGTGGCATCGGCGGCGCGCTTGGCACCGGAGGCCATCGAGGTGTTGAAGCCCACGATCACGGCGCCCGAGGCGGCCGCCAGGTCGACGTCCGTTTCGGTGATCTCGCCCGGTGCCGACAGCAGCACCCGCACCTGAACCTCCTCCTGGGGCAACTGCTCGAGGGATCCGAGGATCGCCTCGACGCTGCCCTGGACATCGGCCTTGAGGATCAGGTTGAGCTCCTTGAGCTCGCCTTCGCTGGCCTGGCCCGACATCGACGCCAGGGACACCCTTCGGGAGGCCATCTGCTGGGCCAGGCGGGTGGCCCGGGCCTCGGTGGCCCGGTCGCCGACGACCGCCCGGGCGCTCTTCTCATCGGCGTAGACCTCGAACTCGTCGCCGGCGGTGGGCACTTCGCTGAAGCCCAGGGCCTCCACGGCGCTGGAGGGGCCGGCCTGCTTCACCCGCTTGCCGGTGTCGTCGACCATCGCCCGCACCTTGCCGAGGATCGGACCGGCCGCCAGCACGTCGCCGGCCTTGAGGGTGCCGTTCTGGATCAGCAGGGTGGCCACCGGACCCTTGGCCTTGTCGAGGTGGGCCTCGATCACCGTGCCGCGGGCCATCCGGTCGGGGTTGGCCTGCAGGTCCTCCACTTCGGTGACCAGCAGGATCATCTCCAGCAGCTTGTCGATGTTCTCCCCCTTGATGGCGCTCACGGGGACCATGACGGTGTTGCCGCCCCAGTCCTCGGCCACCAGATCGAGACCGGAGAGCTCCTGCTTGACCCGGTCGGGCTGGGCCCCTTCCTTGTCGATCTTGTTGATCGCCACCACGATCGGCACCTCGGCGGCGCGGGCGTGGCTGATCGCCTCCAGGGTCTGGGGACGGACGCCGTCATCGGCGGCCACCACCAGCACCGCCACGTCGGTGACCTTGGTGCCGCGGGCCCGCATGGCGGTGAACGCCTCGTGGCCCGGGGTGTCGAGGAAGGTGATCTTGCGGTGCTCGTCGCCGTGGGGCACATCGACCTGGTAAGCGCCGATGTGCTGGGTGATGCCGCCGGCTTCCCCGGCCGCCACGCGGGTCTTGCGGATGGCGTCGAGCAGGCTCGTCTTGCCGTGGTCGACGTGGCCCATCACGGTCACCACGGGCGGGCGCCGGATCAGGTGCGCCCTGTCGCTCTCCTCGATCATCTCCACGGTCTTCTTGGCCGCGGCCTCGACGTCGTCCTCGAGGACGGGCACGCCGAACTCCTCGGCCACCGTCTCGATCGTGTGCAGGTCGAGGGTCTGGGTGACAGTGGCGCTGATCCCCTTGAAGAACAGGGATTTGATGATCTCGGAGCTCTCCACGCCGAGGCGGTCGGCCAGCTCCTGCACCGTGAGGTTGCCTTCCGGCACGATCAGCATCTCGGGCCGCTGGGCCTTGGCCTCGCGGGAGGCCCGCAGCTCCATGGCCCGGCGCCGCTGGCGCTGGCGGGTGGTCTCCTTCTTGCGCTTGCGCACCGCCACGGTGGGCTTGGCAGCGGTGCCAGGAGCGGAGCGGGGCTTGGCCGGGCGGGCCAGGCTGGCCTGGAGCACCAGGGCTTCCTGCTCGCCGGCGTAGCCGCCGGTTTCGGCGGTGAGGGCATCATCGTTTTCGCCGATGATGTGCACCTTCTGGCGCTGTTTCTGGGGCGTGCGGCTGCGCAGGGCCTCGAGCTTGGCGCTGTCGTCCCAGTCCGGGCGCCGGGCGCCGGGGGCGCGGGCACCCGCCGGGGTGGGCGGCCGGAAGCCGGGGCGACGGGGCGCGGCCGGCGGGGTGGCGGTGGGGCGCGTCACGCCCTCCGTCTCACCACCGGCCTCGGTGCCGCCCTCGCTGCGGTCGGGCCGACGCGGCGGCGGAGCGGTGGGGCGACCGGTGGGCTTCTGGAGCTGCATCAACTCGCCGGGGGCCATCGGCTTGCGCATCCCCGCAGGGATGCCCGGGCGGCCGGGGGCCGCCGGACGGCCCGGGGCCGAGGTGCCGGGACCCGCCGAGTCGCGGCGGATCGGCTTGCCGACCAGTTCGAGCGGGGTGGGGCCGGGCCGTCCTGGGGCCGAGCCGGCCCTGGCGCCGGCGCTGCCGGGACGGATCGGTGCCGGGGCACCGGGCCGTTGGGGCCGGGCCGAGGGTGGGGCGGGCCGGCTGCTGGTGGGGCCGCCCGGGCCGGGCTGGGGCCGCCCG
>NZ_JAFKRK010000035.1:0-1998 GCF_019038535.1 Synechococcus sp. CCAP 1479/9 | reverse complement strand
CAGTCGCCGTCGGTGGCGCTGTTCGCTGGCTTCGGAATCGTGGCCGCCCACCTGACGGCCAAGGCCCTCGGCAGCTCCTGGGACGACCGCCACAACGGCATCTACGGGTTCAACGGAGCCTTGGTGGGCAGTGCCATCGGCACCTTCGCAGATCTGGCCCCTCCCGGAGCTGCTCTTTTCTGGACGCTGGCAGCCCTGGGGGGTGGGGCGCTGAGTTCCGTGCTGGTCCACGGCCCGGGTCGGCGTCTGCATGCCGCCACCGGCCTGCCGCCGATGACCCTGCCCTTCTGCCTGGTGACCTGGGGGTTGCTGGCGCTGGTCACCCTGGCGGACGTGCCGCCGCTGCAGCTCCACAGTCCCGCGATGGTGCCACCGGCGGGTTCCGCCCTGCAGGCCTTTCTGCTGGCCCTGCCGCGGGGCTTCGGTCAGGTCTTCTTCTGTGGTGATCTGGCCAGTGGCTGGCTGGTGCTGGCGGCCACGGCCGTCGCCAGTCCGATGGCGGCAGGGGTGGGTCTGATGGGGGCGGCGATCGGGGCGTTGGCGGGCCTGGCCAGCGGTGCCGCCGGCGCCGTCGGCCTGGGCCTCTGGAGCTACGACGCCGTTCTCAGCGCCATTGCCATCGGTGGCATCTTCCATGCCCCCACCAGGCGCAGCCTGGGGGTGGCGGCCCTGGCGGCCCTCGCGGCCAGCCTGCTCACCCAGCCACTGGAGCGGCTGATGCCGCTCGGATTGCCGGCGCTGACGCTGTCCTTCATCGTCGCCACCCTGGCCACCCTGCTGGTGGTGCGCCGGGCGCTGCCCACCGTTGTGCCGGTGGCGCTGCACGCGATCCTCACGCCGGAGGAGCATCTGCAGCGCTATCTGGTGACCCGGCGGCTGCTGAACGATTTCCGCTCCCGTCTGCGCGGGGCCGTGGGCGGAGGCGTCTGGACCAGCCTGGCCCCGTCGGCGGATCCGTTGCTGCTGGGGAGGTTCGTGGAGCTGTTCGAGCGCCTCGACCGCGACCGGGACGGCCAGCTGAGTCTGTCGGAACTGGTCGACGGAATGGAACAGGTCCCCAGCGACCCTGACCAGGGCCCCAGCGACCCTGGGGCGGCCCTGGCCAGGGTGCTGGCGGCCATGGATCTCGATGGCGACGGGGTGGTGGACCGGGCCGAGTTCATCGAGGTGATGCTGCGCCTGCGCCGGCTCTGGGACGGACAGGAGCGGCTGAAGCGCTACCTGATCCCCGTCGATGCGGATGGCGATGACCGGCTCGACCCCGGCGAGATGGACCGGCTGCTGAGCAGCATCGGCCAACCACCACTCAACCGGCTGGAGCAGCGGGCGGTGTTCGGGCCTGAGCGCTCCGGGCTGTCCTGGCACGCGTTCTTCGATCGGTTGCTGCTCACCTGAGGGCCTGGGGGCCGCCGCTCCGGCAGAGCGCCTTCGCAACCACCAGCTGCTATTGAGAATCGCTTGCAAAAGTGCCGGTGGGGCGTCTAGGTTGAGAGCTATTCGCAATAAGGCCCCTCCCTTCGCCCGATGCGCTACCGCTTCCTCCCCGACGATCCCGTCAGTGCCGTGCGCATGCCCGCCGGTCAGACGGTCCTGCTTGACCCCACCCCCCGCCCCGGCGGCTCCTGCCTCGAGGTCCTCGACGGCATCGCCCGCGTCTACTGCCCCTGCGAGGAGACCGAGGGCATGACCCTGGCCTTCCTGCAACCCGGCGACCAGCTCCGCACCGACCGTCTCTGCAGCGAGGGCGTCTGCGTCGAGGCCCTCACCCCCCTCTGCTTCCGCAGCGATGCCGAGCCCCTCGAGGGCCATGGCTTTGATCCGGTCAACGAGTGGACCCTGCAGCTGCTGCGCATCCGCCACCTCGGCAGCGCCGAGCAGCGGCTCCATGCCCTGCTCTCCCTGCTGGTGCGTCGCCTGGGGCGCCGCTGCGGCCCCTGGTGCGACCTCCCCTTCCGCCTCACCCATGAGCGCATCGGGGAGCTGATCGGCACCACCCGC
>NZ_JAFKRK010000034.1:0-16906 GCF_019038535.1 Synechococcus sp. CCAP 1479/9 | reverse complement strand
GCCGCCGACCTGATGCAGGTCCCCAGCGGCGAGACCAGCCTGCGCCTGGCACCGGCCCTGGTCGACGGTGCACCCCTGGCGGCCTGACGCCCCCTGCCTTCTGCTTTCTCCCTTCTCCTTCCTTTCCCTTCGCCCCCATGGCCCCCTCCCTCGGCAGCCTTCCCGACGTCCCCGCTCCGATCAGCGCCCGCGGTCCCCAGCCCCAGGCGAAGAAGAAGGGCTGCCGCCAGAAGAAATGCTCCAAATGGAAAGGCGGCAAGTGCTGCTGCGGCCGCGACTGAGGTCGTGCGGAACCCTGGGCTCCGGTCCGGCCGGGGCCCGCTTCAGTCGCCCGGGCCCTGGCGTTCGAGGCTCGGCATCAGGGCGATCGAGGCGGCCAGCCCCAGCGCCAGGATCAGCAGTGCCGGAATCAGGGCCGCCCCCACCCGTTCGTCACTGGCGTACTGATAGACACGCACCGAAAGGGTGTCGAAGTCGAAGGGACGCAGGGAGAAGGTGAGGGGAAGCTCCTTCACCACGTCGACGAAGACGAGCAGCGCCCCCACCAGCAGCGGACCACGCAGCAGGGGCAGGTGGATGCGGCGCAGCACCGCCAGCCAGCCGCAGCCCAGGCTGGTGGCCGATTCGTCCAGGCTGGGGGGAATGTGCTCGAACGAGGCGTCGAGTCCCTGCTTGGAAACGGCCATGAAGCGGTCGGCGTAGCCCCAGAGCAGCAGCAGCAGGGGGCTGAGCTGCAGCGGCCCGCCGATCAGCATCAGGGCCAGGGCCAGCACGGTGCCCGGCACGGCGTAGCCCATGCCGGCGAAGAAGGTGAGCCGGCCCAGCAGCCGGTCGGCCAGCCAGCGGCGGCTGATGGCCAGCACCAGGGCCGCCGCCACGGTGACCACGGTGGCGACGAGGGCCAGCCCCAGGCTGCGCAGCGCCAGGGCCAGCAGATCCTCGAGCGGATCGCTCTGCAGGTGGTCGCGGCTCGCCACCAGCCAGGTGAGGGGAAGCCCCAGGCTCACCAGGGGCGGCAGCACGGAGAGCAGCTGGGCCAGCAGGCGGCGCCATCCCTGCAGCGGCCACTGCAACGCGCCGACACCGTCCTGGCCGACGTTCCAGCGGCGGCTGCGCTGGCGCATCCAGCGTTCGGCCCCCACCAGCAGGCTGACCAGCACCAGGGCGATCAGGGCCAGTCCCACCGCCCCCGGCAGGTCGCCCTCCGCCTGCCAGCGCTGCAGGATCCCCCGCGAGAGGGTGGGCACCCCCAGCAGCTCCACGGCGCCGAGTTCATTGACCACCTCCATGCCGCCGAGGGCGACACCGGCGCCGATGGAGGGCAGCGCCAGGGGCAGGGCGACCCGCCGGAAGCTGCCCCAGGGGCCCACCCCCAGGCTGCGGCAGGCCTCCAGCTGGCGCTGCCCACTGCCCGAGAAACTCTCCGTGGAGAGCAGGAAGACGTAGCTGTAGGTGGTGAGGCTCAGCAGCAGCACGGCCCAGCCGATGCCGTGCACGCGGAAGCCCCAGCGGCTGCCGAGGTCAACCAGCACGGCGGCGAGCACGAAGGCCGGAGCCGCCAGGGGCAGCACCTGGGCCAGCCGCAGCCAGCGGCGTCCAGGGAAGCGGCAGCAGGCGGTGAGCCAGCCGTTGGCGGTGCCGAGCAGGGCCGCGATCAGGCCGACGCCCAGCACCAGCACCAGGGTGTTGCTCAGCTGCTCCAGGCCTTCGGCCCCCAGCCAGAGGCCGCCGGAGCCGGCATCGCGAAGGGCGAAGCCGGCCAGGGCCAGGAACGGCAGCACCGCCAGGGCGCAGACCAGCAGGACGGCCGCCGCGAGGGAAGCCCGCCGCATCGGCGGAGCTGTCCGGGGGGCTGGTGCCCGCTCCGCCGTTGCCGCTGTCGCCATCCGGTGTCCTATTTCCAGCCGTTCGATTCCATCATCCGGGTGGCCGCCCGGCTCCTGGATCCGATCTGCTCCACCGAGACGCCATCGGCCCGGAAGCTGCCGAACCGCTTCAGGATCGGGTTATCCCCGAAGCCCTTGAGCGGGTATTCGTTGTTGGCTTCGGCGTAGCCGCGGCCGCCGGTGGGGGAGGCCAGGAACTCGATCAGCCGGGTCGCCGCCTGGGGATTTTTGGCGTGGAGGGTGACGCCGGCGCCGGTGATGTTGACGTGGGAGGGATTGAGATAGACCACCTTCAGGCGTTCGGCCAGCTGCTTGTCCTGGGCGCCGCCTTCGCCGGAGAGCATGCGGGCGATGTAGTAGGTGTTCACCACCCCCACGCCGCACTCGCCCCGGGCGACGGCCCGGGCCAGGGGGGTGTCGGAGGTGAAGAAGGGCTGGCTGACGTTGGCCACCATGCCGCGGATCCAGGTGCGGGTGGCGGCATCACCCCGCAGGATCATCTGGCTGGCCACCAGGGACTGGTTGTAGGGACTCTTGCGCTCCCGCAGGCAGAGCTTGCCCTTGAGGGCCGGCTTGGCCAGATCGGCGTAGGTGCGGATCGTGGCGGGATTCACCAGCTTCGGGTTGACCACCACGGCCCGCACCCGGCGGGTGAGGCCGTACCAGCGGCCCTGGGAATCCCGCAGGTTGGCGGGCACGTCCCGCTGCAGGGCCGCTGAACGGACGGGGCGGAACAGGCCCTGGTCGGTGGCGGCGTCGAGGCGGGCGGCATCGACCAGGACGAGCACATCGGCGGGGCTGTTCTTGCCCTCACTCTTGAGTCGCTCCAGCAGGGCGTCATCCTTGGCTTCCAGCACGTTCACCTTGATGCCGGTGCGGGCGGTGAACTGGCGGTAGAGCTCCTTGTCGGTGTTGTAGTGGCGACCGGAGTAGACCCCGATGGTGGTGCCGGCCTGGGCGACGGCGGGAGCCTGGGCCTGCGACTGGCCGATGGCCGGCAAAGATCCGCTGCCGAAGACGGCGAGCAGGGCGGCGGCCAGGGCCGCGGATCCGCCGACAGGCAGAAGGAGGCGACGACGGGCGAGCCTGGGGGTGGGCATCGGGAAGAACGGGTGTCTTCCCGGACCCTATGAAGGCTCCGAAGGGATGGTCGGAACAAACGACGCGAAGCCAGGTATCAATGCTTACTACCCAGGGGCAGGATCCGGGACGGCGATTCAGTAGGAGCTGGAGCGGCGCACGGGGATGAGGGCGGGCTGCATCAGGCCGCCGCCGCCGTTGTCGTCGTCGGAATCCATCGCCATCCACAGCACCAGACCGAGAAGGGCGAGAACGCCCGTCATCAGGAGGAACTCGGTCATGGGAGCAGTACGTAGAGCGTCACCCTAGCGGCGCCAGCCGGTGGTTCCGTAGTGGATGCAGCACAACGGGACGGCGGTTTGCCGATCAGGCGAAGCCCTTGCCGGACGCGCCGGCCACGCACGCCTGGAGCTGCTGGCGCAGGCGCTGGTGGTCGAGATCCTTGCCGATCAGCACCAGCTGGTTCTTGCGCTCCCCCGGCCAGTCGCTGTCGTCGATGGAGAAGCGTTTGCCGGCCAGGTGGAACACGTGGCGGCGCTCGCTTTCGTTGAACCAGAGGATGCCCTTGGCCCGGAAGACCCCCGCCGGCATCTGGTTGTCGAGGAAGTTCTGGAACTTGCGCAGGGAGAGGGGGCCGTCGCTGCTGAAGGACAGGGAGGTGAACCCCTCGATGGCCTGGTGGTCGGCATGGCCGCCATGGTCATGGGCGTGATCGTGGCCATGGTGATGGCCGTGATCGTGATCGTGGGAGTGGCCGTGGTCATGGCTGGCTGCGGCCGGTTCGTGCTCGCAGTGGCCGTGGTCGTGGTCGCAGTGGCTGTGGTCCTCGGCGCCATGGTCGTGGCCGTGGTGATCGCCGGCGGCGGGGGCCTGCTGCTGGGCCACCACCTTGTCGCTCTCGAACAGGCCCACGCTCAGCAGCAGGGGCAGGGGCACTTCGCCCTTCACCGAGCGCAGGATACGGGCCTCGCTCTTGATCGCCCGCAGCTCGGCCTCCAGCCGCTCCAGCCGCTCCTCGCTGACCAGGTCGCACTTGTTGAGCAGGATCATGTCGCCGTAGACGATCTGGGAGCGGCCCACCTCCCCCTGCAGCGTCTCGGCGCCGAAGTTCTCCGCGTCCACCAGGGTGATGATCGAATCCAGCCGGGTGAGGTCGCGCAGGTCGCTGCCGAGGAAGGTCATGGCCACGGGCAGCGGATCGGCCAGGCCCGTGGTCTCGACCACCAGGTAGTCGACGGGGTCGGGGCGCTCCAGCACCCGGTAGACGGCCTCCAGCAGTTCGCCGTTGATCGAGCAGCAGATGCAGCCGTTGCTCAGCTCCACCATGTCGTCGCCGGTGGCGACGATCAGCTCGTTGTCGATGCCGATCTCGCCGAACTCATTGACCAGCACGGCGGTCTTGACGCCCTCCTGGTTGCTGAGGATGTGGTTGAGCAGGGTGGTCTTACCTGCTCCGAGGAAGCCCGTGAGGATCGTCACCGGCACGGAGATCGGCCGGGCCTCGGCGGCCGCACCCGGGGTCGGGGCGTCCAGTTTCGTGCTGGTCATGGCCGGAAGGGGAACCGCTGCGGTGATTCTGCCGGCGCGCTCACCCCACCAGTGCGGCCGCGGCTGCTGGAATGGCAATCTCCGAACCTGGTCCATGAACCCCAGCGAAGCGTTCGCCGCCATCGGCCTTGCCGCGGTGGCCTGCGATGGCGCCCTCGACGGTGACGAGGCCGCCCTGCTCCGCCAGCAGCTGGAGCTGCGCTCGCCCTACGGCAACCTCGGCGAAGCGGTGATGGGGGCGATGTTCGACGGCCTGCTGGGGCGCCTGCGCAACGGCGGTTGGGAACAGCTGCTGGTGGAGGCCGCGCCGGTGCTGAGCGAACCCCAGCAGGAGACGGCCTATGCGATGGCGGCCCTGCTGGTGTACGCCAACCGCAGCCTCAAGCCGGTGGAGCAGGCGATGCTGCAGCGGCTGGGGGAACTGATCAACGTGCCGGCGGAGCGCTGCAGCCAGATCCTCGATGTGATGGCGGTGCTGCACCGCGACAGCCTCAGGGCCTGACCGGCCGGCCTCAGGACCGGGTGCCCCGGCAGCGGCCGCACAGCCCGAAGAACTCCAGGGTGTGGTACATCGGCAGGAAGTCGCCCAGGTCCTCCCCCGGCAGGTGCAGGCCGTGCACCGGGCACTGGGGCAGCACCATGGTGGTGCCGCAGTCGACGCAGGTGAGGTGGTGCTCGTCCCGCTCGGTCGGGGCGTAGAGGGCTTCGCCGCTGGGCAGGTGGCGGCAGCGCACCAGGCCCCGCTGCTGCAGCTGGCGCAGGTGGCGGTAGACGGTGGCCAGGCCCATGGCGGAGGGGCCGCCCCGCAGCCGGGCGTGGAGGTCCTGGCCGCTCAGTTCGCCGTCGGCGTCGCGCAGTTCCGCCAGCAGGGAGGCCTGGCGCGGCGGCAGATCGGGGGCGGAGGTGGCCTGCATGGTTCCGTTTCTACCCTGCCGGCAGCCAGATGGCCTGGAGGGCCTCCTGGGGCAGGGGCTGGAGGGTCAGGCTGGAGGCCTCGATCAGCACCGCGCGGGGGGGCGCCGGCGGTGCCCCGCGCAGCTCCCCCAGGGGGCGGAGCACCAGCGCCAGCCGGTCGCTGGTGGGGTCATAGCTGAGGCCGGTGCCGGGTTCGAGCTCCCAGCCGGCCAGGCGCCGCGAGGCCAGCACGGTGCCGCGCCGGTCGAGGGTCACCAGGGTGAGGACGGGGCGGCCCACCCCTTCGATCAGCAGGGCCCAGATCCGTTCGCCGCCGCGGCTGCAGGCCGTGGCCGCCAGGGCCTGGGGGCCGAGCCAGAGCTGGCGGGGGGCCACGCCCGGTTCCACCAACTCCAGGGAGCGGCGGAAATCGGGCCAGTGGCGCACCAGCAGGGCCCGCCCCGCCCGGGGACAGAAGCTGCTCAGGTCGCGGCTGCCGGGCAGGGTCTGGCGGCGGGGCGGACGGGGGGGCAGGTCGCGCAGGCTGAGGCCATCGATCTCGGGCACCACCAGGGCGCCCCCCTCGGGCAGCAGCCGCACGGCGCCGCTGGCCTCCAGCGGCAGCACCCGGGGGCCGCCCCGGGCCGGCCAGAGGCTGATGCTCACCTGGTCGGGCTGCTCACCGCCGGCCTGCACCAGCAGGTCGCCGCGGCGGTTGCCGCTGATGTGGGCGAAGACCATCTCGCCGGCGCCGATGGCCTCGGGGGCACCGGCCTGCACGGGGGACGCTGACGCCGGGCGCCCGCGGCCCAGGGGGCGCAGGGGCTGCTGGCGCAGCGGCAGCCGCCACACCCGGAAGCGGCCGGTCTCGGAGCGCGACACCACGGCCACGGCCTCGCCACCGCCGAGCGGTTCGACCATGGTGATGCGCGGCCAGACCGGCGAGATCGGCCGCCAGCGGCCGTCGTGCTCCCGCACCCGCAGCTGCTCGCCGCTGGCCACCGGCACCACCGCCAGCAGCCGGGGGCGCGGATCCCACTGCCAGCGCTGGGGGGCCAGGGCCAGGCCGCGGCGATCGCGGCCGGCCAGCTCCAGCTGCAGGGGGGAGCTGATCCGCTGGTCGGGGGAGAGGTTCAGCAGCAGGGTGTCGCCATCGCCGAGCCAGCGGTGGGCCAGGGGCGGGCTGAGGGTGCTGGCGGCCTGGAGGCTGGCCGGGTCCATGGGCCGGCTGAAGCGGGCCTGCAGGGCGGCCGGGCCGGAGCTGGCGGCCACCGGCGTGAGCCGCTCAAGCCGGGGCGGGTGGTTCAGCAGCAGCTGCTGCTGGACGAGGGCCAGCAGAGCGGCCAGGGCCAGGGTGAGCGGCAGGGGGCCGGCCCAGGGGAGGCGGGAGAGCGGGCTCATGGTTCCAGGGGCCGGGCGGGCCGGGGGATCGGCCGGATGCGGCTGGGGACCACCTCCAGCCGCTCGCCGCCGCCGGGGGCGGGCCTGAGGCCCATCACCCCGTCGATGGCCAGCCACTGGTCGGCGGGGAAGGGGGCCTGGCCGGCGGGCCAGTGGACGGGCAGCCCCACCGGGGAGGCATCGGCCAGGCAGCAGCGCACCAGCAGCCGGGCCAGCTGGGGCGATTCGCCCTCCATCGGCAGCACGAAGCCGCTGATGCGCACCGGATCGCCGGCGAACAGCTTGGGATCGGGCTGGCTGCGCAGCAGCCGCACCCAGTCGGTGAGGCTGCGCTGGGCGGGCGGCAACACGAAGCTGAGCTCGCTTTCGGCGGTCTCGTCGCGGGGGCGCTGGCCGGCCAGGTCGGCGAAGGAGGGGGCCGGCGGCAGCAGCAGCACCAGCAGGGCGATGGCGGCGGTGAGCAGCAGGGTGCGGGCCTGGCGCCGGTCGCCCCGCTCCTGCCGGCCGGGCCCGAAGGCGAGGCGCAGCTGCAGCAGGGCGACGAGCAGCAGCAGCAGGCCGGCCAGGGCCACCAGGGGATGGAACACGGCCCGCAGGAGGAGGTCGAGGCGGCCGTCGACGCAGCTGTAAAGCATCACCAGGGCCCAGAGGCCGAGGCTGGCGGCGCGCCAGAGGGCGGCCCGCTGCAGGAGGGGGGGAGTCATAGGCGCCACAGGTTCACCCACTGGCCGATCAGGAGCACCATCAGGGCGGCCCCGGCGGTGGTGAGCACCAGGCCGCGGGGGCGGAACAGCAGCCCGAGCAGGCTGACGAGTTTGAGGTCGATCACCGGGCCCAGGAGCAGGAAGGCAAGCAGGGCCCCGGGGGTGACCTGGGCGGCGAAGCTGAGGGCCAGGAACGCATCCACGCTCGAGCACACCGACACCACCAGGGCCAGCAGCATCAGGGCCAGGATCGAGAGGGTGGGGGCGCCGCCCACCGCCAGCAGCCAGCTGCGGGGCACGAAGGATTGCACCAGGGCGGCGATGACGCTGCCCATCACCAGCAGCAGGGCCAGGTAGAGGAACTCCTGGCTGGCGTGCTTCATCAGCTCGGCCAGGGGCGGCCGCACCGGGGCGGTCTCGGCGCTGAGGGCCGACGGTGGCGGGGCGCCCACCAGGCCGCTGGAGCGCTCCAGCAACCCCAGCGCCGCCAGGGGCTGGTGCAGGCGCCGTTCGGCCAGCAGGTCGGCCTGCAGCAGCTGGGGCTCGCCCACCAGGCCCAGCAGCAGGGCCAGGCCCACGGCCACCACCACGGCGCCGAGGGGCCGGGCCAGCAGCAGCCAGGGCTGGTCTGGGAAGGCGGCCCAGGTGCTGGCGATCACGATCGGGTTGAGCACGGGGGCGGCGAACAGGAAGCCGAGACCGGCGCCGAGGGGCGCGCCACCGCTCAGCATGCGGCGGGCCACCGGCACGTTGCCGCATTCGCAGGCGGGCAGGGCGAAACCGAGGGCGGCGCCGGTGAGGGGCCCCAGCACGGGGTGGGAGGGCAGCCGCCGCAGCCAGCGGCCCCCCGGGGCGAACCAGCGGGCGCCGGCGGAGATCAGCACGCCGATCAGCAGGAAGGGCAGCGCCTCGATCAGCAGCCCCTGGACCAGGGCCCAGGCGGTGGCCAGACGGGTGAGGATCACGGCGCCGGCCAGGGCTCCGGGGTGGTGGTGGTGCCCGCTTCGAACCACTCGGGGATGGCGGTGAAGCGGGCGGCGTTGGCCTCGTTCTCGCGGGCTTCCACCCGCCAGCAGCAGCTGCGGCCGCCGTCGCGGGGGCCGAGCAGTTCGTTGGCCCAGCCCCAGGCCAGCTCGGCACTGGCCTCCATGCCCACGTTGGCCATCACCCGCAGATCGAGGGCGCCCTGCTCATGCAGGGTCTGCCACTGGGCGAGGAGGGGGTCGTCGTGGTTGACCAGGAAGGTGTGGTCGAACTGCTGCTCGAGCCGGGCCCGCAGGGGCTGGAGGCTGGAGAAATCGACCACGAAGCCGTGGACGTCGAGGTGGTGGGCGGCGAACCAGAAGGTGAAGCTGCGGCTGTAGCCGTGCACGAAGCGGCAGTGGCCCGGGTGGCGCCACTGGCGGTGGCAGCAGGGGAAGCCGCCGTAGCTCTTGCTGCAGGTGTGGGCCGCGGGGGTGGACATGGGGGAGGATCACTGCAGCTGACGTCGCGTCCCTTGGGGGCTCCATCCGCCGCTTCCCCTGGATCCTGTCATCCGCCGTCGCCCGGTGGGGGGGCGGAGCTGGCTGGGCCAGAGCTGATCGCCACGCTGCGCTTCGACGGGGCGGGGCTTATCCCGGCGGTGGCCCAGGACTGGCTGGACGGGGCGGTGCTGATGGTGGCCTGGATGAACCGGGAGGCGATCGAGCGCAGCCTGGCCACGGGCGAGGTGCACTACTGGAGCCGCTCGCGGCAGGAGCTGTGGCACAAAGGGGCCACCAGCGGCCATTTCCAGAAGCTCAGGGGGCTCCGCTACGACTGCGACGCCGACGTGCTGCTGCTGACGATCGAGCAGGTGGGCCAGGTGGCCTGCCACACCGGTGCCCGCAGCTGCTTCTACGAGGAAGGCGAAACGGCCACCGCTGGAGGCCCCGAGGCCCTGCCGCCGCCGGCGGATGTCTGCACCGAGCTGGCGCGGGTGATCAACGGCCGCAGGGAGCGGCCTGAGCCCGGCAGCTACACGAACAAGCTGCTGGAGGGGGGCGACAACCGGATCCTCAAGAAGATCGGCGAGGAGAGCGCTGAATTCGTGATGGCCTGCAAGGACGACGACCCGGACGCGATCGCCGGTGAGGCGGCCGATCTGATTTTTCATATGCAGGTGGCCCTGGCCCACCACGGCGTCGACTGGCGCCGGGTGCAGGAGGTGCTGGCCGAGCGGCGCGGTGCGCCACGGCGCGAATGAGCCGGCTGCAGCGGGAACTGGCCTGCCGCCGGCGGCTGGGCGATGGATCGGGCGAACGCTGGCTGTGGGCCCTGGGATCGAGCCTGCCCTGGGTGGGGCTGGCGGTGCTGCTGCTGCACGCCCTGACGCGCCGCACGATCACACCGTTTCTCTATGGCCTGACGGCCCTGGGGGCGGTGGGCTTCCTGGTGCTGACGCTGGGGGGCCTGCCGGACGACCTGGCCAGCCGCAACCGACTGCCGTCGGGCACGGTGCCGGCGGCGATCACGCTGATCTGCGTGGCGGCGTTTGCCTTCGGGCACCGGCAGGGGCAGGAGAAGGCGGCGGTGGAGGCGCGGAAGTGGTTGGAGTTGGATGGTTAGGGCTGAGGGGCCTCCTCTGCGTTGCTTAACCTGCCAGCACTAGGCACAGCTGAGCCTGATTCCGCTCAATGCGGCGATCACGGCAAGTCTGCGACCGTGCTTCAGGTGCTGGATCCCATACTGGAGAAGTCCCTCCTCGGTGAGGAGGGCTTTGAGGCAGCTATGGATAAGGCTTACGGCATGGGTTGGTAGGTCGCACCAAAACCCTTAGCGGTCACATACCCCCTTGTCACTGCTCAATCTGCTCAGAGACAAGCCGAAGGCAGACATCAGGGACCAACGCGATCGACCACCATCACTCCGTTGCCTCCTGTGCCTTCCCGATGGACTTGAAAGATGAAGATCTGACCACTGTTGCGGGTGATGCCCTCAAGTCCCCGAATATCGCCACGGGTGAATTCAAGCCGTGAGTAGGCACCATTTTGAAAGTTGCCAACAACGCGCCCCGCGTCACGAATGAAGAGAGTTGTTGGCTCCCCGTCCCGCCACCCTCGATCGCTCCAGGCACAGAAGCCCGGGCTCAACCCGGCTGCAGCGGGTACACTGCTGGGTCGGAAGAACACACTGGCGGTGTTGAGTCCGCTGAGGAGTCCAACGGACAACCTCATGGTCGATCCTGCCTTGCATGTCAACGGAAAACTTTGCGCTAACGCATCAGCTGGCAAAACCAAACAAGCTGCCATAGCGGAGGCGGCAATGCCAACGCGCCATAGCAAGTTGGCACCGGCAGGTCGATGGATGTTCATGATTCCTTGAGAGAAAATGGATGACATGGCTCGAGATCAGGTGAAAATCTACCTAGCATGAATGACGATCCATTGGGATCGCCTTTGCAGCGAGACTCCCCCACCTCAAGAATTGCCCGACTCTTTGTCTGACTAAATCTAGCCCTGCATTGCATCCTTGGCAAGTTGAGGAATATGAAGATTCCAGGCTCACTTGAAAAGCGAGGCTCCAACTGCCACTTAGGCATGGCGCGGCTGATCCTGGATTGGAAATCTGGTGCACCTGAAGTTCGCGGAAGTTCGGAACTGTTGGTCACGGTTTGAAAAACCCAGTTGCATTCTTCGCCTACACCTGACATAACAGCTACTGCACGCAGCCCAGCTCCGCGCTCTAAACAGGTAACTGAAACATAGACATTCTGATCGATTGAGGTCTCCAATTTCGTCAGAACCAACTCGGACATTTGAGAAGGAGCGCCCGGCTCCGTTCTGCGCTTCCCTCAAGCAACCTGGATGGGCTTGTTGCGTCGTGATGACCTTGATCCACCACAGTGATGTCGCATTCGCAGTGTTCGCAGTAAACGCGGCAATCGCAAGCAGACCGGAAAAGAGGAAATCATGTAGGAAGCATGCAAAACCTCTTGGATAGAGCTATCTGAATAGATCAGATTATCTAGGGTGATGCAATGCTGTTGATTGGAGAAGATTCATGGTAGGATTCGGTTGTCTGGCCGAATAAGGATAAGTTCAAATTCGCTAAGGCGATAGAGCTGGTGGAGCCACTACGCCTGCGGAAGGCTTGTTTAGTGGATACGATGTGTATGGTAAGCAAAAGAAATGCTCTGGCAATCAGTCGTTTCCATCACTTCAGAATCAAGATCGGTCTCTGGACGAGACAAGAAACCATTGGACACGATGTATCAGCAGATGCCTTCGCTTCGGTGCTGCTGCAGCACGCCCGTACGGCCCCACGATCACGCCGTTTCTCTATGGCCTGACGGCGCTGGGGGCGGTGGGCTTCCTGGTGCTGACGCTGGGGGGCCTGCCGGACGACCTGGCCAACCGCAACCGGCTGCCATCGGGCACGGTGCCGGCGGCGATCACGCTGATCTGCGTGGCGGCGTTTGCCTTCGGGCACCGGCAGGGTCAGGAGAAGGCGGCGGTGGAGGCGCGGAAGTGGTTGGAGCTGGATGGGTGAGGGGGGATGGCTGGGGATCGGAACTGCGACGGCTCAACGACGGCTCAGCACTCGGCAATGCGTCTTCAGGGAGCCCCAGTTGTCTGCGGATGAGGTTCAGGCTGTTAAGGGCACGGTCGAGATCTTTTTGAAAGGCAGGATCTTTTGATACAAGTTGGCGGTCGATCTCCACGGCTTCGACGGTGGGTGGAAGCGCTTCTGAAGGGCGTCCGAGCTCACTGAGAGCGATGCCCTGATTGAGAAGGGAACGGGCTAATTCTCCCAGGTAGTCGGAATCCTTCACCACCAGTTGGCGGTAGACCATTACCGATTCGAGGAAGAAAGGGAGCGCTTTCGAAGGATGTCCCAGATCTCTGTGGATGTGGCTCAACTGATCAGGAGCATCCCCCAGACTGTCCTGCATGGCGGGGTCACTACTGGCCTGTCTGCAGACGATCTGGAGCATTTCCAGACTCAATGGCAGGGCCTCTGGGGGACGTCCGAGTTCGTGCTAGTACTCGACAAGGCTGTCGAGGGTGACGGCCAGATCGCTGAGGGAGGCAGGATTGGCTGAAGCCAAGCTTCTGCGAATTTCCATGGCCTCCAGAAATGGCGGTAGAGCGTCTTCGCGTCGGCCGAGGTCGCCGTAGCGGTCTCCCAGATCATTCAGGGCATGGGCCAGGTTGGTCACCTCCTCGGGATTCCTGATACCCAGTGATCAGCGGATTGTTACCGACTCGAGGGTGGGTGGAAGCATCTCCTTGCTGCGCCCTATGGCTGCTTAGAGAGGGGCTACCAGTCTCAGGGACGCCGCCAGATCAGCTGTGGCATCGCTGCTGATTCCCTCCAGACTCCGGCGCAGCTTCACGGCTTCCTCGGCTGGGCCAAGCGCCTCGACGAACCGGCTGTTGATCCAGAGAAGCCGCCCGTAAGCATGGAGGATTCGGGCCGTGGTGGTGTCGTCCTGCTGGGGATTCGCCCGCAGCCAGTCCACCACCTTCTGCTGCAGGTCAGGGCTTCACCGTCGGCTCCCTTGTCTTCCAGTGCCATGGCCTGGCGGATCCAGCCGCTCACCTGCGGCGGTACCTGGTTGTCTGTTCGTGGCGTTGCCTGGGGACTCCAGGTGTCGCCCGCACCAGCGGGAAACCGCTGGGCGACGGCCATCGCGGGCACGGGTGCCCCGATGGCATGGCCTCGGAGCAGGGCAACCGCTGGAAGGCTTCGGCTGAACCACGGACTCACCACGGCAAGCACGGCGGTTTGATTTCAAGCTAGGCAGCGGGGCTTTGGCCGCTGAAGACGGGTGAAGGTTTGTCTCTTTGGCTCTGGAGGCTTCAGCGACTGGGCTCGGGCGCCCAGGTCCCAGCCATGCATGAGCCTCGGGGACCTGCCGCTCACCATGGCACCTTTCTCGCCACCAAAGGTGGTACCCAGGTCATTGGCTGCAGCCTCGACAACGGTCTGGATCGCGACGCAGCGCTGAGACCAGGACGTGTCCTGAATGGCCTTGCAGCGCTGATCCAGGACTTGGTGCCCCATTGTCAGCCTTGTGCCTTGACGCCTGACGACCCTCCTAGTGCAGTAGATGCCGCCCTGGCTGGACAGGCATCGTTGAAGTGCTCTGACTTCTCCCACGACGGCCTACCGAAGCACTGACGCGTGGAGCCATGGACCCCATGACCGCCGCCGGGAAGCCTGGAACAGGACTTGCACGCGCTCGACGTTTTGTCAGTGCTGGCCGATCCCACTGTCCATCGTTAGGTTCTCAACGTGCAGCTCCTGATGTCCAGGAAGTCGCGTGATGGCAACTCCACCAACGCGGATCATGGCTTCCAACCGTTGTGTCCCACAGTGTTTGAGGCAACCCAGATGGGCTTCGTGAATGAAGTGGTCTCGGATGAAGACATTGCCCGATACAACCTGCCGTTCAAGCCCGGTGATGGTCGTTACTGGACGAGGGATAGGGAGCTGGATTGTTACTTGTGGGGGGGGATTATTGAAAACTTTTCTAGGGAATACATCCCTGAAGGAAGATTCTGGCTGTTTATGCGAGATACGATGCTGGACATATCGCTAAATGTCGAAATTGTCTCTATCGGATCGCAGGTGAATGCTCCGAAGATAGTGTGGAAAGAAGTCTCTCATATTCAGCCTAGTGATCTTGGAGGCCTGGATATGCATGAAGTCTTGTCTGTTCTCCGTAGTGCCTTAGCCGTGTTTGGGCTTGATGGCGAGGAGACTCGACCACCTCATGAGTCAGTTGCAATGATTCAGTTCTAGCACTTAGTCACTTTATATCCGCATCTTGGAATCATGAAGCTTACTGCTGAGCAGGCCAACCTTCTGCTGGACACAATTGAAACTAAGGAGCAGCTTCTAGAGCTAATTGAGAGAGTCGATCACCGGGTTCAAGGGTCTGTTACGGTCCTTTATAGTGGAGTTACGGGAAGATATTCTTCCGTCGGTGAGAAGATCGTGCACTCTGGCGCGATGGCGGAGGCACTGCACGAATCTGGCAATGACGTCCGTACTATTGATCAGTCTGAGGTCGGGAAGTTTATGAATATGACAAGAAACTCGAGTAACTACAATAAAAAGTTTGTCGATAAACTGAAGCAGATATTCGGGGAGGACAAGGTTGGGCTTCAAGGCTTTATGGATGGGGAGGTCGTTGATGGTTTGCGCGTAAATAATGGAGTTTGGGACATGGTTTCGGCTCGTTATGTCGCAGATGCCGTTGGAGAGGTGGTGACTTTCACTGGAGGGGCGTCAGTAAGTCGAGTCTTCTTTCAGACTGAGCTCCCGCTCATTCTGAATAATCCAAGAGTGACAAGTATTGATGGAATACCAATTGAGGTATTTCATGGAATGGCCGTAGAGGATGCATTTAAGATAATCATTGCAGCGTCCGAAGTGAGGACTTCAAGGTTGAAGATTTCTGTGGACGAATATGGAGATCCTCTGCAGATCAATCAGCATTACGTCCTTGACGCCCGAGACTTCTTTGAAGACTCCAATGCGATCAATGGGAATGCCCCTCCCCCCGATACTCCGATGCGGTCGATGGCTGACTTCATTCCCCAGGAGAGGGTGGCTGCCCATCGTGAAGCGCTGAGAGAGATCCGAATAGCCCAGGACAACTTGGCTGTTCACTACAGGCAGGATCTTCTCAATCAGTCTCCTCAGACTCCATCGCGTTGGCTCAAGGCGATGGATCAACTGGGTCGCATCGCTGACGTCGTCAGCCTTGCGGCCGTCGCCCATGATGCCAAAGCAGCAATGGATGCGGGCGATCCGGACGCTGCACAGCGGATGATGACCCAATGGGCACTTGAGAATGCCGGGGCGATTCTTGCTGGTCGCCTGGCCTCACTGGCGGTGGCACCCCTGCTGGCTGCGGGCCCGCTGGGATGGTTGGCTGCAAGCGGCATCGTGCTGTCGGCCTCGATGCTTGGAAGTGCCTATTCCGACGAGGCTGCAGAGTTTGTGGTCGGGCACCTTGCCGATCTCTGGGAACGGGGACTGGGGGAATTGAGAAATCAGTTTCAAGCGGCGGAAAGAAACTATTCATGTCCCCTTGTTCTTGATCTTGACCGCAATGGAGTGATCACATCATCTGAGCATGGCTCTGCGATCCATTTTGATCATGACGGTAATGGATTTGCCGAACGGACGGGTTGGATCAGCCCGACGGATGGACTGCTTGTGCATGATCTTGATGGCAATGGTCTCATCGACCATGGAGGTGAGCTATTTGGCAATCACACATTGCTGCCGAATGGAACGAAAGCAGCCAATGGATTTGATGCTCTCAAGGCACTTGATGGAAATGGAGATCGCTGGATCGATCAACAAGATCCACTATGGTCGACGCTGAGTGTATGGATTGATCGAAACAGCAATGCGGTTGCCGATCAAGACGAGATCGTGAGCCTCAGCGAGGCAGGCTTGCTGCGTCTCGGTGTTGACTATGCAGCTTCAGATATGGTCGACTCTGAGGGTAACCGACACCTTCAGATCGGTCGGTTCCAGTCCTCTGACGGAACTCTTCAATCCATGCATGATGTCTGGTTTCAGGTCGATCAGGCACGAACCAGGTGGCTTCACCCTGTCTCTATTGATGCAGGCCTTTCTGTACTTCCAGATCTGAAAGGCATGGGTATGGTGCCTGACCTGCATCAAGCCATGGCTGCAGATCAATCCGGAGAGCTGCTTTTGCTTCTGGAAAGCTGGATCCAGGGCAACAGCGTACAGCGCGAGGCACTGATTGATCCATTGATCTTTCGTTGGGTCGGCGTGTCTTCTGAGCAGCTCAAGGCTGGCTGGGATGCGATCGATGGACGACTCGCAGTCATGGAGCGCCTGCTCGGTCAGCGCTTTCGCCAGGGCTGGACTGACCCTACGCCCATTGCTCCGGCGGTGCGGTTGCTTCATCAGGCCTATGTGGATTTCCGTCTTCAGTTGGAAGATCAGCTGATTCTCCAGACGGATGCAAGGCCGATCCTGCAACGGCTTGTGGCAGCAGATGGTGACATTCATTTGCAGCCATCGCAGCAGAGCCTTCAGTGGATCAGCAGCTATCTGGATGCAAGCTTCCTTCAGTCATCAGACTTCCTGGGACTGTATAAGCTGATTCGATCTTTTCGAGCCATCGGAGACTCTGGATCTCTGATTCTGGCAAAATTGCAGGACTCATTCATTTCCGATACAGCGAAAGGTAGCGTTTTCCAGCGGATTGCTTCAGGGCATCGCTTTCTTCAGGGATCATATGAATCCAACCACTTGTCTGGCACGGATGGTCAGGATTGGATCGAAGGCGGAGCGGGCGATGACCTGCTGCATGGCGGCGCGGGCCGTGACTGGCTGGTGTCGGGGAGCGGCAATGACAGCCTGAACGGTGGA
>NZ_JAFKRK010000033.1:0-72434 GCF_019038535.1 Synechococcus sp. CCAP 1479/9 | reverse complement strand
CGATGGCGGAGCGGGCGATGACCTGCTGCATGGCGGCGCGGGCCGTGACTGGCTGGTGTCGGGGAGCGGCAATGACAGCCTGAACGGCGGGATCGGTGATGACGTGTATGTGATTGGGCAGGGCGGCGAGCGAAAGGAGATCATTGATACGGATTATGAGAGCGGCAACCGTGATGTTGTCCAGTATCAGACCGTGCGTTCCCAGGACATCACATCGACTGAGCGTCATGGGAACCATCTGACGCTGCGCGACTCTCGAGGCGGCCAGTTGAAGGTCGAGAACTATTTTGCCTCAGAAGTCCATCGAATAGAGGCCTTCCAGTTCGCAAACGGTGTTGTCTGGGGGGATGGCCATCTTCGCGACCGCGTCGTGGTCAGTGGTGCCACGGCAGGGAATGACACACTTGGTGGCTTCAACGATATGGCTAACCGAATCAATGGGTTGGATGGCCATGATCTTCTGTATGGGGGTGTTCTGAATGATGCTCTGACAGGAGGGAATGGCAACGACACTCTGCATGGGGGAGATGGCGATGACATCCTTGATGGTGGCGCTGGTCATGATGCGCTTCATGGTGGCAGAGGGCGTGACCGCCTTATCTCCGGTACGGGTAATGACACCCTCGTCGGTGGCGAGGGTGATGATACCTATGTGATTGTCAGGAGCGGTTCCACCAAGACCATCACTGACTATGAACCCAACCTGATCAGCAAGGACGCCGTAACCTTCTCCAATCTGCGATCCACTGATCTTGTGTCGACTCGAAGGCAGGGGGTTCACCTTGAAATGAGATTTTCCACCAGGGATCAGTTGGTGGTTTCGAACTACTTCCTCTCCAGGGACTACGGGATTGAGACTTTTCGCTTCTCCAATGGTGTCACCTTCGGCGAAGCCGACGTCCTTGCCCTCATCCCCCCGGCTTAGCCCCTGCAGCCAACTCCGGGTTCGGCCTCGGCCGCCAGATCGCCACCCCGATCACATCCGGCACCCGCGCCGCGTATCTCTCAAAGTTCTTGCTGCGGATCACCCCCGCCCCCTCCGCTGCGTGGATGGCATCCACCACCCCGTCGCGCTTCTCCAGGAAGCCCACGTGGGTCACATCCAGTCCAGGCACCTTCGTCACCAGCGAGAAGATGTCCCCATTGCGCAGTGACGGCAGCACCCCCGGCAGTGCCGCCAGGGGGATGTAGGCCTGGTTCAGCACCAGATTCTTCTCCAGCTCGGTGATGCACTGTTTGTTGCGGGCCAGCTGCATCGGCTTGTAGCTGGCCACGTGGTTGCTCATGAAGTTGAGCGCCACCGTGCGGCTGCTGGCCCCCGGCAGGAACGGGGTGAGGTTCACCACGTAGCCGTTGCGCTCGGCCGCCTCGGCCCAGCGGCTGAAGTAGTGCTGCCGGCGGCAGTAGTCCACCTCGCCATCCACGTAGCGCAGCCGCCGCACGTGCTGCGTGAAGCGCTCCACCCCTTCGTCCTGGGTGTCCACCTTGCGGCTGTTGCTCAGCGCCAGCAGCTGCTCTACGAACAGGAAGCAGTCGAAGTTGCTGAGATCCAGCACCAGCTGCTCTTTAGGCCCGCCATCAAGGGAGAACCCCTTGAAGGGGTAGTCGAGGAAGCGGCGCGCCAGTTGCACCAGCGCCTGATTCATCGGCGCCCAGGCGGTGGCGTCGATCGCCTCCGCCGCCAGCACCCGCGTTTCACCCACGAATTTCGGTGTCGGATCCCCCAGGACCACGCCCCCCGGCAGGGGCGGCAACGCCGCCGCCACGCGCGGGCTGGCCGGGGTGGCGTGGCGCAGCAGCAGGTTGGCCGCCGCAAAGCTGGCACCGGCCGTCATCAGCACCGCCAACACCAGCAGGAGAGTGGGTTTGCGCATCCAGCTGCCACCGCCGCGGCGACCCTACAGCCGCCGTCAGGCGGCGCTGCTCGCCAGCCACTCCCCCAGCCCCACCGCCGGCTGCTGCGCGCTGCTGGTGATCTCGATGATGCGGCCGATGGCGGCCGGGCTCTCTACCGCATCCAGGCACACCCGTGCCACCAGCCGCCGCGGAATGCTGTCGCTCTCCTGCTGGTCGGGCCCGCTGAAGCGGATCCCCTCGGCCTCGATCCCCTCTTCTGTTTCCTTCAGCCCCCCGGGGCGCACCACCGTCCAATCCAGGCCGCTGGCGGCCAGCCAGCGCTCCCCCACCCCCTTCCACACCAGGATCAGCCCGAAGAGATTGAGCGGGTGCAGCCAGCGGCCGCTGCACAGGGAGCTCACCAGCACCACCCGCTTCACACCAGCGGCTTTGCAGGCATCGATCTGGGGGCGCATCGCCAGGGCATCCACCTTCAGCGGCCCGGCCAGATCCACCGACGGCCGCGCCCCGGTGGCGATCACCAGGGCGTCGCAGCCCGCAAGCGCCGCCCCGAGGGCCTCCGCATCACCCAGCTCCAGCCGCACCAGCTCCGCACCGGCCAGCCCTGGCGGCACCTCTGAGGCGGGCCGCAGGATCGCCTTCACCCGCCAGCCCCGGCCCAGGGCCTCTTCCACCACCCGCCAGCCCGTCTTGCCTGAAGCTCCGGTCACGGCGAGGCAGGTCATGGGCGGTCTGGGTCCAGAGCATTGACGTCCATTCTCGTGGCCCACAGGTTTGGATGGCGACGGCCAGCAAGGGAGTGGCTGGGTAGGCTGCAGCCATGGCGGAAGTGGTTCTCGATGTCAGCCACCTGAGCGTCCGGCGCGAAGGTGTCACGGCGGTCGATGACGTCAGCTTCCAGCTGCTGGCCGAGTCCGACACGGCCCTGGTCGGGCCTAACGGGGCCGGCAAGAGCACCCTGGTGCAGGCCATCCTCGGCATCCTGCCCCGCCAGGCCGGCCAGGTGCGCTTCCTGGGCTGCAGCCTCGGCAGCCACGGCCAGCTGCCCCGCGAGCTGCGCGCCCGGCTCGCCTATCTGCCCCAGACCCTGATCCCCCGGGGCCGCTTCCCGCTCACGGTGGCCGAGTTCGTCGGCCTCGGCTGGGATCCGCCGGGCCTGGCCCTGCCCTGGCTGGGCCGCGAGGCCCGCCGCAGCGCCGTCCGCGCCGCCCTGCGCAAGACCCTCTGCGCCGACCTGGCCGACCGGCTGCTCTCGGAACTCTCCGGCGGCCAGCTGAAGCGGGTGCTGCTGGCCTCCTGCGTGGTGCGCCCCCGCCGCCTGCTGGTGCTCGATGAGGCCCAGGCCGGCCTCGATGCCCGCGCCGCCGAGCAGTTCCACACCCTCCTCTACCAGCTGCGCCGCAGCGAGGGCTGGACGATCCTCCAGGTCTCCCACGATCTGGAGATGGTGCGCCGCACCTGCGACGGCGTGCTCTGCCTCAACCGCAGCCTCCGCTGCCACGGCACCCCCGACCACGCCCTCAGCCCCTCCCGGCTCGAGCAGATCTACGGCCTCGGTTTCGTTCCCTACCACCACCGGCACCCTGCTCAGCGGCCAGCGCCACCTGAGGACGCCCCGCCGGGCTGAGCGGGCACCGCTGCCGCCGGCACGGGTCGGCCGAAGTCGGTGGGCTGCTGGAGCAGCCAGCGCAGGGTGGCCCGATCCCTTGGGCTGAGCACCAGCACCGGCCGGGGCCCCGGCACGGCCGCCATCGCGTCGTCCGGATCATCGCTGTGGCCCCACAGGCCGAAGGCATGGCCCAGCTCATGCAGGGCGGTGGCTTCGGTGGCCTCGGGCCGCTGTCCCGGGCTGATCAGCACCCGCACCTGGGGCTCCAGGATCCAGCCCGTGCCCCGATCCACCGCCAGCACCGCCAGCTCGGCCCGGCCATGGCTGGCCCGTGGGCGGCCGGAGGCCTCCCGGCGCAGGGGAGGCCGGCGCCGCAGGATCCGCACCTGGGCCGCCGCCGGGTCCGCCACCCGGGTGATCGCCAGCTCCTGACCCCAGCTCCCCAGGGCCCGCTCCACCGCGGCGAGCCAGCGCTCGTCCCACATCCGGGATGGCCCTTCGCTGGCCGCCGGCTCCACCCAGACGCACCAGTGATCAAGCCGGGCCCAGCCGAAGGGCGTGGGCCGCAGCCACTGCCGGTAGTCGGTGGGCGCCGCAGGTGGGGGTGGCTCAGCCAGTACGGGCGGCGTGGCTTCCGGCATCGTCCGGCTGGCGACGATGGCCGCACAGGTGGGCCCGGGCGCTGGCGGGGGCCCTGCCAGCGCCGGCAGCAGCAGGGCGGCCACGGCACCGCCCAGCACCAGCCCGAGCGGCCAGCGCCGGACCATCAGCCCGCCAGACCGACGCCGCGGGCCATCAGGGCGGCCATCAGGGGAATGGCGGCGAAGCCCGCCAGCTCGATGTTGAGCACCCAGCGCAGGCGGTTGGCCAGGGCCTCGCTGACTTTGGGCAGCTCCCCCTTGCGCAGGGGGATGGCCCAGAGGATGTAGGTGATGGTGGGGTAGAGGGAGAGGCCGCCCACCGCCAGGTAGGTGCCCACCTTCCACCAGAACAGGGGGTTCTCGGTGTAGAAGCTGGAGCCCTGGCCGAAATAGAGCACCCGCAGGATGCCGCTGAGCAGCACCCCCAGGGCGGCCAGGCCGTAGGTCACGTCCGTGATCACCATCAGGATCGCGTCCTTGCGGTCAGGGTCGGGCCGGATCAGGCGCCGCTCCAGCACCAGGGCCCCGAAGCAGACCATGAAGCTCAGGTAGTGGACGTAGGCCACTCCGGCGCTGGAGAGCACCTCGGAGGGGATGGAGAGAAGCCCGGCCATCGGCTGGTGTCAGGTGGTCGACCCGGACGGTAGCGGCTGGCTCCCGGGCGCCGGGAACCCGGGACGGCACTGGAAAGAGCAAATCAGCACAAATTATGGAAACAACTGGCGAGATCAGGGTCCGTATGTGGAAGCCGCAACGGAACACTGAAGGCTTTCTGTTCGTTTCAGGAACATCCGGAAACAACCCTAGGTTCGACACAGCGATTCAGATGCTCTATGGCGAGTTCCCTCAGTGCCTTTCTCGGCGAGATTGGCCGCCATCAGCTGCTCACCCCTGAGCAGGAGCTCACGCTCGGGCGGAAAGTTCAGGCGATGGTGAGCCTCAACGAGCGTTGCTCCCAGGCCGGCGGCAGCGGCCCTGCCTGCGATTTCAATGATCTCGAGAGGCGCACGCTGCGCACCGGGGAGCGCGCAAAACAGCAAATGGTGACAGCCAATCTGCGGCTCGTCGTCAACCTCGCCAAGCGTTATCAAGGCAAGGGTCTGGATCTGCTTGACCTGATCCAGGAAGGAACCATCGGTCTGACACGCGCGGTCGAGAAGTTCGACCCCACCCGCGGTCACCGATTCAGCACTTATGCCTACTGGTGGATTCGTCAGGGTCTGAACCGGGCCCTCTCCACCCAGAGCCGCACGATCCGGATTCCGGTCAACGTCAACGAGAAGCTCACCCGCCTGCGGGCCGCCAAGGCGCGCCACCTCCAGTCCCACGGCTCCTCCCCCAACGCCGCCGAGCTGGCCACCGCCATGGGGTTGCCCGTGGCCGAGGTGGAGGATCTGCTGGGCTGTGAGCTCCGCAGCGTCACCGTGAGCCTGCAGGGGGCCGTGCGCTCCAAGGCCGATCCCTCCGAGCTGGTCGACGTGCTGCCCAGCAACGAGCCGGCGCCGATGGAGCGTGCCGAGCAGGCCGAGCGCACCGAATCGGTCTGGACGCTCCTGGAGAAGTCCAACCTCACCCCCAAGGAACGCACGGTGGTGATGCTGCGCTTCGGGCTCGACGGCAGCCACGAGTGGCGCACCCTGGCCGAGGTGGCGCGGCAGCTGGAGTGCAGCCGCGAGTACTGCCGCCAGGTGGTGCAGCGGGCCCTGCGCAAGCTCCGCAAGACAGGCATCGAGAGCGGCCTGGTGGAGGAGTGAAGGGAGGGGGATCCGCCCCTCGTCCTTCCGCCGCCAGCGCCCGCAGAATGAGCTGACGCCCTTCCCGTGGCGTGTTCCTCTCTCCGAGCAGATCGCCATGGCTGGTGCCCCTTCGGCCACTGCCTTTGCTGACCAGGCCACCTCTGACCAGGCCACCTCTTCCCAGACCGGCGCCGGCCAGGATCCCGTCGACGCCGAGGTGCTCGAAAGTTCGGTCGTCGATGAGGCCCTGCTGGTGCGGCTGCTGCGCCGGGCCGGTCGCACCATCGCCCGCCCCGCCTTCGAGTGCCTGGAGCTGTTGCTCGATGGCGGCACGCCGCCCCAGGTGCGGCTGACGGTCCTGGCGGCCCTCACCTACCTGCTGCTGCCCCTCGATGTGATCCCCGACTTCATCCCGGCGGCCGGCTTCAGCGACGACATGGTGGCCCTCACCGCCCTGCTGGGGCTCTGCAGCACCCATCGCACCCCGGCGATCCGCACCCGGGCCCAGAGCCGGCTCGACCGCTGGTTTCCCCTCTCCCGCCGGCAGGGGTAGGGTCCGGCGATGCCCGCCTCCGCCCCCACCCTCAGCCCGGAGCAGCTCGACGAGCTCCAGAGCCTGCTCAAGGACTGGTTGCGCCTCAGCGGCCGCACCCAGTCCGACCTGCGTCGGGCCCTGCGGGCCGGCTCGATCCGCATGCCCGTGCTGATCGCCGAGCTGCACCTGATCTGGAGCCGCCAGGGCGCCGCCGGGCTGGCGGAACGGCTCTGCGCCATCGAGGCCGGCTGGCTCTGCGAGGAACCCGGCGGCGAAGCGGATCCGGCTGCAGACGATGGCCTGCTTGAGGATTCGATGGGACAGCTGGACCTGCTGCTGCAGGAAATCCGAGCGGACGGCGGGGCCTGAACGAGCTGGCGGGCCAGGCGACCAGCCCCCAGAGTGGGGTCTGAACGATGCCGCGGCCCCAGCCGACGCCCACCGCCATGAACGCCTCCGCCGTCCTGCACCGCGCCCTCCCCTGGTCCCTGCGGACCGCCACAGCCCTGGTGGCCGGCCTGAGCTTCACCGCTGCGGCCCAGGCCCAGGTGGAGTCCTTCATGCTCAAGCGGGGTGGCAATGTGGGCCCGGAAACCCAGATCAAGCCCACCAACTGCGTCACCGGAGCGGATGGCTCCGTCACCTGCGACACGGTGATCGAGAACTCCCCCAGCGACACGCCGGCCCAGCCCACCTATCAGCCGTTCAAGAACTGATGCGACGTCTGCAGCGGATCTTCCAGGACAAGCCCTTCCTCCACCTGATCGACCAGGGCGAGCGCCTGGTGGCCAAGGTGCTGGCCGCCATGCTGTTCCTGGTGCTTGCCGTGGCCGCCGTCAAGTTCTCGGTCCAGCTGGGCTTCCAGCTGGTCAACCCCGCCGTGCGCTGGGAGGGAGAGGGCCTCATCGCCGTGCTGGGTGATCTGCTCAACCTCTTGATCGCCATCGAGGTGCTGCAGAACATCACCTCCTACCTGCGTCGCCACGTGGTGCAGATCGAGCTGGTGCTGCTGACGGCGATCACCGCCGTGGCCCGGAAGGTGATCGTGCTGCCCCCCTACGCCGAGAACAAACCCTTGCTGGTGGTGGGTCTGGGGGTGGCGGTGCTGTGCCTGGCGGGGGCTTTCTGGATGGTGCGTCATAGCAATGAACGGGAGCTCAGTGAACGGGAGCTCAATGAGCGGGAGGCGCAGGCCAGAACAGGGCCAGCCAGATCGTTCCAGGCGGCGGGTCACTCGCCAGCAGCCGGTGCCAACGACCCGCACTGATCAGCAGGGCCTCACCGCAGGCCAGGGCGCGGGGTTCGGCCTCATCGGCGAACTGGAGCCGGGCACTCCCCTGCAGCAGCAGCACCCATTCATGCTCCGACTGGTCGTACCAGAAGCCCTCGGGGCTGCGGGCGTTGCAGGAGTGGATCCGCTCCAGCCGCAACTGCGGCGTCTGCAACAGCACGGTGGTGACCTCTTCGCCGTCGGCAGGGCAGGGGCTCCGCACCAGGGAGGCCCCGCCCTCCCCCGCGTCGGCCGCGGGTCCCTCCCCCGGCGGCGCCTCCCCCCAGCGGCGGCCGATCTCGAAGCCCCGGGAGCGGGCCAGGGCCACCACCTGATGGTGGTCGCCGCAGTCGCGCAGGGCCTGGCGCAGGCCGGGGTCAGCCTCGCTCAGGGCCACGAAGGCGTTGAGCTGGCGCACCTTCTCCAGGAACTGCTGCAGCTGGGCTTCGGCCATGGGGGCGGGTGGGCTGGCGTCAGAGCAGATCCTTGCCCATCCGCCAGCGCAGGAAGGCGACGCCGCCGAGCGTCACCGTCTCTTCGTCGTCCACCACCCAGCCACGCCGCTCCAGCAGCGGCCGCGACAGTTGACTGGCCTCGGTGCGCAAGCGAGCCACCCCCCGGGAGCGGGCGTGCTGTTCCAGGGCCTCCAGCAGGGCGCTGGCCCGCCCCTGTCGACTGGAGCGGCCCCGGCAGTAGAGCAGGGCGAGTCGGTCGGCGGGATCGAGAAGGGCAAACGCCTCGATGATCGTGTCGTCGTGGTGGGCGGTGCTCACCAACCCATGGCCGCGTAGCAATGACGACCGGAAGTCATCATTGCGACCGGCCTGTTGCGACCAGGCCTCGATCTGCGACGGGCTGTAGAGGTTCCCGGCCTGGCTGATGACCGCTTCGTGATACACGGCGATCAGCTGCTGGCAATCATCGGGCCGGAGTGGACGGATCGGCAGCATCGAGGCGGTGGTTGTGCATTGATTGTGGCGGCTATCGGCGGAAGGCTGATCGCGCTGGTGTATGTTTTACCCCTAACCTCTCACCTGCCTCCACTTACATACCATGCTGACTGGATCGGAATTACTGGCCAAGGTCAAGGAACTCGGCGATGTCGGCAAGTCCGAGATCGTGCGGGCCTGTGGCTATGTTTCCACCAAGAAGGATGGCGCCGAGCGCCTGAACTTCACCGCCTTCTACGAGGCCCTGCTCGAGGCCAAAGGGGTCGAGTTCGGTGCGGCCGGCAAGGTGGGTAAGGGCGGGCGCAAGCTCAGCTATGTGGCCACGGTGCAGGGCAACGGCAATCTGCTCATCGGCAAGGCCTACACCGCCATGCTGGATCTCAAGCCCGGCGATGAGTTCGAGATCAAGCTGGGCCGCAAGCAGATCCGCCTGATCCCCGCCGGCAGCGCCGACGACGAGGATTGATTTCCTGGCGTCGCCTGGTGTCGTTCCTGGTGGCCCTGTTGCTGCTGCTGGGCCTGATCGTGCCGCCGGCGGCCCTCGGCTTCCCCGGCGCCGCCCTGGCCCTGGCAGCCGCGCCGCCCGAGCCCGTCGCCCTTGAGCCTGCCCTTGAGGCTGATGTCATCGACGGCAGCGTTCTCAAGCTGAGCGTTCTCGACGCCGGCAGCTCCCTGTTCGGGGCCCACTGCGCCGGCTGCCACCTCCAGGGGGGCAACATCATCCGCCGCGGCAAGACGCTCAAAATGGCGGCCCTGGAGCGCAACGGCATCACCTCCCCGGAGGCCATCGCCGCCATCGCCGCCGGCGGTGTGGGCCAGATGGGTGGCTATGCCCAGTCTCTCGGCGAGGGCGGGCCGGAGGCGGTGGCGGCCTGGGTGTGGCAGCAGGCCCTCGACGGCTGGCCCCGCGCCTGAAGTTTCTCCTGCTCAGAAGGCCTGGATCCAGGGGTGGATCTCCACGGCGGTCCAGATACCCTGCCGCCAGTAGATGTCCCCCTTGACGAGGCTCTCCACCGCCTCCTGGTCGTCGGCCTCATAGAGGCCGAACACGAAGCGGGTGTCGGCCGTGGGGCCCAGGGTGACCAGCACGCCCTCCTCCTTCTGGCGTTTCAGTCCGGCCAGGTGCTCCTCCCGGTAGGGGGTGCGGCGCTCGAGAACATCAGCGCAGTAGGTGCCCCAGAGGACGAATTTCATGGGCGAACGGCGGTGGCCGCCGGGTCGAGGTGAACGTCCCTCAGCCTTTCATCCCCCGCGCCCCTCGGCGTTCTTCCGAAACACCAGCAGCCGGTTGTTGGCGGGCATCGCCGCATCGGCCTGCAGGTGCAGCCCCAGGCCGGTGGCCTCGCGCTGGATCGCCTCGGCGTCGCGCACTCCCATGGCCGGATCCAGCTGGCGCAGGTGGACGTCGAAGGCTTCGTTGCTGGCGGCGGTGTGGCGCTCGCCGTAGCGGAACGGCCCGTAGATCAGCAGCAGGCCGTCAGCGGCCAGCACCCGGGCGCCACCCGCCAGCAGGTGGGGCACCGCCGCCGCCGGCATGATGTGCAGCGTGTTGGCCGTGAACACGGCCTCGAAGGGGCCCGCGGGCCAGCGGGGCTGGGTCACATCCAGCACCAGCGGTGGCGCCACCTGCGCCCCCGGGGCCAGTCCGTCCCCGCCCTCTAGGGCGATGCGCGCGGCCAGGCCGGCCAGGGCCTCCTGCCGCTCGCTCGGCTGCCAGCGCACCCCCCGCAGATGGCGGGCCATATGGATGGCGTGCTGGCCACTGCCCGAGCCCACCTCCAGCACCCGGCCGCCGGGGGCCAGCCAGCGGCGCAGCAGCGTCAGGATCGGCTCCTGGTTGCGCAGGCAGGCGGGCGAGAACGGCAGGGCATCGACGTCCATCGGCCCATCATGGGGGCAGCTGCCCCATGGCCATGCCTGTTGCTTCCCTGCTCGCCGTCCTGCTGCTGGCGCTGACCCTGGGCGCCTGCGCTCCCGTCCTCTGAGGCTGGTTCAGAGCGGCTGGTCGAGGGCCGCGCGCAGCTCGGCGGCGAAGGCGCCGGCATCGGCGGCCACATCGGCGCCGCTTTGGTGGGCCGAGGCCATGCGCCGGACCAGGGCGCTGCCCACGATGGCGCCGTCGGCGCCCCAGCGGCGCACCTGGAGGGCCTGCTCGCCCGTGGCGATGCCGAAGCCCACCGCCACCGGTGTGGGGCCCAGCTCCCGCAGCCGCCCCACCAGCGGACCCACCCGGTCCTCCAGGCTGGTGCGCACCCCCGTCACCCCGGTGACGCTCACCAGGTAGGTGAAGCCGCGGCTGGCGGCATGGATGCGGGCCATGCGCTCGGCCGGGGTGTTGGGCGCCACCAGCAGCACCAGATCCAGGCCATGGCCGGCGGCGATGGCGGAGAGCTTCTGGGCCTCCTCCAGCGGCAGATCGGGCACCACCAGGCCGGCGGCACCGGCGGCGGCGGCTTCGCGGCAGAAGCTGTCCATGCCGCGGTTGAGCAGGGGGTTGCTGTAGGTGAACAGCACCACCGGCACGGTGAGCCGGCCCCGCAGGGATGCCAGCATCTCCAGAACCCGGCCAGGGGTGGTGCCGGACGCCAGGGCCCGGCTGGCGGCGGCCTGGATCACCGGGCCATCGGCCAGGGGATCGCTGTAGGGGATGCCCAGCTCGATCAGGTCGGCACCGGCGGCCTGCAGGGCCAGCAGGCTGGCGGCGGTGACCGAGAGATCGGGATCGCCCGCCATCAGGAAGGGCATCAGGGCGCAGCGCCCAGAGGCCCGCAGGGCGGTGAAGCGTTCCTGGATCAGGGTGGGGGCGGTGCTGGGGCCGGCGGTGGCGGCGACGCTCATCGGGCCGGAGGGCGGGACGGTGTTCCTGAGCCTATGGGGTCGTCCGTGGGCCGTCCGAGGGGCTCACATCTCGGCATCGGCCTGCAGCTGGCCCACCTCGGCCAGCAGCTTCTCCTGTTCTTCGGGGCTGAGGGCCTCGAACTTGCGCTGCAGCTCCTCGTCGGTGACGGCGTCGTAGGCGGCCCGGTAGCGGCGTCGCTGCTCCATGTAGGTCATCTTGCCGCCCACCACCCGCAGCAGGTAGCTGGCGGTCCAGCCGAGCACCACCAGCATCAGCAGCGCCGAGGCGGCGATGCCGGGGGAGAAGCCCTCCAGGCCGCTGGAGCGGAACACCCAGTAGCCACCACCCCCGATGGCGAAGACCACCAGGCCCAGCAGGATGGCCTGTGCGCGGGTCACGGATCAGGCCTCGCCCTGGCCCGCCATGCGCAGGTTGAGGAAGGGGGCGAACAGGATCAGCCCCGGGAAGAACAGAAACACCATTCCGTAGATGGCGGTGCGCTCGATCTTGCCCATCACGTACCAGCGCTTGTGCATCCACCAGTAGAGGGCCAGGGGCACCACCAGGAGATAGGCGCCGGCCAGGGCCAGGTAGGCGCCGATCACCAGCAGGGTGTCGAGCGGCAGGCTGCTCAGGGCCACCGGGGATGTCGCGAAGTGGGGCGAATCTAGGATCTCCCTGCGGGGGCATGGCGAAATTGGTAGACGCAGCGGACTTAAAATCCGCAGGCCGCAAGGCTGTGGGGGTTCAAGTCCCCCTGCCCCCATGCCGTTCATTCCTCTCCTGCTGGAGCTGGTGGGACGGCCGCTCCTCCACGCCGTTGTGGTGCCCGAGCCCCGTGCTCCCCTCGTGCGGCTGAGCGAGCCTCCGGCGGGTCACTACACGGTCCTGGTGGCGGACTGGGGCCACCACACCGCGATCGTGGTGGAGCAGCCACCCGGCTGGCGGCTCGGTCCCCCCGGGGCGGAAGCGGCCCCGTTCCTGGAGGTGGCCTGGGGCGACCGGCGCTATTTCCACGGGGGAGAGCGCAGTCCCCAGGCCGTGCTCGCCGCCCTGTTCCTGCCCACCGACTCTGTGCTCTTCCTGGCCGGCCACCCCGATCCGCCGCGGCTGGCGGGCACGGTCGCCGTGTGGGAGCGGCAGGTGGAGGCTCCCACCTTGCGGGCCCTGCTGGGCGCCCTGGAGCGCTCGGTCCGGCGCGGCGGCGACGGCGAGCGCCTGCCTCCCCTGCCGCCCCGCCCCGGCCAGCCGGGCCGGTTCTTCCCCGCCCACGCCGCCTATCTCTGGAGCCGCAACTGCAACTGGTGGACCGTGCAGCGGCTGCGGGAGGCGGGACTGGCCAGCGCGCCGACCGGGGTGGTGGTCGCGGCCCAGGTGTCAGGGCGCCTGCGGGGCTTCCGGCCCGTCGCCACCCGGGACAAAAGTTCATCTCCGACTGTGTCTGTGGCTCTCCACACCCGCCGGTTGGTCGGGCTTTCCCCGTGAGCTCACCAGGCCTAGACCGGAGACATCGTGGGATCCCGAAGTTGGTACATGTCGCACCTCTGCTGGCCGCCACCTGCCTGGCGGGTTTCGCCCTGCTGCAGCTGCTGTTCAGCATTGGCTCCTGGTGAAGACCCAGGGCGGCCGACGATGAGCAGCTGCGGGCGGGGTTGACGATGGATTCAGCCCTGTCTGCCGGTGCCACTCCCGGTGCCACTCGCGGTGCCACTGCTGGCCGTTTCGGCATCGTGCTGTTCCCCGGGGTGGAGGAACTCGATGCCGTCGGCCCCTGGGAGATGGCCACGATCTGGGCGCGCCAGCCCGGCGGCCCCAGCCAGTGCCTGCTGATCGGCCAGGAGGAGGCCCCGATCACCTGCGCCAAGGGGATGCTGCTGCTGCCCCACGCCAGCTTCGCCACGGCCCCACCGCTGGATGTGCTGCTGGTGCCGGGGGGCCAGGGCACCCGCACCGAAGTGGCCAACCCCGAGCTGATCGCCTTCATCCGGCGCCAGGCGGCCGGCTGCCGGGCGGTGCTCTCCGTCTGCACCGGCTCCTTCCTGCTGCACGCCGCCGGCCTGCTCAGCGGCCGGCGGGCCACCACCCACTGGGCCTCCCTTGATCGCCTGCGGGCCCTCGGCGACGTGGAGGTAGTGGAGGAGCGCTTCATCCGAGACGGGGCTATCTGGACGGCGGCGGGCATCTCCTCCGGCATCGATCTCACGCTGCATTTCATTGCGGAAACTGCCGGGGAAGATGTGGCGGCAACAGTGCAATTGGAGTCGGAATACTTCCCTGCGACGAGAATTTATGGCGATGCCGCCAGCCGTGGGAAGGGATCATCCTATTTCAGATCATCATGTTCGGAATCATGAAGCGATGGGATGGGTGTTTCCACTTATCTCGCTGATGATTCCGATCCATTAGGGTCAGGGAAAGAGAAGAGGAAATCCCATGTCCACCTGCGAATTCACCAGTAAATCCACCTACGAATCCACCCTCGAAACGCCTCCCACCGAGGTTGCTGTTCAGCCCCATGCCAACGCCACCGAAGCCCTCCATCTGGTGAAGGAACTGGCGCGTTGCGATCCGCAGTTTGCCGCCGCCCTGAGTGCATCCGATTCGCCGCAGAAAGCGGCTGATCTGGCGCACTGTCACGGCATCGGCGTCAGTCCGGCGGCGCTCTGGCGCCAACGCGGCACCCTGGCCCACGGTGGTGTGCCCACCTGGCGCGGTTAAACCGATCCGGGGCCCTTCAACTCGATGCTGTTCCCTTCCGGATCCTCCAGGTAGAGGGCCGGCCCCACACCTTCCGCCCCGTAGGTGTGATGCAGGGGGCCGGCATCGATGCCCTGACGGCGCAGATGGGCCCGCAGGGCGGCTTCGTCGAAGGGGTCGATCCGCAGGCAGAAGTGATCCAGGTTGTGGCCGTCCGGCCCCGGTGCCGCCCCTCCCCGGCGACCCAGCTCGCCGCTGACCGCCGCCAGATCGATCAGGGCGTTGCCGGCCCTCAGGTGGATCATTCCCAGGGCTTCATTGCGTCGCGCCACAGCGCAACCCAGCACCTCGGTGTAGAAGCGCTCCATCCGCTCCAGATCCCTGCAGCGCAGCACCACATGGTCGATCCCTGCGATCTCCATGGCCGTGGCCTCCGTTCGCTCGCCTCCCAGTGTCGCCGGCCGTTGCAAGTCCATGCCGCGCCGGTCCTGCTCAGAGCACGGGCTGCCAGCTGACGCTGCGGCCATCGGCGCTGTCGGTCTGGTCGCTGAAGGGCACCACCTGGTTGCGGCCGGTCTGTTTGGCCCGGTACATGGCGTGGTCGGCCCTGGAGATGATCTCGTCGGGGTTTTCGCCCGGCCGGAGCAAGGTCACGCCGATGCTGAGGGTGATCGACAGGCTGCCGGCACTGGTGGCGATCGGCTCGGCCACGGCCCGCCGCAGCTTCTCGGCGATGGTGACCGCATCATCCATGCCCCGCACCCCCTGCAGCACCACCACCATCTCGTCGCCGCCGATGCGGGCGGCCATGTCGCCGCTGCGCAGGCCCGTGCGGATCCGGGAGGCCACCGTCCGGAGCAGTTCGTCGCCGGGCACGTGGCCGAAGGTGTCGTTGATCTCCTTGAAGTTGTCGAGATCGCAGAACAGCACGGCGGTGGCGTCCCCCTTGCGCACCACCCGGCCGGCGATGGCGGTGATGCGCTCGAGGGCCTCATGGCGGTTCACCAGGCCGGTCAGCTCATCGGTGCAGGCCCGGCGGGCCAGTTCCCGCTCGGCGGCCACCTCCTGGTCCACCGTGCGGAACGAGCCGACGATGCCGTCGAGCCGGCCCCGGCAATCCCGGTGGGGGCTGGCATGGAGTTCCACCCAGCGGTGGCTGCGGTCGTGGGCCAGGGCCTGCAGCCGTCGCACCACGGTGCGACCCTCCGCCAGGGTCTGGAGGTCCTGCTCCAGCACCGGATGGTCGTCGGGGGGGATGAAGCGGCTGAGCGGATGGCCGATCCAGTCGTCCGGCTGCCAGCCCAGCATGCAGGTGAGCGAGGGGGAGATCCAGCTGACCCGGCCCTCCTTGATCAGCAGCACCACGTCGCTGGAGTTCTCCGCCAGCAGCCGGTAGCGCTGCTCCGAGGTGGCCAGGGCCGCTTCCGCCTGCACCATCTCGGTCACGTCATTGAACTGGGCGATCACGAAGGCCAGGCTGCCGTCGGGTCGGCGGGAGCAGGACACGCTGCAGTCCACCCAGATGGGGGGGCGCTCCCCCTGGAGGAAGCGCTTGCGCAGCCGATAGGAACCACGCCGGCCGTCCAACAGTTCCGCCATCAGCGGGGCTTCCCGGTGCCGGTCCTCCGGCGGTGAGAACGAGGGCCAGCCGAGCCCCCCCAGGTCGTCCGGGTCGCGGGCAAGCAGCCCGCATCCGGCGGGGTTGATGGAGAGGACATGGCCCTCCCCGTCGAGCAGGGCGATGCCGGTGGAGGCGTTCTCCATCGTGAGCCGCAGCCGTTCCTCCGAAGCGGCCAGGGCCGCCTTGGTGCGCTCCTCCGCCAGACGGGCCTCCACCTCACCCTGGATGTCACGCCAGCTGCCCACCATGCCCAGCACGTCGCCATCGGCGCCGGACATCGGCCGCAGGGCCATGGAGATCCAGCGACCGTCGCCGTCGGCGGCACGGAAGCGCACATCGCAGCCGCTGCTCTCCCCCTGGAGGACCTGGCCGATGGCCCGATCCAGCCGGGCACGGTCCGACTCCAGCACCAGTTCGGCGATGGTCCGGTCCTTGAGGTCGCGGGCGTCGTGGCCCAGCAGTTGACGCACCGACGGGGAGACCCAGGAGATCCGCCCCTGCCGGTCGCTGCTGAGAACGACGTCGGGGGCGTTTTCGGCCAACAGCTGGTAGTGATCCTTCAGCTCCCGGTTGCTGCGTTCCTTCGCCTGCAGTTCCCGTGCCAGGTGCATCGCGACCCAGGCCATCCCGACCAGGCCGGCCAGCCGCAGCAGCAGCTTCAAGGTGCTGGCCTGGGGTGAGTGGAGCGACCAGACGACCGTCAGGACGATCGCCAGGCTCGTGAACCAGCCCACCTGGCGGGGCGTGGCGAACGAGGCGGCCAGGACCACGGGGATCCAGTAGTACGGAAACAGCGTGATTCCCAGGCGTCTCGACAACAGCAGATCGACGAGAAAAAAGCCGATCAAGGCCGAAGCCAGGAGGACCAGTCGTGATCGATAGCGACGTTGGAAAGAACGCAAATTGTGGTGACTGACGAAGGAAACGGACAATCACGGAGCCGCCGATGCCACCGACTGCCGGTGGTTCAAGGCCTCAGCGGTTCATGCCTTCCGTCTGGGTCTCGGAGCTGTTCTGGTGCCCCTTGAGGTGCTTCTCACAGGCCAGGGTCGCCGAGGCGAAGACCAACGCCATGCCGAGCATCACCGCCTGAAGTTGGGCCTGTCGCAGGAGGGGAGTCATGGGCCGGCGTCCGTCCATATCAAGAATGATTATAGGTATGGCTCCCCCCGTCTCGTCTGCAGGTCTTCTGCCCAGGGCCGTGATGACCTTCGCCCCGACGGTGGCTAACACGAAGACGTGGGAGACCTTCGGCATGACCAGCTCCACCGCAGAATCAGCAGCAGCAGCAGCAAAAGCCGCCGCCGCCGCCGCCAGCGACGATCCGCGCATCGCCCAGGTGGTGCGTCGCCACGGGGCCCGCGCCGATGCCCTGATCGAGGTGCTGCACCAGGTGCAGGAGCTCCACGGCTATCTCTCGCCGGAGTCCCTGCGGCTGGTGGCCGTTGCCATGCGGCTGCCGCTGAGCCGCGTCCACGGCGTGGCCAGCTTCTACCACCTCTTCCGGCTGGAGCCCCCCACCGCCCACCGTTGCGCCATCTGCCTCGGCACCGCCTGCTACGTCAAGGGAGGGGGACAGGTGGCGACGCGCATCGAGCAGCGGCTGGGGGTGCGCCTCGATGACCCGGTGGGGGACGGTGTCTGGGCCCTGCAGCACGTCAGCTGCCTGGGGGCCTGCGGCCAGGCGCCGGTGCTGGTGGTGGACGGCGAGCTGGTGACCCGGCTGCCGGTGGACCAGCCCGAGGAACTGGAGGCCCGGCTGGAGGCCGCCGGCTTGCCTCAGCGCACCACCACCTGATTGGCCCCCAGATCCCGGGACTGGTTCAGGGCCAGCTCCACCCGCGACAGCATGGCCTGGCCGCTGGCATCGGAGGCGGACAGGAGGCTCACCCCCGCATTCATCGCCAGGCCGGTGGCGGGTCCCTTCCCCGCCGGCAGGGCCATCTCGGTCACGACCCTGCGGATCTGTTCCGCCGTGGTGCGGGCCGATTCGAGCGGCTGATCCCAGAGCAGCAACAGGAATTCACTGCCGCCGATGCGGAACAGTTCGTCGTTGGCGTGCAGCAGCTGCTTCACGCTGGCGATCAGCCGCTGCAGGACCTCATCCCCCTTCTGCCGGCCGAGCACGGTGTTGATCGGCCGCAGGCCCTGCACGGCGAAGGCCAGGCAGGACAGGGGCACGGTGCACTCGCAGGCCCGTTGGCTGATCACTTTCAGACTGCACTCCAGCTCGGACCGGTTTCTGGCCCCGGTGAGCAGATCGGTGCTCGAGAGCTGCCTGAGCTGCTCGCTGCTCTGGCGGAACCGCTCGCTCATGGCGGCCAGATCCTGACTCAGGCGGGCCTCCCTGCGCAGGTGTTCGTGGAGGTGCCCCACCAGGCCCTGGACCTCGGCGATGACGCTGCCATCACCGGAATCCCCTTCAGGCTCAGGCCCGCCGGCAAGGCCGGGGACGTCGTCGCCGACCTCCGGCACCGAGGCACGCAGCAGTTGCATCTGGGCCTCCACCAGGCCGGCCATCAGCTCGCTGAGCAGGACCCCCAGCAGCATCAGCCCCAGCGACGCGGTGAGCAGGGTGGTGCTCTGGGCCTGCAGCTTCAGCACCACGGGGCCAGCGGGTTGCACCACCTGCACCCGTTGGCGGCCGGAGATCACGGAAGTGCTCCAGTAGCCCTGGATCCACACCTTGAGGGCGGGCCGGGGGCCCCTTGGCACCAGAATCTGCAGCCCATCCGGCTGGATCCACTCCTGCGGGGCCGGGAGGAAGTTGTTGTCCAGCCGCAGGAACAATCCAGGATTGGAGCTGATCCGGTGGCCCTCCCGATCGATGAGCAGGAAGGCCGTCGCTCCGGGGCTGGCCGGCAGTCGCCGGGTGGGCTCGTCGAGCTGGCTGGGATCCATCCGGGCCGCGGCCTCGGCGACGGTCCGCAGGTTGTCGAGCACCGCCTCCTGGGCGGCACCCTGGAGCAGGTTGCCCGAGAGGAAGGTGAGGGCGAGGGCCGGCAACGTGAAGGCCGCCAGCACCACGGAGAACACGAGGCCCCGCAGGGGCAGCAGTCCCTGACCCCTTCGGTTCCGCCACACTTGCAGCAGCACAAACAGGAGGAAGGCCCCCACCGTGTTGGCCAGGCCGTTGACCGCCTGCTTGGCGGCCGTCACGGCCACGTTTGCCGGATCGATCTGCAGCACCACGCCATAGAAGAAGAACACCATCGGTGTCCCCACCAGGAGCCAGAAGGCGATCTCGGCCAGGATGATCCGGCCTTTGAGGTCGTTCTCCGGCGGGCCGTTGAGGCGATTGACGAACACCGCCTGCCACAGGGCCTCGGCGGTGAAGATGACGATGGCCCAGGGATGGCCCCAGAGCTTCCAGGTGTAGAGGCTGGCCAGGAAGGCGACCGCCACGTTCCACCAGCCCCGGCGCCAGAGAAGGATGAGGGTGGGAACGATCGATCCGAGCAGGATCTGGATGCCGAAGAACAGCGGCAGCGCGCCCACATTGCCGAGCAACGCCAGCCCGGCCAGCAGGGCCAGCAGCAGTCCCTGGCGCACCGTCATGGTGGGGCGGGGGGCTCTCATGGCAGGGGGACCGCCGCCGGTTCGCCGCCCGCCACCGGGCCGAGCCTTGCTCCCCTGCGGAGCAGCTCCTCAAACGCCTCGGCGGACAGTGGGCGGCTGAACAGGTAGCCCTGGAAGGCCGGACAGCCGCAGCGGATCAGGAAGTCCAGTTCCTCGGGGCGCTCCACCCCCTCGGCCAGAACGTTCACCCCCAGGCCCTCGGCCATGGCCAGGGTGGCCCGCACGATCGACTGGGAGGTGGGGTTGCCGTCGACCCCATCCACGAAGGAGCGGTCGATCTTGAGTTTGTGGACCGGAAAGTTGTGGATGGTGCTCAGGGAGGAGAAACCGGTGCCGAAATCGTCGATCGCCAGTTCCACACCCATGCTTTCCAAGTTTAGAAGTTGTTCCCGGGTACCGAGAGCCGGCATCAGGCAGCTTTCCGTGATTTCCAGCTCCAGTCGTTTCACGTCCAGCCCCGAATGGCTCAGGCACGCCTGCACCATGTCCGGCACGGTCTGGCGCGAATCCTGAAACTGCCGGCTCGAGAGGTTCACCGCCAGCCGTCCGGGCTCGAATCCGGCCTCCACCCACAGCTGCCACTGGCGGCAAGCGTTCTTCAGCACCCATTCCCCGATCCTGTGGATCAGGTCGCTGGCTTCGGCGATGGGGAGGAACTCCAGCGGAGACACCGAACCGAACGTCGGACTGCGCCAACGCAGCAGGGCCTCGGCCCCCAGCAGCGTCCCCTGGCCGTCCACCTGGGGCTGGTAGAAAAGCTCCAGCTGACCCGCGTCCATCGCCCGCTGCAGATGGGCTTCGATCGCCAGGCGGTGGCGGCTGCGGACCGTCATCTCGGCCGCGTACCGCTGCACGGCCTGCGGCCCCTGGCGTCTGGCCTGGGCGAGGGCCGTGGAGGCGAACAGCAGCAGGCTTTCCGGCTCCTGCGAGTCCTGGGGGAAGCAGCTGATGCCCGCCCAGGCCGACAGGGTGAGCTCCAGCATTCCTCCCGGAGCCTTTGGATCGGTGAGAGCCGCCATCAGGGAGCGGGCCGACTCCAGGGCCGTGGGGCCGGTCGCCTCCAGGGCATGCACGATCAGGAACTCGCCCCTGCCGACCTGGGCCATGACGTCGACGGGCCCCACGAAGTGTCCCAGCCGATCGACGGCGAGCTGCACCAGCTGATCCCCCTTGGCCTGGCCGAAGCTTTCCTCGATGCGCTTGATGCCGTCCAGTTCGATCCAGATCACCACCAGGGGCTGGGCCTGCTGGCACAGCTGACCGAGCCGCAGTTCGGCCATCTGCAGGTTGGGCAGGCGGGTCAGAGGGTCATGGAAGCCGAGATACTCCAGCTGCCTGTCCTTCTCCCGCAGCACGCTCAGATCGGCGAGGGCGGCGATGTAGTGGCTGGGCTCACCGGAGCTGTCCCGCACCACTGCCATCCGCATCCAGACGGGATAGACCTCACCGCTGCGGCGTCGGTTCCAGATCTCCCCTTCCCAGCGGTCGCTGGCGAGCAGCTGTTTCCACAGGTCGGCATAGAACGCCGTCGACTGATAACCGGAGTTCATCATGCGGGGATTGCGGCCCACCAGCTCCTCCTCCGGGTAGCCGGTGATCGCGACGTAGGCCTCGTTGCAGGCGAGGATCGCCCCGCCCCGGTCGGTGACCACGATCCCCTCCTGGACCAGGGAGCAGGCCCGGCGGTGGAGGTGGAGCCACTGGAGGCTCTCCTCCAGCTGGCTCCGCAGCTCCCCCAGGCTGCGGCCTTCCTGTTCGGCCCGCTGCCGCCGCCGCTGCAGCTCCCGGGTCAGCAGGGCGGCCAGCAGGCTGGTCGTCAGACCGAGCAGCAGCACCGCCACCCAGCTGGGCAGCCAGTCAGAGGGGCCATGCAGGGGGACCTGCACCAGCAGCAGCCACCGCTCCCCCCCGGTGTCGATCCTGCGGGAGAGGGCATGGGGCAGCACGCCCGCCTCGGGGAGGTTGCGGGAGTCGTAGAGGAGCTGGGCGGGGTCGGCGCGATCGCCGATGTACAGCTGCAGATCCACGGGTTCGTGGAGCCGCACCAACGGGTGGTTGAGGGCCGCCCGCACGACATCCCGCAGCGGCAGGGTGGCGAAGGCCCAGCGCCTCGCCGGCGGCGACCCCGGGGCTGCCGTGCCCGGGCTGCTGCCGAAGGGCAGAATCTGCACCAGGAAGGCCGGCTCCCCCGGCCGGGGGCGGCCGGGGAGCAGCCACCCCTCCGGCGGTGCAGTCTCCCGGTCGGGTTCCTTGCCGGAGCCCTGCGCCCACGACCACAGATCCGACCCCAGCAGGGCGCGGCTGCCGGGATCCATCGGGGCGACCAGCCGGATCGGCGCCTGCCCGGCGGCGGCGGTCGCGAAGCCCAGGGTGCCGATGCCCTCCAGGCTGCGGCCATCGCTCTCGAGGGACGCCACGTATCGCTGCAGCTCCGCGAGGGTGACCTCCTGGGACGCCATCTGAAGGCCGACCAGACCCCGCAGCAGCGATTCGGTGTTGTCCAGCTTCCGGTGCAGGGCGGCAACGACGAGATCGGCCGCGGGCTGCTCCCGGTTGCGGTGCGCCGTGATGGTCTGATGGACGCTGCTCCAGGTCAGCAGGGCGGTGCCCAGGGCTCCGATGGCCAACACGGCAATCACCGGGGAGCTTGACTCCCGGGGCTGGGGCCCAACTGGCGGGGGAGAAGGCAGCAGGGGTGGACGCGGCGGCGGGGCCGGGCGGGACGGAAACCGTTCGCTCTGATCACCCATAATACTTTTTTCACATTTCTGGCCCACCCATGGGGGCTGTCGCTGGCTTCGCCATTCCCCCGGGGAGGCGCCGGAACGGCTGGCGGACCCTGAACCGTGTGCTGGTCGCTCTGGCGGCCCTGGTGGTGACGCTGTTGGTCGGCTGCCCAAATCAGCCTCCCCGGTTCGTGCTGGCGATGAATCCCTGGCCGGGCTACGCCTACTTCGCCCTGGCCCAGGCCCGGCAGCACTACGACCCCCGAAGACTCAGGCTGGACCTGCGCAACTTCGCCGACAACGACCGCGCGGTGCAGGCCTACATCGCGGGGGCGGCCCAGGCCATCGCCACCACGGCGATCGATGTGGTCACCATCTGCGGGGTGGCCCCGGAGCGTTGTCCGGTGATCGTCTACGTGATCGATGAATCCCGCGGCGGCGATCAGGTGCTGGCCCGCCGGGACGTGAAGGATCTCAAGGGCCTGGCCGGCCGGCCGATCGCCCTCGACCGCAGCAGCCTCTCCCGCTACCTGCTGGCCCGCGCCTTCGAATCCCAGGACTTGCCACCCCCGCTGCCCTCCCAGCTCCGCTTCCTGCCCGCCACCGCCTGGGAGGCGTCCCTGCGCCAGGGGACGGTGGCGGCGGTGGTGAGCTACCCACCCCGCAGCGAGAGGCTGCTGCGTGCCCTGCCCCTGGACACGCTGTTCACCAGCCGCCAGCTCCCCAACGAGATCCTCGATGTGCTCGCCGTCGAACCCGAGTTGCTGCGCCTTCACCCCGACGCCGTCCTGGCCCTGATCCAGGGCTGGCAGGCGGTGCGGCTGAAGGAGAGGCAATCCCCGTCCGCCGTCCGCCATGAGGTGGCCGACTACCTCGGCCTCGATCCCGGCGCCGCCGACGCCGTGCTGGAGGGGGTCCGCTATCCCGGGGCCCAGGAGCAGTACGAGCTGCTCGACCCGCAACAGAACAACCTGCCCCCGCTGCTGGAGCAGATCCGCCAGGTGCTCTACGCCAATGGCATCATCCCGGCCAACACCCCCCTGCCTGCCACGGACGACACCATGGCCCGGGGCCTCGTCAAGGCCCGCTGAACGGCGCCCCGGCCATTTCCTGGCTAGCAGAAGGAAAGGCGCCCCCGGTTCACCATGCCTTCCCCTGTGCAGGTGCGCTGCTGCGATGCCAGTGGCTGCCGTTCCGCCGGCAGCCAGGCCCTGCGCACCGCGCTGGAGGGCGCCCGTGACGCCGCCGGCCTCGATCCCTCCCAGCTGACGATCAAGCCGGTGGGCTGCCTGAGGCAGTGCGGCAGCGGACCCCTGGTGGCCTGCGACCGGCCCGGCGGCACCCGGCTCTTCGGGGGGCTGGCGCCGGAGCAGGCCGGGGCCCTGATCGCCGATGCCGTCTCCAATGCCGCCGATCCCCTGGCGGCCCATCGGATCGATCTGGAGGGTCCCTTCTTCGCCCTGCAGCGGCCGGTGGTGCTCGAGGGCTGCGGGCAGGTGAATCCCGAGTCCATCGACGACGCGATCGCCTTCGGCACCTACGCCCAGCTGCAGCGTGTCCTGCAGGAGCTCAGCCCCGAGCAGGTGCGGGACGAGGTGCGTCGCAGCGGCCTGCGCGGCCGGGGCGGTGCTGGCTATCCGACGGGCCTGAAGTGGGACACGGTGGCCCTCCAGCCCCCCGGCCCCCGCTACGTGGTCTGCAACGCCGACGAGGGGGACCCGGGCGCCTTCATGGACCGCAGCGTCCTGGAGAGCGATCCGCACCGGCTGATCGAGGGGATGGCGATCGCCGCCTACGCCGTCGGCGCCGAGCGGGGGTTCGTCTACGTGCGGGCGGAGTACCCCCTGGCGATCGAGCGGCTGCGGCTGGCCCTGCAGCAGGCCCGCAGCCGGCACCTGCTGGGCAACCACATCCACGGCACCACCTTCAACCTGCGGCTGGAGGTGCGGGTGGGGGCCGGCGCCTACGTCTGCGGCGAGGAGACGGCCCTGCTGCTCTCGATCCAGGGTCAGCGGGGCATGCCCCAGCCGCGGCCCCCCTTCCCGGCCCAGTCGGGCCTCTGGGGGGCGCCCACCCTGATCAACAACGTCGAGACCTTCACCGCCGTGCCGGCGATCCTGCGGGAAGGCGGCGACTGGTACGCCGCCATGGGCACCGAGCACAGCAAGGGCACCAAGGTGTTCGCCCTCTCCGGGGCGGTGGTCAACACCGGCCTGGTGGAGGTGCCCATGGGCACCCCCCTGCGCACCGTCGTGGAAGTGATCGGCGGCGGCGTGCCCGATGGTTCACCGATCAAGGCGGTGCAGACCGGGGGGCCTTCGGGGGGCTGCATCCCGGCGGAACGGCTGGACACCCCCGTCGACTACGAAAGCCTGGTGGAGCTGGGTTCGATGATGGGCTCCGGCGGCATGGTGGTGATGGGGCAGAGCACCTCCATGCCGGAGGTGGCGCGCCATTTCATGGGCTTCAGCGTCAACGAGAGCTGCGGCAAGTGCATCCCCTGCCGCGCCGGCACCGTGCAGCTGGCCCAGCTGCTCGATCGCTTCGTGGAGCGCCGGGCCACCCCCGAGGACATGGAACGCCTCGATGCCCTCTGCCAGATGGTGAAGGTCACCAGCCTCTGCGGCCTGGGCCAGGCGGCCCCCAATCCGGTGCTCAGCACCCTGCGCTGGTTCCGCCACGAATACGAGGCCGCCTGCCGCCAGCCCGCGGACGCCCTCGCCACCGGGAGGGTCCGCTGATGGCTGTCGTCACCCTCAACGTCAATGGCCAGGACGTGGCGGTGCCGGCCGGCGCCAGCCTGCTGGAGGCCACCCGTGCCGCCGCGGCCGACGTCCCCACCCTCTGCCACCTCGATGGCCTCAATCCGGTCTCCTCCTGCCGGCTGTGCCTGGTGGAGGTGGAGGGGTCGACCAAGCTGCTGCCCGCCTGCAGCACCGCCGCCGCCGAAGGGATGGTGGTGCACACCCACACCCCCCGGCTCAGGGAGTACCGGCGCATGACGGTGGAGCTGTTCTTCGCCGAGGGCAACCACGTCTGCGCCGTCTGCGTGGCCAACACCCACTGCGAGCTGCAGGACATGGCCGTGACCGTGGGCATGGACCACTCCCGCTTCCCCTACCAGTACCCCCAGCGGTCGGTGGATGCCTCCCACCCCCAGTTCACCCTCGACCACAACCGCTGCATCCTCTGCACCCGCTGCGTGCGGGTGTGCGATGAGATCGAGGGGGCCCACGTCTGGGACATCGGCAGCCGCGGCGGCCAGTGCCACATCGTCGCCGGCCTGGATGAGCCCTGGGGCCAGGTGCAGGCCTGCACCTCCTGCGGCAAGTGCGTCGAGGTCTGTCCCACCGGCGCCCTGTTCCGCAACACCGACACCACCGCCGAGAAACAGTCCGACCCCGGCCTGCCCGCCCTGCTGCGCACCGCCCGTGACCATCACCGCTGGCACAACCAGTGACCCCCCACCCCATGACCCCCTCCCCCGCCGCCGCCAAGCTCCGCCTCGCCACCGTCTGGCTGGCGGGCTGCTCCGGCTGCCACATGTCGTTCCTTGACCTCGACGAGTTCCTCTTCGACCTGGCCGAGAAGGTGGACGTGGTCTTCTCGCCGGTCGGAACGGACGTCAAGATCTACCCGGAGAACGTCGACATCGCCCTGGTGGAGGGGGCGGTGGCGAACGTCGACAACCTCGAGCTGGCCCTGCAGGTGCGCGAGCGCACGGCCCTGGTGATCTCCTTCGGCGACTGCGCCGTCACCGCCAACGTGCCTGGCCTGCGCAACCTGCTCGATGGCGGCCACGACGGCGCCAAGGCGGTGCTGGAGCGGGGCTACCTGGAGCTGGCCGATGCCACCGGCCAGCTGCCCTTCGCCCCCGGCATCGTCCCCGAACTCCTGCCCCGGGTGCTGCCCCTGCATGAGGTGATTCCGGTGGACATCTACCTGCCGGGTTGCCCCCCTTCGGCTGAGCGCATCCGTGAGGCGATCACCCCGTTGCTGGCCGGCGAGCGGCCCGTGATGGAGGGGCCCGCCATGCTGCGCTTCGGATGAGGACCTCGCCATGACCCGCACCGTCATCATCGATCCGGTGACCCGCATCGAGGGCCACGCCAAGATCACCCTCCACCTCGATGGGGCCGGCCACCTCACCGACACCCGCTTCCACGTGGTGGAGTATCGGGGTTTCGAGAAGTTCTGCGAGGGCCGGCCCTTCACCGAGATGGCGGGCATCACGGCCCGCATCTGCGGCATCTGCCCGGTGAGCCACCTGCTGGCGGCTGCCAAGACCGGCGACAAGCTGCTGGCCCTCGCGATCCCCCCGGCGGCCGACAAGCTGCGGCGGCTGCTCAACCTGGCCCAGCTCACCCAGTCCCACGCCCTCTCCTTCTTTCACCTCAGCAGCCCCGATTTCCTGCTGGGCTGGGAGAGCGATCCGGCCAAGCGCAATGTCTTCGGCCTGATGGCGGCCGACCCCGACCTGGCCCGCGCCGGCATCCGCCTGCGCCAGTTCGGCCAGCAGATCCTGGAGCTGCTGGGCGGCCGCAAGATCCACTCCGCCTGGGCGGTGCCCGGGGGCGTGCGCTCCCCCCTCAGCCAGGAGGCGAAGGACTGGATCCTGGATCGCCTGCCGGAAGCCCGCGCCACGGTGACCCTGGCGTTGGAGCTCTACAAGAAGCTGCTCGATGGTCCGCTGCAGAAGGAGCAGCGGGTCTTCGGCGACTTCCCCAGCCTGTTCATGGGTCTGGTGACCCCCAGCGGGCTCTGGGAGCACATCGAGGGGCGCATCCGCTTCCGGGACGCCACCGGGGCGATCGTGGCCGACCAGCTCAGCGAGGACGACTACGCCGATTTCCTCGGCGAGGCGGTGGAACCCTGGAGCTACCTCAAGTTCCCCTACTACAAGCCCCTGGGCTACCCGGCCGGCATCTACCGGGTGGGCCCCCTGGCCCGGCTCAACGTCTGCGACAGCGTCGGCACCCCCTGGGCCGACCGGGAGCTGGCGGAGCTGCGCCAGCGCAGCGGCCAGCCTGCCACCTCGAGCTTCGGGTACCACCACGCCCGGCTGGTGGAGATCGTGGCTTGCCTGGAGGCGATCGAGGTCCTGGTGCAGGATCCCGAGCTGATGCACGGCCGCATCCGACTGCGGGCCTCCCTCAACCGCAACGAGGCGGTGGGCGTCAGCGAGGCGCCCCGGGGCACCCTCTTCCACCACTACAAGGTGGATGACGACGGCCTGCTCACCAGCGTCAACCTGATCATCGCCACCGGCCAGAACAACCTGGCGATGAACCGCACCGTGCACCAGATCGCCCAGGAGTACATCCCCGATCCGGTGCCCGCCGGCGCCGAGATCCCTGAGGCGATGCTCAACCGGGTGGAGGCGGGCATCCGCTGCTTCGACCCCTGCCTCTCCTGCTCCACCCATGCCGCCGGCCAGATGCCGCTGCGCCTGCAGCTGCTGGCCGCCGATGGCACGGTGCTGGCCGAGCGCCAGCGGGGATGAGCGGCGGCGGCGTCGGCACCGGAGGCGCCCTGCTGATCGGCATCGGCAACCCCCTGCGGGGCGATGACGGGGTGGGCTGGCACCTCGTGGAGGGCCTGGGGCTGCAGCGCCACCAGCTCACCCCCGAGCTGGCCGAAGCCGTGGCCGCGGCCGACCGACTGCTGATCGTCGATGCCTGGCTGGCGCCCCCGCGCAGCCGCTGCCTGCTGCGGCCCCTGCTGGCCACGGATGGCTGGGAGCGGGACACGCACCGGGTGGCCCCCGCCCGGCTGCTGGCCCTGGCCGAGCAGCTGTTCCACCGCTGCGTGCCGGCCCACGAGCTGCTCGTGCCGGCCTTCGACTTCTCCTGGGGCGAGTGCTTCTCGCCCCAGCTGCGGCGCCAGCTGCCCCAGGCGCGCCGGCTGCTGCGGGCCTGGTTGCGGGAGGGGGCGGCGCCCCATGCATGAACTGAGCCTCATGGACGCGGTGCGGGAGAAGGTGCTGGAGCAGGCCGCTCTGCACGGGGCCGGCCGCATCACCGCCATCACCCTGCGGGTGGGCAGCCTGGCGGGGGTGGAGATCGAGGCCCTGCGCCTGGCCCACACGGTGGTGATGGCGGGAACCATCGCCGCCGGCTCCCGGCTGGTGATCGAGGCGGTGAGCGCCGAATGCCTCTGTGCCACCTGCGAGCAGCCCTTCGCGGCGCGCGATGGCTGCTGCGCGTGCCCCCGCTGCGGCCGCATCAGTCGGGAGCTGCTGCGGGGCCGGGAACTGCAGCTGGCCTCCCTGGACCTCGACTGAACCGGCGACGTCGGACCGGAATAGGCGATGGACCGGAATGGGCGGTGCAGGCGGCGAACCGCCCGAGGTTGACGGTGATCCCGCCCAGGATTGAAAAAAATCCTACCTATTTTATGTTGAAGCCCAATGGGCACTGGATTAAGGGACGAAACGTAATCTTGTGCAAGTTTTCTTATTTTGGCTTCTCTGTGCCAGGCCTGATGCTGTCCATGGCATTTCAATTCGTCCATGGAGCGGGTTTATCTGTAAATGAGTGAGAGGAGCACAACCCCCATGACTTATTTCTCGAAGAATTTCACCAGGACATTCCGTCGGACGTTTCTCCGCGGGGTGGGAATCGCCGCAACAGGTGGTCTCCTGCTTGGCGGTCCCGCGATGGCGGAAATCAGGGCTGTTGGCGAACGCACCGAGCCCGTGACGAATCCCTTGACGTCGGAATCGTCCGCAGGTCTTCCAGGGCTTGCTGAGGCCGGCGCCAGTGATCGTCCCGCCGCGGCGGTTCCGACCCTGGACTCCGCTCCTTCGGTGGCAGCCCCCAGCGCAGAGCTGGCTCCCCAGGTCGCCCCGGACGCCACCCTCATCGCCCAGACCTACCCCCAGCCGGTGGTGAAGGAGGTCTATTCCGCCAAGGGGTGGTACCTCACCATCGGTGCCGGCGCCCAGACCCCCAGCGACCAGACGGTCAACAGCACCGGCACGCTCGTTTCTCCCTTCTTCACGCCGCTGCTGTTCAACTTCGGCAACAACAACTCCACCAAGCTTGACCTCGGCGGCGGCTTCTCCGGGGACGTCGGCGTGGGTTACGACTTCGGCGCCCTCCGCGCCGAGCTCACCTACGGCTACAGCCGGGCCAGCCTCAACGCCGTTGGTGCCGCCAATCCGATCGGCTTCGGGGCCTTCGGCATCGTGCCCTTCACCAACAACGTCTCCGGCATCATCAACAAGAATGATGTGCTGGCCAGCCTCTACTACGACATCGAGACCAACAGCCGCTGGACGCCCTACATCGGCGGTGGCATCGGGTACACCAACCTGAGCACCCCGAGTTTCAGCCTCAATGGCTTCCCCACCAACAGCGTCAACAAGGGGCTGTTCGGCTGGCAGGCCAAGGTCGGTGTCAGCTACGCCATGAGCTACAACTCCGATGTCTACCTTGAGGGCGTCTATCAAGGTGCCGGCGGTTATTCCTCCGAGAACCTGACCTTCGACGCCTTCAACAGCTTCGGCGGCAAGATCGGCTTCCGTTACCGCTTCGGTGCCCGTCCTGTGGCGGCCGCGCCCGCTCCCACCCCGGAGCCGGAACCCGTCATGCAGCCCGCGCCGGCTCCTGCGCCGGTCTTCCAGCCCGAACCGGCCCCCGCGCCGATCCGCGGCCTCTGGTGATCAACGGATGGCCCCTGTGGCCATCCGGCCCCGTCGGGACTCCGTGCCTAGCCTTCGGGCGAGGCCGGGCCCCGGCGGGGCTTTTCCGTGCCGCTCTCCTGTCTGGGGTCGATCCTGCGATGTGTGTCGACTGCAACTGCGGCCAACCGGTCTTCCCCTCCCTTGAGGCCCCCCGACACCTGGAGCTGGGCCAGCGCCTGCTCGTCCACAACGATGCCCAGGCGGCGGCCAACCGGGAGCATTTCGCCGCCGCCGGTGTCCGGGTGATCAATCTGCTCTCCTCGCCGGGCTCCGGCAAGACCGCCCTGCTGGAGCGGCTGGCCCTGGAGCTGGCCCCGTCCTCTCCGGCGGTGCGCCATCCGATGGCGGTGATCGTGGGGGATCTGGCCACCGACAACGACGCCCGTCGCCTGCGGGCCGCCGGGGTGCCGGCCCTGCAGATCACCACCGGCCAGGCCTGCCACCTGGAGGCGGCGATGGTGCACCGGGCCCTGCACGACCTCGACCACCTCGGCCATCCCCTGGGGGGCCTGGAGCTGCTGGTGATCGAGAACGTGGGCAACCTGGTCTGCCCGGCCGCCTTCGACCTCGGCGAAAGCCAGCGGGTGGTGCTGCTGTCGGTCACCGAAGGGGAGGACAAGCCTCTCAAGTACCCGGCCACCTTCCATTCCGCCGACGTGGTGGTGATCAGCAAGGGCGACCTGGCTGACGCCTGTGGCTTCGATGCACCCCAGGCGCGTCGCCACATCGCCCGGGTGGCCCCCCGTGCCCGGATCGTGGAGGTCTCCGCCCGCAGCGGCGAGGGCATCGCCGCGCTGCTGGCGGCCCTCGGCATGGAGCGGGTGGCCGTCGCCGGGTGAGCCGGCCACCCATGGCCGGCCGGGTCCGGCTGCACCTGGAGTGCCGCGGTGTGGTGCAGGGGGTCGGTTTCCGGCCCCTGGTGCATCGCCTGGCCGCCGAACTGGAGCTCAGCGGCGAGGTGGAGAACGGCCCGGGGGCGGTGCGCCTGCGGCTGGAGGGGGAGCGGCCTTCGCTGGAGGCGTTCCTGCGTCGCCTGCCGCTCCAGTTGCCCCCCGGGGCCCGGCTGGAGCCGTTGGATCCCGTCTGGTCGGTGGCCGCCGCCCCCGCGGCGGGTCCCTTCCAGGCGGGGGTGCGGATCGTGACCGGCCAGGCCGAGCCGCTCGGCATCGACCTGTTCGCGTCGTCGCTGGTGGCCGATCGGGCCCCCTGCAGTGCCTGCCTGGCCGAACTGGCCGATCCCGCCGATCGCCGTTTCGGCTATCCCTTCATCAGCTGCTGCGACTGCGGCCCCCGCTTCAGCATCGCCACCGCCGAGCCCTGGGCCCGGGCCCATACGACCCTGGCACCGTTCGCCCTGTGCCCGACCTGCCGCCGGGAGTTCGAGGATCCCGCCGATCGCCGCTTCCACGCCGAGACCATCGCCTGCCCGGCGTGCGGGCCGCGGCTGGCGCTCCTCGATGGCTCCGGGGCGCCCCTGGGGGGCTCCGCTGCCGGCGACGACGCCAGCCCCGCCGCCTTGCTCCGGTCCTGCTGCGATCTGCTGGCGGCAGGGAAGGTCCTGGCCCTGCAGGGCGTGGGCGGTTTCCAGCTGCTGGTGGATGCCACCAACGCCGCGGCGGTGGCCCGGCTGCGGCGGCGCAAGCGACGGCCCGCCAAGCCCTTCGCCCTGCTGGTGGCCGAGGCCGAAGCCCTGGCCCCCTTCTGCGCCATCGACGCCGCCGAGCGGCGGGCCCTGGCGGATCCCGCCGCCCCGATCGTGCTGCTGCGGCGCCGCCTGGCCGCCACCGACGCCCTGCCGGGGGTGGCTACAGGCAGCCCCTCCCTGGGGGCGATGCTGCCGGCGTCGCCGTTGCACCACCTGCTGGCGCGTGCCTTCGGCGGGCCCCTGGTGGCCACCAGCGGCAACCCCAGCGGTGAGCCGCTCTGCATCGATCCCGCCGAAGCGGTGGGGCGGCTGGGGGGCGGGGCCGGCGGCCCCATCGCCGATGTCTTCCTGGTGCACGACCGCGCCATCGCCCGGCCCCTGGACGATTCGGTGCTGCAGCTGATCGATGGCCGGCCTGCCCTGTTGCGCCGGGCCCGGGGTTATGCCCCGGAGCCCCTGGTGCTGGCTGGGGGTCCTGGTGCGGCACCCGATGGTGTGGTGGCCCTTGGGGGGGATCTCAAGAGTGCGCCGGCCCTGGCGCTGGACGGGCGGCTGTGGCTGGCCCCCCACCTGGGGGACCTGGCCGAGGGCCGCCTGCTGTCGCGGCTGGCCGACGGTCTGGTGGCGATCGAGCGGCGCTGGGGCGGGCGGCTGACCCGGATCGCCTGCGATGCCCACCCCGGTTACCTCAGCCACCAGCTCGCCGCCGATCAGCCGTGGCCGCGGCGAACGGTGCAGCACCACCGGGCCCACGGCCTGGCCGTGCTGGCCGAGCACGGACTGTCGTTTCCGCTGTTGGCCGTCACCTGGGATGGGCTCGGCTACGCCCCTGCCCCTGCCGCCGATGGCGGTCCCGAGCTCTGGGGCGGTGAGCTGCTGCTGCTGGGCGGGCCCGGCGATCCATCCTGCGAGCGACTGGTGGCCCTGCGGCCCTTCCCCCTGCCGGGCGGAGAGCGGGCCATGGCGGAACCCCGCCGGGCGGCCCTGGGGCTCCTGGCCGCCGCCGGGTCCCGGGCCCTGGGGCACCCCGGCGCCCGCCACAGCCTGGCCGCCTTCGCGGCCGGTGAGCGCCGCCTGCTGCTGCAGGCCATCGCCAGCGGCTGCAACTGCCCCCTGACCACCAGCATGGGCCGGCTGTTCGATGCGGTCGCCTCCCTGCTGGGCCTGGTGCAGGTGCAGAGCTACGAGGGCGAGGGGGGTCTGCGCCTGGAGGGGGCCGCCGCCGCCGCACCCCCGCAGCCTGGGCGCTGGTCCCTTCCCCTGGTGCCACCCGACGCCGTCAAGGGGGTCGGCGCGGCCGGTGGGCCGAGCCTGGGCTGGCTTGACTGGGAACCGCTGCTGGACGCCCTGCTGGCGGCGATCGCCGCCGGTACCTCGCCGGCCCTCTGCGCCGCCCGGTTCCACCAATCCCTGGCGGAGGCCCTGGCTGAAACGGCCGCCCTCGCCACGGCCGGCCGTGGTGGGGTGCCGGTGGCCCTGGCGGGGGGCTGTTTCCAGAACCGGCTGTTGCTGGAGGCGGCGATCACGGCGCTGCGGGCACGGGGCCTGCGGCCGTTCTGGCCGGAGGTCGTGCCCTGCAGCGACGGCGGGCTCGCCCTGGGGCAGGTCTGGGCGGTGGGCGGTCCGTGGGCAGATCCGGCCGGCGCGCCTACAACCGGGTGGAGTGCCCCCGAGCCGAACCCACCCCATGTGCCTGGCCGTGCCGGCTCGCATCCTCTCGATCCGGGTCCAGCCGCCGCCGGGAGTGCCTGAGCCCACCGGGGCCGCCTCCGACGACGACAACGACAGGCTCTGGCGCATGGCCGAGGTGGATTTCGGGGGGGTGCGCCAGCAGGTGAGCCTGGCCTGTCTGCCCGAGGCGGCGGTCGGCGATCGGGTGCTGGTGCACGTGGGCCTGGCCCTCAGCCTCGTTGAGGACGACCCCCCATGACCATCACCGTCGACGGCAACGAGGCCGTGGCCCTGGTGGCCTACCGCCTCAACGAGGCGATCGCCATCTACCCGATCACCCCCGCCTCGCCGATGGGGGAGTGGGCCGACGCCTGGAGCACCGAAGGCCGCCCCAACCTCTGGGGAACGGTGCCGGCGGTGGTGGAGCTGCAGAGCGAGGCCGGCGCCGCTGGCACCGTCCACGGGGCCCTGCAGGCGGGGGTGCTGACCACCACCTTCACGGCCTCCCAGGGGCTGCTGCTGATGGTGCCCAACCTCTACAAGCTGGCCGGCGAGCTCACCCCCGCCGTGCTGCACGTGGCGGCCCGCTCCCTGGCGGCCCAGGGCCTTTCGATCTTCGGCGACCACAGCGACGTCATGGCCTGCCGCGGCACGGGCTGCGTCATCCTCTGCTCCGCTTCGGTCCAGGAGGCCGGCGACTTCGCCGCCATCGCCACCCGGGCGAGCCTGCTGGGGCGGCTGCCGGTCCTGCACATGTTCGACGGCTTCCGCACCTCCCACGAGATCCAGAAGATCGAGCCCATCGCCGACGACGTGCTCCACGCCCTGATGCCGATGGAGGCGGTGGCCGCCCACCGCCAGCGGGCCCTGTCCCCGGACCATCCGGTGCTGCGGGGCACGGCCCAGAACCCGGACGTCTACTTCCAGGCGCGGGAGTCGGTGAACCGTTTCTACGACGCCCTCCCCGGCCACCTGGTGGAGGCGATGGAGTGCTTCGCCGGCCTCACCGGACGCCGCTACGGGCCCTACGAATATGTGGGGGCCGCCGACGCCGAGCGGGTGGTGGTGCTGATGGGCTCCGGCTGCGAGACCGCCGAGGAGACCGCCCTGGCCCTGAACGCCGCCGGCCAGCGGGTGGGGGTGCTCAAGGTGCGCCTGTTCCGGCCCTTCGTGGCGAGCCTGTTCGCGGCGGCCCTGCCGCCGACGGTGCGGGCTCTGGCGGTGCTCGACCGCTGCAAGGAGCCGGGGGCCGGCGGTGAACCCCTCTACCTCGATGCAGTGGCCGCCCTCAGCGAGGAGTGGCGCCCCTGCCACGGCGATCGTCCCCTGCCCCAGGTGGTGGGGGGCCGCTACGGCCTCTCCTCCAAGGAGTTCACCCCGGCGATGGTGAAGGCGGTGTTCGACAACCTGCTGCTGAGCCAGCCCCGCAACCACTTCACGGTCGGCATTGACGACGACGTCACCCATCGCTCGCTGCCCGTCGCGACGGACTTTCACGTGGATGGGCCCGACCAGGTCCGGGCCGTGTTCTACGGCCTGGGCTCGGACGGCACCGTCGGGGGCAACAAGGCCACGATCAAGATCATCGGCGAGCAGACCGACCTGTTTGCCCAGGCCTATTTCGTCTACGACTCCAAGAAATCCGGGTCGGTCACGGTGTCGCACCTGCGCTTCGGCCCCCGACCGATCCGCGCCCCCTACCTGATCGAGCGTCCCACCCTGGTGGCCTGCCACCAGTGGGATTTCGTCGACCGCTTCGACCTGCTGGCGGGCCTGGACGCTGGTGGGGTGCTGCTGCTCAACAGCCCCTTCCCGATCGAGGAGAGCTGGCGGCGCATGCCGGCCGCGCTGCGCTGCGGCATCCGGGAGCAGGGCCTGTCGGTGTGGCTGATCAACGCCTACCGGGTGGCGCGGGAGGCCGGCATGGGGAACCACATCAACACGGTGATGCAGGCCTGCTTCTTCGCCGTCAGCGGCGTGCTGCCGCGCCAGGAGGCGATCGAGCAGATCCGCGCCTCCCTGCGCAAGACCTACGGCCGCAAGGGGGAGGCGGTGGTGGCCATGAACCTGCGCGCCCTCGACGCCACCCTCGACAACCTGCAGCCGCTCGACTGGCGCCAGCTGCCGGCCGAGGACGACCTCCCGCCACCGGCCCCGGTGGCCGACCGGCTCGCTGACGCCCCACTGTTCGTGCGGGAGGTGATCGCCCCCCTGCTGGAGCGGCGCGGCGATGCCCTGCCCGTGAGCGCCCTGCCCTGCGACGGCACCTGGCCCACCGGCACGGCCCAGTGGGAGAAGCGCAACATCGCCGAAACGGTGCCGGTGTGGGAGAGCGATCTCTGCGTGCAGTGCGGCAAGTGCGTCATGGTCTGCCCCCATGCGGTGATCCGGGCCAAGGCGGTGGCGCCGGCGGCCCTGGCAGGCGCCCCGGAGGGCTTCCGCCAGGCCCCGGCCCGTGACCCCGACTTCAAGGGCCGCAGCTTCACGATCCAGGTGGCCGTCGAGGACTGCACCGGCTGCGCCCTCTGCGTGGAGGTCTGCCCGGCCCGCGACCGCACCGAGCCGAAGCGCAAGGCGATCAACATGGCCCCCCAGCGTCCCCTGCGGGAGCTGGCCCGGGGCCACTGGGACTATTTCCTGGGGCTGCCGGAGATGGCCCGCGGCGACCTCAACCTGCACAAGATCGGCCAGCAGCAACTGCAGCAGCCCCTGTTCGAGTTCTCCGGCGCCTGCGGCGGCTGCGGCGAAACGCCCTACCTGAAGCTGGCCAGCCAGCTGTTCGGCGACCGCATGCTGGTGGCCAACGCCACGGGCTGCTCCTCCATCTACGGCGGCAACCTGCCCACCACCCCCTGGAGCACCAACGCCGAGGGGCGTGGCCCGGCCTGGAGCAATTCCCTGTTCGAGGACAACGCCGAGTTCGGCCTGGGCATGCGGGTGGCGATCGACCAGCAGCGCCAGATGGCCCTCGAGCTGCTGGAGCGGCTGGGGCCGGCGCCGGAGCGGGCCGACCCCCTGCTTCCCGGCGCCCTGGTGGCGGCGATCCGCGACGGCGACCAGCACGACGAGGCCGGCATCGTCGCCCAGCGCCAGCGGGTGGAGGAGCTCAAGCGCCTGCTGTGGGCCGCGGCGGGTGAGGCCCCCGGGGCGCCCCTCAGCCCCCGTGATGCCCAGGCGGCCCGCCTGCTGGATCTGGCCGATTCCCTCGTCAAGAAGAGCGTCTGGCTGGTGGGGGGCGACGGCTGGGCCTATGACATCGGCTTCGGTGGCCTCGACCACGTGCTGGCCAGCGGCCGGGACGTCAACGCCCTGGTGCTGGACACCGAGGTGTACTCCAACACCGGCGGCCAGATGTCGAAGGCCACGCCCCGGGCGGCGGTGGCCAAGTACGCCGCCGGCGGCAAGGCCGCCCCCAAGAAGGATCTCGGCCTGATGATGATGAGCTACGGCTCGGTCTACGTGGCCAGTGTGGCCATGGGGGCCCGCGACGAGCACACGGTGCGGGCATTCCTGGAGGCGGAGAGCTATCCGGGGCCGTCGCTGATCCTGGCCTACTCCCACTGCATCGCCCACGGCATCGACATGGCCCGGGGCATGGAGCAGCAGAAGGCGGCGGTGGACTCCGGCCGCTGGCTGCTCTACCGCTACGACCCGCGCCGCACCGAGCGGGGGGAGCACCCGCTGCAGATCGACAGCCGGGGTCAGAAGCGGCCCCTGGCGGAGGCGATGGCCACGGAAAACCGCTTCCGGATGCTCTCCTTCAGCCAGCCGGAGCGGGCCCGGGCCCTGGCGCGCCAGGCCGAACTGGAGGTGACCCGACGTTGGGCCATGTATCAGGCCCTCGCCGGCACCCCGGCCCCATCCCCGAGGGAGGCACCGGCATGACCCGCCCCGATCTGTCCGTCACCTACCTGGGCCTGGAGCTGCGCAGCCCCCTGGTGGTGGGGGCTGCGGCCCCCCTCAGCGAGGACATCGACCAGCTGCTGCGGCTGGAGGAGGCCGGCGCCGCCGCCGTGGTGCTGCATTCCCTGTTCGAGGAGCAGATCGAGCGCGACCAGCTGGAGCTGCACCGGGTCACCCTGCAGGGCGCCGACAGCTACGGGGAGGCGCTCAGCTACTTCCCCGAGCCCTCGATCTTCCACGTGGGCCACGACCTCTACCTGCGCCACCTGGAGCAGGCCCGCTCCCGGCTGGCGGTGCCGGTGATCGCCAGCCTCAATGGCGCCCATCCCGGCCAGTGGGTGCAGGCGGCGCGGCGGATGGAGTCGGCCGGCGCCAGCGCCCTGGAGCTGAACATCTATGCCGTCCCCACCGATCCGGACCTCTCCAGTGCGGCGATCGAGAACCAGGTGCTGGAGATCGTCGCCGAGGTGCGCGCCGAGGTGACCCTGCCCCTGGCGGTGAAGCTCAGCCCCTTCTTCACCAACTTCGGTGCCATGGCCAAGCGGCTGGCCGCCGTCGGGGCCGATGGCCTGGTGCTGTTCAACCGCTTCTACCAGCCCGACATCGACATCGAGGAACTGGAGGTGCGACCCAACCTGCTGCTGTCCACCCCCCACGACCTGCGGCTGCCCCTGCGCTGGATCGCCCTGCTGCACGGCCGCCACCCGCTGGATCTGGCGGCCACCGGCGGCGTGCACCGCGGCACCGACGTGGTGCGCCTGCTGATGGCCGGCGCCGCCATCACCCAGGTGGTGGCCGCCCTGCTGCGCCACGGTCCGGGCCGCCTCACGGGGCTGGAGGAGGAGCTCAGCCAGTGGCTGCTGGAGCATGAGCACGCCACGGCCCGGGAGCTGATCGGCTGCATGAGCCAGCAGCGCTGCCCCGATCCGAGCGAATACGAGCGCTCCCAGTACATGCGCGCCGTCCAGACCTTCCTGCCCGCCGATGCCGCGGCGGCGCCGGGGCCCTGGTGAGTGCTCCGCTGGCGGCGACGGCGGAGGTGGCCGCCGTGCGGGAGCTGGCGGCGGAGCTGGCCGCGATCACCACCCGACCCTGGACCCTGATGGAGGTGTGCGGCGGCCAGACCCACGCCATCGTGCGCTGGGGGCTCGATCAGCTGCTGCCTCCCGGACTGCGGCTGATCCACGGCCCCGGCTGCCCGGTCTGCGTCACTCCCGCCGCCACGATCGATGCCGCCCGGGCCCTGGCCCGCCGGCCCGAGGTGATCCTCTGCTCCTACGGCGACATGCTGCGGGTGCCGGGCAGTGACGCCGACGGCGGACCGGGGGATCTGCTGGGGGTGCGGGCCGAGGGGGGCGACGTGCGCCTGCTCACCTCCCCCCTGGAGGCCCTCGCCCTGGCCCGGCGCCATCCGGATCGCCAGGTGGTGTTCCTCGCGGTGGGTTTCGAGACCACGGCCCCGGCCACGGCCCTGCTGGTGCGTCAGGCGACGGCCGCCGGAGCGGCCAACCTCTCCCTGCTGGCGGCCCACGTGCGGGTGCCCCCTGCCATGGCGGCGATCCTCACGGCCGACGGCAACCAGGTGCAGGGGTTCCTGGCGGCCGGGCACGTCTGTGCCGTGATGGGCACCGCGGAACTGGAGGACCTGGCGGATCGGCACCGGGTGCCGGTGGTGGTGAGCGGCTTCGAGCCCCTGGATCTGATGCGGGGCCTGGTGGCCTGCGTGCGGCAGCTGGAGCGGGGCGAGGCCCGGGTGGCCAATGCCTACGGCCGGGTGGTGCGCCAGCAGGGCAACCCGGCCGCCCGTGCCCTGCTGGAGTCGGTGTTCGAGCCGGTGAACCGGCCCTGGCGGGGCTTCGGCGTGATTCCGGGTGGCGGCCTGGGGCTGAGGGCGCCTTTCCGCAACCTGGAGGCCGGGGCCCGCTTCCCCGACCTGCCCGGAGGGCCCGAGGCCGGGGTGGAGGCGCAGGGCGTCTGCATCAGCGGCGCCATCCTGCAGGGGCGCGCCCGTCCCATGGACTGCCCGGCCTTCGGGACCACCTGCACCCCCGAGCATCCGCTGGGGGCACCGATGGTGTCCTCGGAGGGGGCCTGCGCCGCCTACCACCGTTACGGCCGCCGTGGCTGAGCCGGCCCCGCCCGCCACCCCCCGCATCCAGCTGGCCCACGGCGGTGGCGGCACCCTGATGCAGCAGCTGATCGACGCTGAGCTGCGCCGCCTCTACGCCGACCCCGCCCAGGCCCTGCACGATGCCGCCCGCCTGTCCCTGCCCCACGGCCGGCTCGCCTTCACCACCGACAGTTACGTGGTGCAGCCCCTGGAGTTCGAGGGGGGCGACATCGGCAGCCTGGCGGTGACGGGCACCGCCAACGACCTGGCCATGGCCGGCGCCAGGCCTCTGGTGCTGAGCCTGGGCCTGATCTTGGAGGAGGGGCTGGAGCTGGCCCTGCTGCGCCGGATCGTCAGCTCGATGGTGGAGGCGGCCCGGTGCTGCGGGGTGACCATCGTCACCGGCGACACCAAGGTGGTGGAGCGGGGCAAGGGGGACGGGGCCTTCCTCAACACCAGCGGCATCGGGCTGCTGGTGGTGGACGATCCCATCGATCCGCTGGCGATTGTCCCAGGGGACCAGCTGCTGGTGAGCGGCGACCTGGGCCGCCACGGGGTGGCGATCCTGGCCGCCCGCCATGGCCTGGACCTGCAGCCCCCCCTGGCCACGGACTGCATGCCCCTGTGGCCGGCGGTGGAGGCGCTGCTGGCCGCCGGGGTGCGGCTCCACTGCCTGCGGGATCTCACCCGGGGCGGCCTGGCCAGCGCCCTGCAGGAACTGGCGGCCCCCAACGCCCTGGCGCTGCAGATCGAGGAGGAGCGCATCCCGGTGGCGGAGCCGGTGCGACGCACCTGTGAGCTGCTGGGCTTCGACCCGCTGCACCTGGCCAACGAGGGCCGCTTCCTGGCGGTGGTGCCCGAGGCCGATCGGCAGCGGGCCCTGGAGGTGCTGGCGCCGGCCGGTGGGGCCTGGGTCGGCCGGGTGGCGGCGGCAGGTCCCGGAGCCGGCCGTCCCCGGGGCCGGGTGCTGCTGCGCACCCCCTACGGCAGCGAGCGGGTGCTGGTGCCCCTCAGCGGGGAACTGCTGCCGCGGATCTGCTGAAGCCTCGCGGCAGCTGGCCAGCGTGTCGCCAGCGTTTGTCGAGGGCATCCACCAGGATCACCAGCAGCGGAGCCAGGGCCATCGGCCCCAGCCAGGCCATCGGGAATGGCCGCATCCCGAACACCGCCGCCACCGGAGCCAGCAGCACCAGGGCACTGGCCAGCAGCGGCTCGCTGACCAGGCCCAGCCAGAGCAAGGGGTTGGGGATGCCCAGCATGGCCCAGGCGGGTCGGCGTTCACTGCGGCAGGCCAGCAGGGTGCCCATCTGGCCGGCCACGATCAGACAGAAGGTGACGGTGGTGGCCTGCTGCTGGATCGCCACCACGCCGGCGTCAGCCGTGTGATGCAGCAGCTGGGGGGCCAGGACCCGCAGCTGGCTCCAGCCGACGCCGTTGGCCCGCCAGGTCAGCAGATAGCCCGCCATGGCCACCAGGCCCTCCACCAGCCCCAGCACCAGATAGGCGCGCACCATCACGGCCCGGTTGAGCAGCGGCAGGCCCCTGGGGCGCGGGGCCAGGCGCATCACCCCTGGCTCGGGGGGGTCGGCCCCCAGGCCCAGGGCCGGCAGCAGGTCGGTGCCCAGGTCGACGGCCAGGATCTGGAGCACCGTGAGGGCGGCGGGAATTCCGGCGATCACCATCGCCAGGAAGGGCAGCACCTCCGGCACGTTCGAGGCCAGCACGTAGGTGATGAAGCGGCCGATGTTGGTCACCACCGAGCGGCCGTAGCGGACGGCCTCCACGATCGTGGCGAAGTTGTCGTCGAGCAGCACGATGTCGGCGGCCTCACGGGCCACATCCGTGCCGCTGATCCCCATCGCCAGGCCCACATCGGCGGCGCGCAGGGCCGGGGCATCGTTGACGCCGTCGCCGGTGACGGCCACCACCTCGCCGAGGGCGCGGTAAGCCTGCACCAGGCGCAGTTTCTGCTCCGGTGCCATGCGGGCGAACACCAGCCGGCGGCGGTACTTGAGCAACTGGCGCAGCTGCACGTCGCTGATCTGGGCCAGGGTGGAGCCCTCGATCACCCGCACCGGATCGGCGCTGGCCCGCTGCTGCGCCGTCGACCGGCTCGGGGAGCTGGGGGGGTCGAGCAGGCCGATCTGCTGGGCGATCGCCTGGGCCGTGAGGCCGTAGTCGCCCGTGACCATCGTCACCTTGATGCCGGCGTCACGGCACTGCCGAATCGCGTCCGGCACCTCCGGCCGTGGTGGGTCGTAGAGACCCAGCAGGCCGAGGAACATCTGGCCGCTCTCCAGGGTCTCCGCCGGAGCGTCGCCGCAGCCCCCGTCGCCACGGCGGAGCGCCACGGCGATGACGCGGAAGCCCCTGGCGGCCAGCCCATCGTTGGCGGCCACCACCTGCTGGCGCAGCTCGGCGGGCAAGGGGGCGTCGCCACTGGAGGACAGCCAGCTGGTGCAGTGGGCCAGAACCTCCAGAGGGGCCCCCTTGGTGATCAGCAGGGAGCCCCCCGAGACGATCGGCAGATCGTCGGCATGGTCGCTCCAGTCCACCAGCACGGTCATGCGGCGGCGCAGGGAATCAAAGGGAATCTCCCGCCGCCGTGGATGCCGGCCCGGCAACGCCTCCGGCACCAGCCCGGCTTCCGCGGCGGCCACCAGCATCGCCGTTTCGGTGGGATCCCCCACCCCCAGCCGCGGTGCGGCGGCTCCACCAGCCCCAGCCACCGCCGCCTCGAGGCGGGCGTTGGAGCACAGGGAGGCGGCCCGCAGCAGCAGCCGCTCCAGCCCCTCGGCGGGCAACGGCAGCCAGGTGCTTTCCACCGCCATGCGGTTTCCGGTGAGCGTGCCCGTCTTGTCGGAGCAGATCACACTCACCGACCCCAGGGCCTCCACCGCCGAGAGGCGGCGGACCAGGGCCTGGCGGCTCGCCATGCGCTGCACCGCCATGGCCAGGGCCAGGGTGACGGTGGGCAGCAGCCCTTCGGGAACGTTGGCCACGATGATCCCCGTGGCGAACACCACGCTCTCCAGCGGGGCCATCCCGACCAGCAGGACGCTGAGGCCGAAGGCCAGCACGCCCATGGTCACGGCGATGGTGCAGATCGTCTGCACGATCCGGCTGACCTGCACCTCCAGGGTGCTGGCGCCGCGGGTGGTGCCGGCCGCCAGACGGGCCACCTGGCCGAACTCCGTCTCAGCGCCGGTGGCATAGACGAACGCCTCGCCCCGCCCCGAGGCCACGGTGCTGCCGGCCATCACCAGGTTGGCCCGCTCACTGGTGCTGACCTTCGCCTGCCGCTGGCTGCCTTCGATGGGCCCGCTCCGGCGCGCCACCGGCAGGGATTCGCCGGTCAGGATCGAGAGATCGAGATAGAGCGCGTGGGCCGTGCTCACCCGACAGTCGGCCGGGACCCGATCCCCCTCCTCGAGCCGAAGCCGGTCTCCGGCCACCAGCTGTTCCGCCGGCAGGAGGCCCAGCTGGCCATCGCGCCACACCTGCACCTGGCTGGGCAGGGCGCGGGTGAGGGCGGCCAGGGTGCGCTCGGCCTGGAACTCCTGCCAGAAGGAGAAGACGCCATTGATCAGGACCACCGCCCAGATGGCCCAGCCCAGCTGGGGGGTGCCGGCGGCGAAGGCCAGGGCTCCGGCGATCCACAGCAGCAGGGCCATGAAGTGGACCATCTGGTCCAGGAAGCGCAGGGCCAGGGGCCGGCGCCGGGCGGGAGGGAGGCGGTTGGGTCCGAAGTGGGCCAGGCGCTGTTCGGCCTCCGCGCTGCCGAGGCCCTCCGGTGTGGTCTGCAGGGCCTGGTGGACCTCTTCCAGCGGCAGCGACCAGATCGGCTGGGAGGCGGCGAGAAGCACGGACCGGCTGCGGGGGCCAGGATCAGCATGATCAGCTTGGGGAGCCGCGTAGCGCCCTCGCTAGCGTCCGCAGGACGTTGTTGATGCCGCAGCCCATGCCCGCGCCGGCGCTGCGCCGCCCCCTGGCCGTGCTGGCCCTGCTGCTGGTGGCCGTTCCAGCGGCGGCGGCTGTTCCAGCGGCTGCTGAGGTCGGCACCCTCTGGCGGGTGCGGGACGGGGCCGGCAGCGTGTTCATCGCCGGATCCCTACACCAGCTGCGACGCGACCGGGCCGGCCTCCCCCCGTCCTATGGCCTGGCCTACGTCGAGGCGGAGCGGCTGGCGATGGAGCTCGACATGGACGCCATCAGCCCGGCGTCCCTGGCCGGGGAGCTGGTGGCGCGGGCCCTCGATCCCGACGGCCGCTCCCTGCGCGAGGGTCTGCCGGCGGCCACCTGGCGGACCCTCCAGCCACGCCTGGCGGGCCTGGGTCTGCCCGAGGCGGCGATCGATCGTTTCGAGCCCTGGGCCGTGGCCCTGCTGCTGGCCTCAACCGAGTTCCTGCAACGGGGGTATTCCCCCGATAGCGGGGTGGAGGGCCAGCTCCAGGCCAGGGCCGCCGCCGACCGCAAGCCCATCGATGGCCTGGAGACCCCGGCCCAGCAGTTCGAGCTGTTCGACGGGCTGCCCCGGACCGACCAGGTGCAGCTGCTGGAGGTCACCCTGAAGGAACTGGATGGGGTCGGGCCCCGGCTGGACGCCCTCGAGGGGGCCTGGCGGGCCGGTGACCTGCCCCGTCTCGAGGCCCTCCTGCTCGGCGACTACCGTCAGCGGCCCGATCTCTTCCAGCGCCTGGTGGTCCGGCGCAACGCGGCCTGGGTGGATCCCGTGCGGGGGTTCCTGCAGCGCCCCGACGACACCCTGGTGGTGGTGGGGCTGATGCACCTGCTGGGGGATCAGGGGCTGATCGCCCTGCTGCGCCAGCAGGGGCTGAAACCGGAGCGGTTCGTGGATGGGGCCTGGCGGCCGGATCCCTGACGGCCAGTGGCACCGCCCGGTGGCGATCGCGGCCTGGCTCAGGCGTCCGGGGCCGGCCCGTCGGGCAGGGTGTCCACGGGTTGCAACCGCTGCCGCCCCAGCCGCCCGCGCAGTTCCCAGCCCTTGACGATCCGGTAGACGGCGGGCACCACTGCCAGGCTGAGAACGGTGGAGACCAGCTGGCCGCTGAACACCACCGTGCCGATGCTCAGACGGCTGGCGGCCCCCGCTCCGAAGGGAAACAGCAGCGGGATGCAGCCCGCCAGTGACGAGATCGTCGTCAGCAGGATCGGCCGCAGACGGGCGACGGCGGCGCCCTGGATCGCCTCCTCCAGGGGCAGGCCGGCCCGGAGCCGTTGGTTGGCGAACTCGACGATCAGGATGCCGTTCTTGGCCGCCAGGCTGGAGAGCACCAGCAGACCCATCTGGCCGTAGACGTCCAGGGGCAGGCCCCGCAGGCTCAGCCCCAGCACCGCCCCCAGCATGGCCAGGGGCACGGTGACCAGGATGATCAGCGGATCGATGAAGTTTTCGTAGAGGGCCGCCAGCACCAGGGCCATCACCAGGATCCCCAGGGCGAAGACCCGCACGTTGCCGCCACCGGCGCGGGCTTCCTCCCGGGCCAGCCCGGCCCATTCGAGATCCACGGCGTCGGAGGCGCGGCTGCGGTGCACCTGCTCGAGCAGGGCCATGGCCTGGCCGCTGCTGACACCGCGCCGCGGCAGGGCCCGGATGCTGATCGAGCGCACCAGGCGGGTGTGGTTGATCGTGGTCGGGCCGGCCCCCTGCTCCACCTGCACCACCTCGGCCAGGGGGATCAGCCGCCCCTCCCGGTTGCGCACCTGCAGGGCCAGCACGTCCTCGGGACCGGAGCGGGAGCGGCCGTCCAGCTGGACGATCACCTTGCGGACCTGGTCGCCCTCAAAGGTGTCGTTGACGTAATCACTGCCGAAGCTGGCCCCCAGGGTGTCGACCACGGCCGACAGATCCACCCCCAGGGAGGCCATGCGCAGCCGGTCGGGCACCAGGGTCAGCTGGGGGGCCCCGGCGCTGAAGCGGGTCGACACCCGCTGGAAGGCCGGCCGGCCCTGGACCTCGCTGGCCTGGGCGTCGGCGATGAAGGAGCGGGCCTCCTGCTCGAAGGCGGCCAGGCTGAGCAGGCCGCCGCTGGTGTCGAGCAGTTCGAGCTCCAGGCCCCCTTCGCTGCTGAAGCCGCGCACGCTCGGGGCCTCGCTGAGCTGGACCACGGCATCGCGGATGCCCTTGCCGAGGAGGGCGTTCATCCGTTCCGCCACGGCCACGCTGCTCTGGTCGGCCTCGGGGCGCTCCTTGATGGGGCGCAGCCGCAGGAAGAACTGCCCCTTGTTGGGGCTGCTGTCGCCGAAGGAGCGGCCCGCATAGAAGTTGGCGCTCCGGATCGCCGGTTCCTTGCCGGCGAGGAGCCGCACCTGCTCCAGCACCTTCTGGGTCTGGGGCAGGGCCGAGCCCTCCGGCAGGATCACCACCCCGCGCAACTGGCCGGTGTCCTCCTGGGGAATGAAGGCGGTGGGGAACTGGCGCAGGGTGAGAACGGTGAGCAGGAGCCCCGCCAGCAGCAGCGCCACCACGAGCCGACGCCGGGCCAAGACCCCCTCCAGGAGGTGGCCGTAGGGGGCTTCGAGGGATTCCAGGGCCCGCCGGGGAGGGTCGATCCAGCGCCGCAGCCAGGCCGGTTCCCGCCGCTCGGCGTGGAGCAGGCGGCTGGCGGCCACCGGGGTGAAGCTGAGGGCGTTGATGGTGGAGAAGACCACCGCGCTGCTGATGGCGATGGCGATCGGGGCGTACAGCCGGCCCACGCTCCCCTCCATGGTCAGCACCGGCAGGAACACCACCACCAGCACCACCGAGGTGGCGACCACCGCACTGCCGAGCTCCGCCATCGCTTCGCGCGCCGCCTGCAGGGGGGGGCGACCGTTCTCGATCCGCCGGCCGATGTCCTCACTCACCACGATGGCGTCATCGACCACCAGCCCGGAGGCCAGCACCATGCCGAACAGGGTGAGGGTGTTGATCGAGCTGCCGGTGAGCTTCAGCACGCTGAACGAGCCGATCAGGGCCACCGGCACGGCGCCGGCGGTGATCAGGGCCAGGCGGCTGTTGCCCAGACCCAGCAGCAGCACCAGGAACACCAGCAGCACCGCGTCCCTCAGGGCCTCTACGGCGCCATCGATGCTGGCGCGCACGTTCTCGGCCTCATCGACGATCACCTCCATGGCCACCCCCGGCGGGAAGCGGGGGGCCAGGGCGTCCAGGGCCATCTCGACGCCCTGCCGCACCTCGAGGGCGTTGCTGCCGTCGCGCTGGAAGATGCCCATCGCCACGGCCGTGTTGCCGTCCAGGTTGGTGGCGATGGTGTCGTAGGTCTCGCTGCCGAGCTCCACCCGGCCCACGTCCTTGAGCAGGGTGACGCCGCCGTCGCCGGTGCGGGCCACCACCAGCTGCTCGAACTCCTGGGGCGTCCGCAGGCGTCCCTCCATCCGCAGCGGCAGGGTGGTCACCTGGTCCGCCGGGACGGGGGCTTCTCCCGTCTGTCCCAGGGCCGCCAGCACGTTCTGCTGCTGCAGGGCCTGGCGCACCTCGGCGATCGTCAGGTTGCGGGACTGGAGCCGGTCCGGGTCCAGCCACAGCCGGAAGGCCAGGCTGCTGCCGCCGAAGAGATTGACGTCACCGACGCCGGGCACCCGCCGCAGCCGGTCGCGCACCACCTGATCCACCCAGCCGGTGAGGAAGGTGTCGGCATAGGTGCCGCGGCTGGCGCTGAAGCTCAGCACCATCAGCAGATCATCGGAGCTGCGGCGCACCTGCACCCCGAAGCGGGCCACCGGCGCCGGAAGCTGGCGCGCCACCACGGCGGCTTCGTTCTGGGTGTTGATCTGGTTGAGCTCGGGGTTGCCGCCCTCGAAGCCCAGGGTGATCGTGCTGCCGTTGGCGGAGCTGGTGGAGCGGATCGTGTCGAGGCGTTCAAGCCCGTTGAACTGCTTCTCCAGCAGGGCGGTGACGCCCTGCTCGACCACCTCCGGTCCGGCCCCGGGATAGCTGGCCCGCACGGTGACCCGCCCTGGCGCGATCGGTGGCAGGTTCTCCACCTGCAGCACCGGCAGGCTCACCAGGCCCCCCAGCAGGATGAGCAGGCTGACCACCAGCGTCAGCACCGGCCGGCGCAGGAAGGGGTCGGAGATCGACTTCACGGAAACGCCTGGGTGGGCACCGACCCTGATCGCCGCCCGATCCTGGCAGGGGCGGCCTCCGGCCCGCGATCAGCGCAGGTCGCGTTTCAGCACGGCATAGAGGTAATCCGGGGATTTGTAGCGGCTGGGAAGGCAGATATGGAGCTGCTCCAGGCGGCTCCAGCAGACCGTCTTCTGAATCGCCTCCATCGTGCGGCCCTCCTTCAGCAGGAGCCGCATCGCCTTGCAGTAAAGGGAATATTTCGCCTCCAGCTCTCCGATCGTGGGGGGCTGACCCTGGACCTGGGGCATGGCGGAAGGGGGCACCCGGGTTTTGCAGGGATGCTGCTCCACTCTACGAGCTGGCCAGTATCCCCTCGACGTCCGGCGCCAGGGTCGCTGGGGCATGGCCCAGGGTGGCGGCCTGGTCATCGCTGAGCCGCCCGGCAGCGTGCAGCACCGCGGTGATGCGGGCGATGTCGAGCACGGCGTGGCAGCGGTAGCCCGCCCGGGTCAGCCGCTCGCGGGCGCTGGTGTCGGCCCGGCCGCCGTGGTCGATGAACACCACCACGTCCTCCACCTCCAGGCCGGAGCTTTCCAGCTTGGCGATGCCCTCGAGCACGCTGTTGCCGGTGATCAGGATGTCGTCCACCACCACCACCCGGTCGCCCTCCTCGAAATCCCCTTCGATCAGGCGGCGGGCCCCGTGGGCCTTCACCTCCTTGCGGGGATAGAGGAGGGGTTTGTGCAGCTGCAGCGACAGCCCGGTGGCGGTGGGCAGGGAGCCGTAGGGAATGCCGGCGATGCGGTCGAAGACCAGCTCGCCGAGCTGGCCGGCGTAGGCATGCAGCACCCGGTGGAACAGGTTGGGATCGGAGATGATCTGGCGCAGATCCACGTAGTAGTTGAAGACGGCCCCCGAGGCCTGCACGTAGTCGCCGAACAGCAGGCAGCCGATGTCAAACAGGTCGAGGATCAGGCTGGCCAGGGGATCGCCGGAGCCATCGGCGTCCGCGCCGGCCCCGGCCTCGGCGCTGCCCTCCGGGCGACGCTCCGGCAGCCACAGGCTGCAGGCCTCGCCCTGGTCCGGCGCCCGCCGCTCCAGCCAGCGGTCCCGGCGCTCGCTGATCCGCTGCTTGAGGGCGGCGGCGCGCACGGCGATGTCGTCCTCCACCAGCAGGTTCTGGGGCAGGGGCATCAGCAGGCCGTCGGCGGCCGGACTCAACCCGGCCTCCAGCAGGGCGTCGAGGCGATCCTCCTCGCCCCAGAGGCTGCGCAGGATCAGGAACCGTTCCGGGGCCTCCTGGCGCACCCGGGCCAGGATCGCCGGGTCACTGGTGCCCACCTCCAGCAGCAGCTGGTCGGGGGTGGCCCAGAGCTGGCATTCCCGCACGATGCGCAGGTAGAGGGGATCGCTCTCGTCGGGGTGGTGCTGCAGCACCCTGGCGGCCGCGTTGGAGCTGTGGCAGGTGATGACCACCGCCTTGTCGGGATACAGCAGGAACGGCGCGGCGATGTCCTGGCCGGCCAGGGGGGAGAGGGTGACGCCATCGGCGCCGAGTTCACGGAACAGGTAATGGGCCAGCGCCGAGGAGCTGTTCAGGTCCCCGTGCTTGGTGTCGATGATCAGGGGAATGTCGAGCGGCACCAGTTCCCGCACCTCCCGCAGCAGTTCCAGCCCCACCGGGCCGAGGGCCTGGTAGAAGCCGAGGCTGGGCTTGTAGGCGCAGACGTGGTCGGCGGTGGCCTCCACCACCGCCTTGATCCAGTGGCGGGCCTGGGAGAGAAACGAACGGCCACCCATGCCGCGGCGATGGGCCCAGGCCTGCAGCATCTCCGGGTTGGGATCGAGGCCGGTGACCAGCAGCGACTGACGGGCGGCGATGGCGTCGGTGAGCTGGACGAAGAAGCCCATCGCGCGGGGGGTTGGTGCCCAAGGTGCTAAGGCGAGGGCCGGCGCCTGCGCGAGGGGGTGACACAGGACTTATTGATCCCCGTGCCCCAGCGGCTGCCTCAGCCCTGCAGTTCGGCGTACGCGGGGCTCCAGCGGCAGGCCTCCAGTCGTGCGAGGGCGGCCTCGGGGGTGGCGGCCCGGCGGGCCAGTCCCTCCCGCACCGCCTGGATCGCCACCGCTTCGGCCACCGCCCGCGACACCGCCTGAACGGCTGCCAGGGGTGGCATCAGCGGAGCGTCGGGATCGGTCGCGGCCGGGATCACCCCGGCCAGGGCCTCGATGCTGGCATCGATCATGGCGTCGCTCACCTCGGTGGCGCCCACCGCCACGGCGCCGTAGCCCAGGCCCGGGAACACGAAGCAGTTGTTGCACTGGCCGATCACCCGTTCGATCGGCTCGCCCGCGCTGCCGGCGCAGACCACCGGCGGGAAGGGGCTGCCGGTGGCCACCAGGGCCTGGCCCCGGCTCCAGCGCAGCAGGTTCTCCGGGGTGATCTCCGCCAGGGGGGTGGGATTGGACAGGGGCAGGACGATCGGCCGCCCGCCGTCGGCGCAGAGGGCCTCCACCACCGCCTGATCGAAGGCCCCGGCGGCGGTGGAGGTGCCGATCAGCACCCCCGGCCGCACCGCCTCGATCACCGCCAGCAGGCCCGGCCCCGGCCCATCGGCCGCGGCCGTCGCCCCGAACCGGGCCGCCAGCAGCTCGGGCCCCTTGGCGAACGGCCGGGCGCCGCCGGAAAGCCCCGGACTCCCGGCGTGAATCAGTCCGTCGCGGTCGATCAGCCAGAGGCGGTCGGCGGCCTCGGCGGCCGAAAGCCCCTGGCGCTGCAGCAGGCGCCAGAGCCGCTCGGCGATGCCGCAGCCGGCGCTGCCCGCCCCGAAGATGACGATCTGCTGGTCGGCCAGCGGCCGCCCGAGGCCCCGCAGGCCGGCCAGGATCGCCGCGGCGGCCACGCTGCTGGTGCCCTGGATGTCGTCGTTGAAGCTCGGCACCCGGTGCCGGTAGGCCTCCAGCACGGGGCGGGCGTGGGCGGCGCCGAAGTCCTCCCAGTGCACCAGGGCGCCGGGGCAGACCGTCTGCACCGCGGCAATGAAACGGTCGAGGAAGGCGGTGTAGGCCTCCCCCTGCAGCCGGGGCCGGCGCAGGCCGGGGTAGCAGGGGTCGGCCAGCAGTTCGGGCCGGTCGGTGCCCACGTCGAGCATCACCGGCAGGCCCCGGGCCGGATCGAGCCCGGCGCAGAGGGTGTACACCGCCAGCTTCCCCTGGCAGATCTGGATGCCCCCCACCCCCTGGTCGCCGATGCCGAGGATCCCCTGGGCGTCGGTGACCAGGAGCAGGTCCGGAGCCTGGTCGGCGGGGCCGCCGCAGGCCTGGGCCAGCAGCTCCTCGAGCCGCTCCTGCTGAGTGGCCGCTAGGTAGATCCCCTGGCTGGGGCTGCGGTAGGTGTGGCTGAAGTGCTGGATCGCCTGCCCCACCGTGGGGGTGTATACGATCGGCATCGCCAGCTCGATGTGGTCGGCGAGGAAGCGGTGGAACAGGGTGACGTTCCGCTCCCTCAGGGTCTGGAGATAGGCGTAGCGCTCCAGGTCGCTGCCCATGGCGCCGAAGGCCAGCCGGCAGCGCTCCACCTGGGCCTCGATCGTCTCCACCTGCCAGGGCAGCAGGGCCTCCAGCCCGAGCGCCCGCCGCTCCTCCCGGCTGAAGGCGGTGCCCTTGTTGAGCAGCGGATCATTGAGCAGCTCGGCGCCCCGGAGGGTGGTGCTCCGCTGGCGACGGGGTTCGGCGACCACGGCGTGCTCCTGGTTCCGCTGGTGCCCCCATCATCCACGGGCTGCCGGGCGAGAGTGTTCGCCGCAGGCGCCTCCCAGCCTGCCGGCAGCCCATCGGCAGGTCCTCCGTTCAGCCCCCCGCGAAGCCCCCATGAAGATCGTGCGCTACGAGGATCCAGCCGGCGCCATCCACCTCGGCTGCCGCCATCCCGACGGCAGCCTGGAGCGCCTGGCGGGCGATCTGTTCGGCGCCCTTGAGCCCACGGGCGAGCCGGCCGCGGCCCGCAGGATCCTGGCCCCCCTGGAGCCGCGCGCCATCCTCTGCATCGGCCTCAACTACCGCCGCCATGCCGCCGAGACCGGCGCCACGATCCCCACCTGGCCGGTGCTGTTCATGAAGGTGCCGGGGGCGGTGCAGCATCCGGAGGCGCCGATCACCCTGCCCACCACCTTGGCCAGCCACCAGGTGGATTACGAGGGGGAGCTGGCGGTGGTGATCGGCCGCACCTGCCGCAACGTGCCCCGCTCCGAGGCCCTGGGGGTGGTGCTGGGCTACACCTGCGCCAACGACGTCAGCGCCCGCGACTGGCAGAAGCAGCCCCAGCTCGGCGGCGGCCAGTGGTGCCGCGGCAAGAGCTTCGACAGCTTCGCCCCCCTGGGCCCCTGCCTGGTGACCGCCGCGACGATCCCCGATCCCCAGGCCCTCACTCTGGAGACCCGCCTCAACGGCGAAACGGTGCAGGCGGCCAGCACCGCCGACATGATCTTCACGGTGGCGGAGATCATCGAATTCCTGAGCGCCAGCACCACCCTGGCGGCCGGCAGCGTGATCCTCACCGGCACCCCGAGTGGTGTCGGCATGGCGGCCGATCCGCCCCGCTGGCTGCGCCGCGGCGATACGGTCGAGGTGGAGATCCAAGGCATCGGTGTGCTGCGCAATCCGGTGCTGGAGGAGTCCACCCCAGAGCAGGCCCGCTGAGGGTCGTTCCCCGTGTCGCGCCCCATGAAGCTGTCCGCCGCCTGGACCTGCCAGCCCGCCAGGGCCGCCGGCTGCGGCGGCTATCGCCACTTCGCCGTGCTGGGCCAGCGGGGCCGGGGCCGGGAGCGCACCGTGGAGCTCCAGGCGGTGCTCGACCCCGGCTTCCGGCTGCTGGTGCCCACGGGCGAGCTCCGCGACCGCGCCGCCTGGCTGCCGGGCTGGCAGCGCCTGCCTCGCGAAGAGGAACTGCCCGTAAACTTCGACAACTCCACCGTGGACCTGTGACCTTCAACGGAACCCTGGAGGAACTTCAGTCGCTGGTCGAGGGCCTCGGCTGTTTCGGTCACTGGGTCCACGAAGGGGCCTTCGAGATGCTCGTCATCGAGGACGGCGAATCGAACCTGCGCCTCAACTGGTGGCCCGGCACCGGCACCCTGATGCTGGTGGGGGACCCGGCCCAGCGGCGGGACCTGGAGCCGCGGCTGAAGGAGGCCCTGGCCGGTCGCGCCTGAGCTCAGTCCTTCACCACCAGCTCCGTGGTGCCGCTGCGGCGCAGCAGATCGCCGAGCACCAGCAGGTCGTTGCCGTGGATCAGCCCGATGCAGCCGTCGGTGCCGCTGCTCCGCCCCCGGCCGGCGCTGGGGTCGTGGTGGATCCCCAGGCCCCGGCGGGCGGTGGGAAAGGCGGGCTCCAGCCCGATCCAGAGGAAACGGCCGAGCTCCACATCATCGGTGGGCGCGACGGGCGTGATCTCGGTGACGGCATAGCGTCCCCGCGGCAATGGGGCCTTGCTGCCGAGCCGGTCGCGGTCGCCCCCCTGGCGCCGCACCCGGCCCACCAGGGCCTCGTAGGCCCGCGCCGGCTGGCCCGGGAGCAGCAGCTGCAGTTCCCAGATCGGATCGCCGGTGACGGGCAACTGGCGGTTGGTACGCACCAGCACCATCCGGCCGCCACCGGCCGCCACCGCCTGGGCGGCCTGGGTGGCCTGGGCCGAGGGGGCGGGAGCGGCCAGCACCAGGCCCAGGGCCCAGGCGAGGACCAGCGGGGCCTGGCCGGTGGAACGCGTCATGGACAGCACGGGACCAGCGCCCGTGTTACTGCCCCGGCACGGGCGCCACAAGGGCGGGGCAGCCAGCCCTCGAAGACGCACCGCGAAGGTTCAGGCCCGTTCGTCCTGGTCCCGGCTGATCGTCACCAGGGCCGGCGCGAACAGGAACACCGTGTCCCCCAGCCGCTCCGACTGACCGTCCAGGGCGAAGACGCCGCCGGAGACGAAATCGATGGTGCGCTGGGCCTCCTCCGGCGCCATGGCACTGAGGTGCAGCACAACGGTCTTGAACTGCTGCACCGCCAGCACCGCCTCCACGGCCTCCTCAAAGCGGCCCGGTGTCATCACCACCACCTCGTGAAACCAGGTGCCGAAGGGGGTTTCCATCGCTCCAGGTTGCCTCAGTCCGTCCCCGCCAGCCAGCGGCAGAGCGTGAGCCTCCGGTGAGAACCGGCTCAGGCGACCAGGGCGATGGCGTCGATCTCCACCCGGGCGCCCTTGGGCAGGGCCGCCACCTGGACGCAGGCGCGGGCCGGTGCGACCCCCTCGCTGAAGAGACCGGCGTAGAGGGCGTTCACCCGGGCGAAGTCGCCGAGGTCGACCAGATACACCGTGGTGCGCACCACCTGATCCGGACCGCAGCCGGCGGCCGCCAGCACCGCCTGGAGATTGCTCAGCACCTGGCGGGTCTCGGCCTCCACGTCGCCATCCCCCACCAGCACCCCGCTGACCGGGTCAAGGGCGATCTGGCCGGAGCAGTAGAGAACCCCGCCGGCGAGCACGGCCTGGTTGTAGGGACCTACCGGCGCGGGGGCCTCCGGGGTGTTGACCGGATGAGACAAGGGGCTGTGCCTTTGGTCACCTCCGCCAGCGCTGGAACTCATGACGGGTAAAAATGCGGGACAGGGATCTTATGGCCTACTCCAACACCATCGTCACGACCATCGTCACGCCGTCCACCGCCGCCGCCACGGCCCTCACCCCCGGGGATGTCACCGGCCCCGGCGCCCACGTCCGCATTGAGGACCTCTGGTACCGCTACCCGGGCCGCGACGTCTCCACCTGGACCCTCCAGGGGATCGACCTGGTCCTCGGGGCCGGCGAGCTGGTGGGGCTGCTGGGGCCCTCCGGTTGCGGCAAGACCACCCTGCTGCGCCTGATCGCCGGCTTCGAGCGCCCCGGCCGCGGCACCATCCGCATCGGCGGCCAGACGGTGGCGGGCCCGGATCGCCTGTTGCCCCCCGAGCGGCGGGGCGTCGGCATGGTCTTCCAGGACGATGCCCTCTTCCCCCATCTCGATGCCTGGCGCAACGCCTGTTTCGGCCTGCGCCGCGGCCAGGACACCGCCCGGGTGGCCTGGCTGCTTGATCTGCTGGGTCTGGGCGGCCTGGAGCGTCGCTACCCCCACGAGCTCTCCGGCGGCCAGCGCCAGCGCCTGGCCATGGCCCGCGCCCTGGCGCCGTCCCCCTCGGTGGTGCTGCTCGATGAGCCCTTCTCCAACCTGGATGTGGAGGTGCGGCTGCGGCTGCGCAGCGAACTTCCGGCCGTGCTGGCCCGCTGTGGTGCCAGCGGCCTGATGGTGACCCACGATCCGGAGGAGGCGCTGGCGATCTGCGACCGGGTGGGCGTGCTCCGCGACGGGGTGCTGCACCAGTGCGCCCCGCCGCGGGAGCTGGTCGACCAGCCCGCCACCGCCTTTGTCGGCCAGTTCGTGCTCCAGTCCAACCTGTTGCCGGCCACCTGGCGCGGTCGGCGGCTGCAGACCGTCCTCGGCGAGCTCGAGCCGATCTCCGGGGGGTACGACGGTTCCGGGGGATCCGAGGCCGTTGAGGTGATGGTCCGCCCCCAGGCCCTGGAGTTCCTGCCCGGGGAGGATGGAACCGCCTGGATCAGCGGCCGGGAGTTCCTGGGCCGGGAGTGGCTTTACCAGGTGCAGCTCGGTGACCAGCGGCTGCGCTGGCGGGCGCCCCTGGAGGCCGACCACCCCCATGGCCGCCGGGGACGGCTGCGGTTCCGTGCCGGCGAGTCGGCGCTGCTGTTCCCCGGTGGCCGGCCGCTGGTGACGCTGCCCTCGGGCCGCAACGCCGGGGGCCTCAGCTCCCCTGGCTGACCCCGGGGGCTGGCGGGCGCCGCAGCAGCAGCAGGGTGGCGTCGTCCTCGAGGTGGTTGCTGCTGGTGAAGCCCCGCAGGCTCTGACGCAGGCCATCGATCAGGGCATCGAGCGGGGCCTGGCCCGTCTCCGCCAGCAGGCGCTGGCACCCCTGGACGCCGAAGGGTTCGCCGGCGATGTTCTCCGCTTCGGTGACGCCGTCGGTGTAGATCATTAGCAGGTCGCCCTGTTCCAGCTGCAGGGCCTGGCTCCGGTAGGTCCGGCCGGGAAACACGCCCAGCAGGGTCCCGCGGGGGAGCGGGATCGGATGGCTCTCCCCACCGTGCAGCAGCAGGGGCGGGCAATGGCCGCCGTTGGAGTAGCTGAACTGGCCGGAGGTCAGATCCAGAAAGCCACAGAACATCGTCACGAAGAGGCCCGCCTCGTTGCCCTCACTGAGGGTGTCGTTGAGTCGCTGTAGGACGGCATCCGGCGAGGACTCCGTGTTGGCCAGCACCCTGAGCAGGCCGACCGTGCGGGCCATGAACAGGGCGGCTCCGAGACCATGGCCGGAGACGTCGCCGATGCAGAGAAACAGTCGGTTGCTGTCAACGAAGAAGGCATCGAAGAAATCTCCGGCCACCGTGGTGGCCGGTTCCATCAGGCTGGCGAGCTCTATGTCGGGATGCTCGGCGAACAGACGTCCCTGCGGCGGCAGCATGGTTCGCTGCAGGTCACGGGCCAGGTCCAGTTCCTTGCGCAGATGGGAGAGCTCCAGGGCTTCCCGCTGGGCCTCCAGGGTCAGCTGGTTGGTCAGCCTGGTGCGCTCCACCAGGGAGATCATCATGTTGCGCGCGACCCCAGGAAGCTGGACCATGTGCGACCAGAACACATGCTGCGGAATCCTCAGCACGATCGCGTCATCTTCGGCACGCACCAGCGCCGAGGCCGGCCGTCCGTCGATGGCGGAGAACTCGCCGATGCACTGGCCAACGGGTATCGCCATCCCCTTGCCCCGATAACCATCGGCGCCCAGATGAACCGAGACGGTTCCGGCGACGATGATGAAGATGTCGGCGTTCGTTTGTCCTGGGCTGAGCAGCACATGGCCCGGAGCCAGGGGCAGCAGCTCACAACGGCTGACGGCCGCCTTCAGGTGCTTTCTCTTGACATTCCGAAACAGCGGGATTTTCTTGTAGGGAAGGGAGGCTTTTTTGGACAGGTCCAGGGAGAGCGAGGGCTCAACGCTCATGCCGATCAGGGGCTTTTCAACCAGCGGATGCCGAGCTTAAGCACGTTCCTGTCCCCCTCCCGCCGATAGCTGCATTCATCCATGAATCGATTCACCAGGAGCAGTCCCAACCCGCCGGGCTCCGCCTCCTGAAGGGTCCGGGGCAAGGGCTCGCGGCTGAAGGACAGGGGGTCGAAGGGTGGACCCGCGTCGCTGATGGTCAACGTGGCGAGGCTACGGTCGGCGCCACCTTCGCCGCCACCTTCGTCGCCATCGACCCGCTCCAGGGTCAGCTGCACCGGACAGCTCGACGTTCTGGCCCCGCCGTGTTCGATGAGATTGGCCAGAACCTCGTTGAGGCAGAGGTCGAGCTTGCCGCTGGAAGCGGCGGGGACATCCAGTCGCAGGCAGGTGGCCTGGAGCCAATCCGAGCAGCGCCGCAGTTCCAGGGGGTTGGGCTGCAGCAACAGGCTGAGGGTTTCGGGCAGTGGCGGCGCCATCGCAGCGGTCTCAGGCCAGCACGTCCCGTTCGGCCTGATCCGCATCAAAGACCATCGGAATCACGTCATCGATCCCTGTGGACTCCAGCGTCGCCTGCACCAGCTCATTGCCGCCAAGGAGAATCACCATGCGGCCACCTTTCTGATCCAGGGCCCGGGCGCTGGAGATGATGCTGCGAATCCCGATGGAAGCGAGAAAACTGACATCCCGGAGATCAAGAATCACCGGCAGAGGTTTGATGGCGGTCAGGGAGGTGAGCTTCAGGGAAATCTCTTCCATGCCGAGCATGTCAAGGCGGCCGGAAAGAACAACCCTACGCAGCTTCGTCGAACCGTCGGCCTCCAGGACATCATCCGATCGGATTGAAGCCGTTTCCATCCTGTCCGCTGGAAATTCAACCTGATGAGATTACCTGTCGAGGGCCATCACCTGACAGAACAAACAGGGGGTTGTGTCGCACAACACATTGGGTTTTGCCGCTCATCCCACCCAGTCATTTTTGCTGCGGCGCAGATCGGCCAGTTCCCGGGGATCCGCCGCCCGCAGGAACAGGTTGGTGCGGCGTTCCTCGCCGATGCTGCTGGGGATGGTGGGTCCGGCCTGGGAGCGGATGATCCGCACCGCGGACAGCCGTTCGGCGATGGCCCCGTCCCCGGGCCGCAGTGCCGCCGCCCAGTGCAGGTTGGCCTCGGTGTACTCATGGGCGCACCACACCCGGGTGGTCTCCGGCAGGGCGGCCAGCCGCTGCAGGGACCGATGCATCTGCTCGGGGGTTCCTTCGAACAGCCGGCCGCAGCCAGCGGCGAACAGGGTGTCGCCGCAGAACAGCTCCCCCTGCAGGGGCAGGTGGAAGGCGATGTGGGCGCGGGTGTGGCCCGGCACCGCCAGGACCTCCACCGGCTGGCCCAGCAGGGTGAAGCGATCGCCCTCCGCCACCCCCCGGGTCTGGAAGGGGATCCGCTCCCGGTCGTCCCGGGCCGCCACCACCTCGGCCCGGGGCCATTCCCGCAGCAGGGCGGGGGTGCCGCCGATGTGGTCGCTGTGGTGGTGGGTGTGCAGCACGGCCACCAGCTCCAGGTGCCGCTGCTTCAGCCAGGCGATCGCCGGCTCCGCCACCGCCGGATCCACCAGCGCCGCCCGCCGGCCGTCGTGGAGCACGAACAGGTAGTTGTCCCGCAGCACCGGCAGCAGCTCCACCTGCAGCGGGGCCGGGTGCTCGGCTTCGGCATGATCCGGCATCGTTACAGTCCAGGTTGCTGCTGGCTTCCATGATCACCGCGAACCAGCGGTCCCCGATCACCGTCGCCCTGGCCAAGGGCGCCCTGCTGAAGGACTCGGTGCGCCGCTTCCAGTCGGCCGGCCTCGATTTCTCCGCCCTGCTGGAGGAGGACAACCGCCTGCTGATGGTGCCCAGCCGCTGTGGCACCGCCCGGGCCCTGCTGGTGCGCAACGCCGATGTGCCCGTCTATGTGGCCTACGGCCAGGCCCAGCTCGGGGTGGTGGGGTACGACGTGCTGCGGGAGCACCAGCTGCCGGTGGCCCAGCTGGTGGATCTGGGGTTCGGCGGCTGCCGCATGGCGGTGGCGGTGAAGGCGAGCAGCGGTTACCGCCGGGCCGCCGACCTGCCAGCCCACTGCAGGGTGGCGAGCAAGTTCACCCGCTGCGCCGAAGCCTTCTTCGAGCAGCTGGATCTGCCGGTGGAGCTGATCCATCTCACCGGCTCGGTGGAGCTCGGGCCGATCACGGGGATGTCCGAGGCGATCGTCGATCTGGTGGCCACCGGCCGCACCCTGCGGGACAACGGCCTGGTGGCGATCGAGGACCTGTTCAGCAGCACGGCCCGGCTGATCGGTCACCCCCTGGCCCTGCGGCTCGACGACGGCACCCTCCAGGGCCTGGTGGAGCGTGTCGCTGCCGCCCAGGTGCCGGCCCGATGAGCAGCCTCGATGGCCAGCGACTGCGGCGCCTGCTGCCCTACCTGGGCCGGGATCGAAAGCGGCTGCTGCTGTCCCTGCTGCTGCTGATTCCCCTGGCCCTGGCGGCCTCCGTGCAGCCGCTGCTGGTGGGCCAGGTGATCTCCAAGCTCCGGGGCGAGGAGGTGCTGCCCTGGCTGACCCCCCTGTCGGTGCCGACGGCCCTGCGGGTGCTGGTGGCGATGCTGCTGGTGGCGATGCTGCTGGCGGCGGTGCTGCTGCGGCTCTCCCTCCAGGGCACCCAGACCTACAACGTGCAGGTGGTGGGCCAGCGTCTCACGGCGCGCATCCGCGACGACCTCTTCCGCCATGCGATGGCCCTGTCGCTGCGCTTCCACGACCGCACGCCGGTGGGCAAGCTGCTCACCCGCCTCACCAGCGACGTCGATGCCCTGGCCGAGGTGTTCGGCAGCGGCGCGGTGGGGGTGCTCTCCGATCTGGTCACCCTGCTGGTGATCGGCCTCACCATGCTCTCCATTGAGTGGCGCCTGGGACTGCTGCTGCTCGTCAGCCAGGTGCCCGTCACCCTCGGTGTGCTCTGGCTGCAGGGCCGCTACCGCAAGGCCAATTACCGGGTGCGGGAGGAGCTGGGCCAGCTCAACGCCGACCTGCAGGAGAACCTCCAGGGTCTGGAGGTGGTGCAGATGTTCCGCCGCGAGGCCGTCAACGGCCAGCGCTTCTCCCACACCACCGACGCCTACCGCCGGGCGGTGACCGGCACGATCTTCTACGACAGCGCCATCTCCGCCTTCATCGAGTGGGTGGCCCTGGCGGCCGTCGCGATGGTGCTGGCCCTGGGCGGTGCCATGGTCACCGGCGGTGCGATGGGCCTGGGCACCCTGACCACCTTCATCCTCTTCTCCCAGCGGGTGTTCGACCCCCTGCGCCAGCTGGCGGAGCGCTTCACCCAGATCCAGGGGGGCCTCACGGCGGTGGAGCGCATCGGCGAGCTGCTGGAGCAGCCGATCGAGATCGCCGATCTGCCCACCAGCCAGCGCAGCGCCGCCGCCATGGTGTCGGGGGCGGAACGGTTCAGCCCAGGCGAGGTGGAGTTCGAGAACGTCTCCTTCGCCTACCGCCCCGACGACCCGATCCTCACCGATCTCTCCTTCCGCATCGCCCCCGGCGAGCACGTGGCGATCGTCGGGCCCACCGGATCCGGCAAGACCACCGTGATCCGCCTGCTCTGCCGTCTCTACGAACCCCAGCAGGGAACCATCCGCCTCGACGGCGTCGACATCCGCGAGCTGCCGATCGCCACCCTGCGCCGTCGCCTGGGGGTGGTGCTGCAGGACACGTTCCTTTTCAGCGGCAACGTGGCGGAGAATCTGCGCCTCGATGCGGCCATCAGCGATGCGGATCTGGAGCGCCTCTGCAGCGACCTCGGCCTCGGCCCCCTGCTGGCCAGGCTTGGGGATGGGCTGGCCTCGGAGCTGCGGGAGCGGGGCGGCAACCTCTCCTCCGGCGAGCGTCAGTTGCTGGCGGTGGCGCGGGTGGCGATCCGCGACCCGTCGGTGCTGGTGATGGACGAGGCCACGGCCTTCATGGATCCCTCCACCGAGGCCACCCTGCAGCGGGACCTCGACACCCTGCTCAGCGGCCGCACCGCCATCGTCATCGCCCACCGCCTGGCCACCGTCGAGGCCGCCGACCGGATCCTGGTGCTGCGCCGCGGCCGCCTGATCGAGGAGGGCAACCACCGCGAGCTCCGGGCCGTCGGCGGGCTCTATGCCCAGCTGGCGGAGCTGCAGGAGAAGGGACTGGCCACGCTCTGAGGCCCGGGCGGCTGGGACGACAGGCCCAGGTCGTCCGCCAGCCAGGCGTCGATCAGGGCCGCCAGCTCGCGGGGCTTCTCGACCATCGGCAGGTGGCCCAGCCCGGGAAGGATCGCCAGCTGGTGGTCGGGGCTGTAGCCGGCCAGGTGGCGCACGTAGCGGGGCTCCATCACCTGGTCGCGGCTGCCGGCGAGCCAGAGGCTGGGCACCGTGAGGGCGGCGGCCAGCCTGGGCAGCTGACGCACGGCGCCCCGGTTGGTGCTGCAGGCCAGCAGCCCCTGGGCGGCGCGGCCGTCGGCCAGCAGCGGACTGCGGATCGCCTCCGTGCCCGGCAGACGGGCCAGCCAGGACGGCCGCCAGCGCAGGAAGGCGGCCCCGCCGCGGCGCACCCGGGCGAAGGGGCGGGGCTGGAACACACCGCCCCCCGCCGCGATCTGCACCAGGCCCCGCAGCTGTCCCCCCAGCAGGGGCGCCGCATGCAGCGCCACGCTGCCCCCCAGCGAGTGACCCAGGAGCACCACCGGCCGCCCGGCGGCTTCCCGGTGGACGGCCTCCGCCAGCCAGCGCCCGTAGCTGGCCAGGCTGGCCTGCAGCCCCCGGGGCCGGTCGCTGCCGCCGAATCCGGGCAGATCGGGGCACCACAGCGCCCAGCGGGGCGCGAGTTCCCGCTGGAGCGGGTGCCAGAGACGTCCCGCCAGCAGCCAGCCGTGCACGCCCACCAGCAGGGGCGAACCAGGCGTCACCGCAGCAGCCTGGGTCCGATCGGAGCCGGTGGAGGGGACGCTCAGGACGATGGCCGCGTCAATCCCCCACCCTGCCGCAGTCCGGCCGGCATCCGTCAGGATCTTCAGAACGCGTAGCCCTCTCGCCGTGCCCGGGACCCTTCCGCTGATGACCGACCTCTACGGGCCCGGCCACCGCCTCTGCGCCTGCCCCAACCCCAGCCTGGAGCTGGTGCTCAGCCAGGCCCGGCCGATCGACCTGATCGAGCTGGAGGCGCTCTGTGACGCCGTGGGCTGGAGCCGCCGCCCGCTGCGGCGCGTGCGCAAGGCCCTCCAGCACAGCCTGCTCCAGGTGGGGCTCTGGCGCCATGATGCCCGCCTGCCGCGGCTGGTGGGCTTCGCCCGCTGCACCGGTGACGGGGTGGTGGAGGCCACCGTCTGGGATGTGGCGGTCCATCCCCGCTACCAGGGAGCCGGGCTGGGCAAAGAGCTGATGGACTACGTGCTCGAACAGCTGCGGGCCATGGGCGTCGACCGGGTGAGCCTGTTCGCCGACCCCGACGTGGTGGGCTTCTATGCCGCTCAGGGCTGGGAGCTGGAGCCGCTTCAGCGCCGCTGCGCCTTCTGGTATGCCCCCTGAGGGGCAGCCCCGTAGTAGCGGGCGGCCAGCTGCTCCACCGGGGTGCCGCGGCGCCAGTCGCGGCGCAGGCGGGCATTGGCCAGCATCGTCTGCCACACCCCCAGCCGGCGCCAGCGCCGGCCGTTGACCCGCAGGGCCGGCGCCAGGAGGCCAATCCGGGCCAGGGGCCGCAGCCGCTGCACGAACTCCAGGTCCTCCATCAGGGGCAGCGGGGCGATCCCGCCGGCGGCATCGTGCAGGCGTCGGGCCAGCAGCAGCCCCTGGTCGCCATAGGGCAGCTGGCGCCAGCGGCTGCGCAGCGCCACCGCCAATTCCACCAGGCGCAGGGCCGGATCGTTGCCGGCGATGCGCAGCCGGAAGGCCCAGGCGGTGGACGCACCGCCGCCGATTGCGGCGGCCAGGGCCTCGGCCCATCCCGGCGGCAGGCGCACGTCCGCATGGAGCAGCAGCAGCCATGGGGCCGTGCTGCCGGCCACCCCGGCGGCCAGCTGGCCGCCGCGGCCACCGCCCTGGTGCAGCACCATGGCGCCGGCCAGGGCGGCCAGCCGCGGGGTGGCATCGGTGCTGCCGCCATCCACCACCAGCACCTCCCGGACCAGGGCGGGCGCCGTGGCCAGGTCGGCGAGCAGTCCCGGCAGGCCCTCGGCCTCATCACGGGCGGCGATCACCACGCTCAGGGGCGGGCTCATCGCCAGCGGTCCAGGTCAGCGGGACGGTCGAGATCGTGACGCTCCGCCAGCAGGGCCGTGCCCAGGCCCGCCCTCCGGGCCAGCTGGAGGGTCTGCGCCAGCACCCGGTCGCTGCCCCAGTCGATGCCGCTGAACACCTGGGGCGTCGCCCGGCGCCGGCCGACCAGCCAGTAGCCCCCGTCGCCGGCGGGACCCAGCACCAGGTCGTTGTGCTCGAGCGCCTGGAACGCGGCCAGCAGGTCGTCGGCCGCCAGCTCCGGCAGGTCGCTGCCGATCAGCACCACCGCGGCGGCCCCCTCCCGCCAGCCGCGCCGCATCTGGCGCTGCATCCGCAGGCCGAGGCTGCCGGGTCCCTGGTCCACCACCCGGTCGACACCGAGCCGGCGCCCCCAGCGGCCCGCGGCCCCGGGGCCCAGGCCACTGGTCGCCAGCACCAGCCGCAGCCCGGTCCCGGGGCGTCCATCGCCGCCGGCCGCGGCCATCCCCCGGCGGGCTTCGGCGGCGGCGGCCAGCCCGTGCTGGGTGAGGCGGGCCTGGATCGCGGCCGCCCGCCCCATCCCCACGCCGGGGACGAGACGGCTCTTGCAGCGACCCGGCGCCGGCCAGCGGGCCAGCATCACCAGCTGGGGCGGCCCGGTTCCCCGGTCCTGCGGCGGTCTCAACCCTCGCGCGGCAGTTCGGCGGGACGAACGGTGAGGTTCTGGCGGGAGCCATTGCGCTGCACGGTGATCGTCAGCGGCTCGCCCACCTTGCCCCGGTCGACGGCCAGCTGCACCTCCGAGGCGTTCTTCACCGCCTTGTCGCCGACCTTCTCGATCAGGTCGCAGGGCTTCAGGCCGCCCCGGGCCGCCGGGCTGTTGTCCATCACCTCGACCACCACCACCCCGTTCACCTCCGGCAGGCGGCACTCGTTGGTGGTGGCGTTGATCTCCTTGGCCAGCTGGGGGGTCAGGGCCTGCAGGCGAACGCCGATGTAGGGGTGGCTGGCGTAGCCGCGCTCGAGGATCTGGGCGGCGATCTGGCGGGCCGTGTTGATCGGGATCGCGAAGCTCAGGCCCGCCCCCGGTGCCTGGCGGATGGCGGTGTTGATGCCGATCACCTGGCCCCGGTCGTTGATCAGGGGGCCGCCGCTGTTGCCGGGGTTCACGGCCGCATCGGTCTGGATGTAGGGCACGCGCTGGCCCTCACCCACGGCGTTGGTGCGCTGGATGGCGCTGATGATCCCGGCCGTGACCGTGTTGTCGAGACCGAGGGGGTTGCCGATGGCGATCGCCCATTCCCCCGGCCGCACCTTGTTGGAGTCGCCCAGGGTGGCGACCGGCAGCTTGGAGGCCACCACCTTCACCACCGCCACGTCGGTGAGGGGGTCGGCCCCCAGCACCTTGCCGGTGAAGCTGCGGCCATCGGGGAGGGTGACGCTCACCTCGCTGGCGCCCTCGACCACGTGGGCGTTGGTGAGCAGCACCCCGTCGGAGCGGGTGATGAAGCCCGAGCCCTGGCCCTGCTGCTGCTGGATCGCCGGACCGCGGCCGAAGATCCCCCCGAGGGGGTTCACGGTGCGCTTGACCGTGTCGATGCGCACGACCGCCGGACCGGCCTTCTCGACGGCATCGACGATCACCGAGCTGCTGGGCTGCAGCGTCGGTGCCGGAGAGGCATCACTGATCGGGGGCTGTTCGGGCTGGCGCACCCCCGGCAGGGCCAGACGGGTGCCGGTGCAGGAGGTCAGCAGGCCTGCCATGGCCGCCAGCAGGGTGAGGCGTGACAGGAAACGGGGCTGGACCATCGGAGGTGGGCGGTCGGCGCTGAAGGATTCATTAAAGACGAACCTCCGGGCCGGGGATGCCTATATTCGGCCATCGCGTCGTGGGCTCCTGGTGCAGCAGGGTGATCAGCTGTGGCACCGGGTGAGCCAGGATCTTCAGGGCAGGCTCAGCAAGCCCACCTACGAGACCTGGATCCGTCAGGCCCGTTGCCGCGACTACGCCGACGGGCTGCTGCGTCTTGAGGCCCCCAACAGCTTCGCCTGCGGCTGGCTGCGCAAGAACTACCTGGTGATGATCGCCGCGGTGGCCAGCGAGCACGCCGGTCGGCAGGTGCGGGTGGAGGTGGAGGTGGCCCCCGATGCCGAATCCCTGGGCGCGCCCCCGGAGCTGGTGGGCGAGAACGGCGCCGGCGTGCCCACGCCGCTGCCGCCGGCCGCGGCCCCCGAGCGGCCCCAGGCCTCTGCGGCCTCCGGTGCCGCCGCCGCCCGGCCCCTGCCCGGCCCCCTGCGCCCCGGGGCGGGCCTGAACACCCGCTACGTGTTCAACCGCTTCGTGGTGGGGGCCAACAGCCGCATGGCCCATGCCGCTTCCCTGGCGGTGGCCGAGGCCCCGGGCCGGGAGTTCAATCCCCTGTTCATCTGTGGTGGGGTGGGGCTGGGCAAGACCCACCTGATGCAGGCCATCGGCCACTACCGGCTGGAGATCGACCCGGAGGCGCGGGTGTTCTATGTGAGCACCGAGACCTTCACCAATGACCTGATCCAGGCCATCCGCAAGGACGGCATGCAGGCCTTCCGGGACCGGTACCGGGCCGCCGACCTGATCCTGGTGGACGACATCCAGTTCATCGAGGGCAAGGAGTACACCCAGGAGGAGTTCTTCCACACCTTCAACGCCCTGCACGAGGCGGGCCGCCAGATCGTGATCGCCAGCGACCGGCCCCCCAGCCAGATCCCCAGGCTCCAGGAGCGGCTGATCTCCCGCTTCTCGATGGGGCTGATCGCCGACATCCAGATCCCCGATCTGGAGACCCGGATGGCGATCCTGCACAAGAAGGCGGAGGCCGAGCAGGTGGCCCTGCCCCGGGAGCTGATCCAGTACATCGCCGGGCGCTTCACCTCCAACATCCGCGAACTCGAAGGCGCCCTCACCCGAGCGGTGGCCTTTGCCTCGATCACGGGCCTGCCGATGACCGTGGAATCGCTGGCACCGATGCTCGATCCGGTGGGTAACGAGGTGGCGGTCACCCCCCAGCAGGTGCTGGAGAAGGTGGCCGAGGTGTTCGAGGTGCGCATCGAGGAGATGCTCAGCCCCAGCCGCAAGCGGGCCGTGAGCCAGTCGCGCCAGGTGGGCATGTACCTGATGCGTCAGAACACGAACCTGTCGCTGCCGCGCATCGGCGAAGCCTTCGGCGGCAAGGACCACTCCACCGTGATGTACGCGGTGGAGCAGGTGGAGAAGAAGCTCAGCAGCGATCCCGCCCTGGCCAGGCGGGTGCAGCAGGTGCGCGACCTGCTGCAGATCGCCTGCCGCCAGCGCCGCTGAGGCTCAGCCCGCTCCGGTGAGGGGCCGGGCCGGATCAAGCCCCTCCACTTCCCCGTGGAACACCCGGCTGGCGGTGATGTCCTCGGCCTCGATCGTCATCAGGTCGGTCTTGGAGAGGGCCCGGCCCATGCCGCTGAACAGGCGGTTGGCCTGGCGCATGCGGGAGCGGTCGATGGCGTTGCGGATCGAGCGGGCATTGGCGAAGAAGGGCAGCTGCATGCGGCGCTGGATGTACTCGGCGAAGGCGGCGGCGGCCTCTGGGCTGAAGCGGTAGTTCTCCGCCGCCAGGATCAGCTGGGCGATCGCCAGGAGCTCGCTGGCGGTGTAATCGGGAAAGTCGATGTGGTTGGCCACCCGCGAGGAGAGGCCCGGATTGCTCTGGTAGAAGACGTCCATCCGCTCCTTGTAGCCGGCGAAGATCACCACCAGGTCGTTGCGGTTGTTCTCCATCACCTGCAGCAGGATCTCGATCGCTTCGGCGCCATAGTCCCGCTCGTTCTCCGGCCGGTAGAGGTAGTAGGCCTCGTCGATGAACAGCACGCCGCCCATCGCCTTCTTGAGCATCTCCCTGGTCTTGGGGGCGGTGTGACCGATGTACTGGCCCACCAGATCGTCGCGGGTGGCCGTCACCACATGGCCCTTGCGGACGTACCCGAGCCCGTGCAGGATCTTCGACATCCGCTCCGCCACCGTCGTCTTGCCGGTGCCGGGCCGGCCGGTGAACGACATGTGCAGGCTGGGGGGCGCCGTGTCGAGACCCACCTGGGTGCGGGCCCGGTTGATCACCAGCAGGGCGGCGATCTCCCGGATCCTGGCCTTCACCGGCCGCAGGCCGATCAGTTCCCGGTCGAGCTGGTCCAGCACCTCCTTGATGCCGGCGGCGTCGTAGGCCGCCCGCAGGTCCACCAGCCTTGTCTCCGGCGGCGGAGCCCCATCCCCCTCGTCGGAACCGGCGCCCTCAGAGGAGACCATCGATGGCCTGCGCGAAGGTTTCCTCCGGTTCGCCGATGGGGTCCTCGTCGGCTTCGGCGCGGACGGTGAGGTTCACGTAGGTGCGCCCGAAGCTGATGTCGGGGAAGCGGCCCTCCTGCTCCGAGAGGCCGTTCAGGCGCTCCAGGAAGACGCGGGTGCTTTCGTAGTCGTCGAACTCGATGCGGCGCTCAAGCCGATCGGGTCGGGGCCGACGGGTCCAGGGCTGATCCATGGGTCCGACCCTAGATCAGCCCGGATCGTCGAGGCAGTCGGTGCGGGCCACGCAGAGGCGGGCGGCCCAGGCGGCGGCATGGGCCCGGTTGGCGGCCTGTTCCGCCGGCGCCTGGCTCGTGAGCGGGTGGGGGAAGGTGCCGGCGATGGCCGCGTTGGTGACGCAGAACATCGCCTTCTGGAAACTCATGCAGATCTTCACCCGCATGTCCCCGTCGCCGCGGATGCCGGCCAGGTAGCGGTTGCGCAGCCGTTCGGGGAGGTGGCGGTACATGTCCTGCATCAGCAGGCTGGGCGGGATGCCCGATCCCATGGTGGGCAGCGGATCGGCGTAGAGGGCGCCGTACATGAACTTGGCCTGGTCGGGGGAGATCTGCTGGGCCTGGGCGTTGAAGGACACCGTGCCCAGGAACGGGGTGCCGCGCAGGAACACCGCCTCCACGTAGGGCACGGCCACATCCCCCAGGAAGGTGAGACCGGCCTCGGGGGGAAGCACCCAGAAGGAGGTGCCGGCCACATCCACCGCATAGGTGATCGGCGCCCCCGCCGCCGCCACCAGGCCCTCCTTGATGAAGGTCACCACCGCGGCGATCGAGTCGACGCGCCCGTCCCGCTCGGCCCGGGCCAGATCGAGGAACAGGTCGCTCATCACCCGCCAGAACTGGCCCAGGGCATGGGTGGTGGCGGCCGAGCGGATCAGTTCCGTGAGGAACTGGGGGAAGAGGGGGTTGAGCGCCGCCAGCAGCGGGTCGCGCCGGGTCTTGCGGGCGACGATGGCGGCGCAGTTGGCGGCGAACGCCTCGCTGTCGAGATAGGCATCGAGGCCGCCGGTGCCGTGCCAGAGCATCGCCTTCTGGCAGTACTCCGCGTACTCGAAGTTGATCCGGTCGTGCAGCAGGTGGCGCCAGATCTTCGCCGGGCTGAGGTCGCCGTCGAGGAAGCGGAACACCGGGAAGGGGTTCAGGAACTGCTTCTCGGCCTGGTAGATGAGATTGATGCTGTAGGCATCCAGCACCTCGCCGTAGCTCTCCAGCACGTCCACCACCTGGGCCAGGTGATCGGGGGACTCGGCCAGCAGGGTGTGTCCGGCCAGCAGGGTGTCCGCCAGATCGCTGCCGGTGGGGCGGCCCCCGGCGTAGGTGAGGGGCGGTTTGGGGGAGCGGGGGATCGGTCTCATGACACCGCTCCGGCACCCTGGAGGGCCGCCACCATCGCCGGCAGCTGGGCCATGGCAGTGGTGGCCTGTTCGCTGAGCCGTCCCAGGCCGAAGGGCAGCACCCCCAGGGCCACCACGCCGCTGGCCAGGGCCAGGGCGGGCAGGGTTTCCCGCAGGGCCACCGCCGGCAGTCGCACCTCCAGGCGGGAGTCCGCCACCGGATCGCCGCTGGGTGGGGTCACCGCCAGGCGGCCGAAGAAGGCCCGGTTGACGAGCAGCAGGAAGTACACCGCCGTCAAACCCGAGCCCACCATGCACAGCAGGGTGGCCACGGGGAAGGCGGCCAGGCTGCCGCGGAACACCAGGAATTCGGAGATGAAGCCCGCCATGCCGGGCATGCCGGCGCTGGCCATCACCCCCAGGATCATCAGGGTGCCGGTGAACGGCAGGCCCCGCTCGGGGTTCAGCAGGCCGCGCAACACCTCCAGGTCCCGGGTGCGGGTCTTGCGGTAGACGATGCCCACCAGCAGGAACAGCAGGGCGGAGATCAGTCCGTGGCTGACCATCTGGAACACGGCCCCCAGCATGCTGACCGGGGTGGCCGCCGCCGCCGCCAGCAGGATGTAGCCCATGTGGCCCACCGAGCTGTAGGCCACCATCCGCTTCATGTCCCGCTGGGCGATGGCCGCCAGGGAGCCGTACAGCACCGACACCGCCGCCCAGCCCGCCAGCCAGGGGGCGAGCAGGGCCCAGGCCTCGGGGAACATCCCCAGGCAGAAGCGCAGCAGGCCGTAGGTGCCCAGTTTCAGCAGCACGCCCGCCAGCAGCACCGACACGGGCGTGGAGGCCTCGGTGTGGGCGTCGGGCAGCCAGGTGTGGAACGGCACCAGGGGAATCTTGATGGCGAAGCCGATCAGCAGCGCCCCCAGCAGCGCCAGCTGGGTGCCCATGCCCAGCTGGGCGGTGGTGACGGGGTTGATGCTGAAATCCGCCTGGCCGGTGAACAGGGAGAGGCCGAGGAAGGCCCCCAGGATCAGCACCCCGGACACGGCCGTGAAGATCAGGAACTTGGTGGCGGCGTAGCCCCGGTTGGCGCCGCCCCAGATGGAGATCAGCAGCCAGAGGGGAATCAGCTCCAGCTCATAGAAGAGGAAGAACAGCAGCAGGTTTTCGGAAAGGAACGCCCCGTTGACGGCCCCGCTGATCGTCAGCAACAGGGCGAAGTAGAGCCGGGGGCGCTGGCTGAGGTCGCGGGTGCAGATTCCCGACACCAGGGTGAGGGCGGCGTTCACCAGCACCAGGGGCATGGCCAGGCCATCGACGCCCAGGCGGTAGTCGAGGCCGATGCTGTCGACCCAGGCGAAGGACTCCTGCAGCTGCAGGCCCGCCTGGCCGGGGTCGAAGGCCAGCAGCACCCGCAGGCTCCAGAGCAGCTGCAGGCCCAGCAGGGCCAGGCCGGCGCGGCGGATGCGCTCGGTGGCCAGTTCGCCCGGCCAGCAGAGCAGGCCGAGGGCGCCGGCGAAGGGAATCAGCAGCAGGGCGCTCAGCATCGTCCGGTCAGCCCCCCAGCCAGGAGAGGCTGCCGACCAGCAGCACGATCGCGGCCACCACCGTGAAGACGTAGGTCTGCAGCCGGCCGCTCACCCCCAGCTTGAGGCTCTCGGCCGAGCCCATCGAGACGGCGGCGATGCGGTTGACCATGCCGTTGACCACCAGCTGGTCGAAGCCGTTGGTGATCCGGGCCAAGCCGGCCACGAAGGCCACGATCGTGGCCCGGTAGATGCGGTCGGTGTAGAAGTCGAAGGCCAGCAGGTCCTGCAGGACCCGCAGGGGCCGCAGCACCGAGCGGGACCAGAAGGTGTCCAGGGGGACCAGGCTGCCGACCAGGAGCCCGGCCAGGCCGCTGCCCACCAGGGCCAGGGCGGTGCCGGTTGAGAAGGCGCCGATGCCGGGAACCCGGTCGATGCGGGCCATCACCAGGGGCGTCACCAGCACCAGCACGGCGACGGTGACCATGGGCAGGGCCATCAGCCAGTTGACCTCCGGCGTCCGCCGGGTCTTGGGGTGGGGCGCCCCCACGAACACCTGGCGGTAGACCCGGGTGAGGTTGAGGGCCGTCAGGGCGTTGGTGAGCAGCACCACGGCGGCGAAGAACGGGGCCCGCGAGCCCAACCCCTCCACCATCAGGCCGAAGCTCCAGAAGCAGCCGAGGGGAAGCAGGCCGGTGAGGCCGGCGGCCCCCACCAGGAAGCCGGTGGTGGTGGCGGGCATGCGGGAGCCGAGGCCGCCCAGTTCGGTGAGGTCCTGGCAGTTGGTGGTGGCGATGACGCTGCCGACACTCATGAACAGCACGGCCTTGGCCAGGGCATGGGAGAAGAGCAGCAGCAGGGCGATGAAGGGCTGCTGCAGGGCGATGGCGATGAACACCAGCCCCAGATAGGAGGTGGTGGAGTAGGAGCAGGCCCGCTTGAGGTCGACCTGGGAGATGGCCACCAGGGCGCCGCCGAGGGCACTGATGGTGCCCACTGCCAGCAGCACATCGATGGCCACCGGCGAGATCAGCAGCAGCGGCATCACCTTGAGCAGCACCACGGCACCGCAGGTCACCACCACGGAATTGCGCAGGATCGAGGCCGGATTCGGACCCTCCATCGCCTCATCCAGCCAGAGGTGCATCGGGAACTGGGCGCACTTGCCCATCGGGCCGGCGATCAGGGCCAGGCCCAGCAGGGTGGCCCCCAGGGCCGGCAGGGTCTCGTTGGCCGACCAGGCGTAGAGGTCGTTGAACTCGAGCGATCCGGCCCAGGCCGACAGGGTCACCACCCCCATCAGCAGCAGCACATCCCCCACCCGCTTGGTCAGGAAGGCATCGCGGGCGGCGGTCACCACCAGGGGCTGGGCGTACCAGAAACCCACCAGCAGATAGGTGGAGAGGGTGAGCATCTCCAGCAGGAAGTAGCTCATGAACAGGTTGCTGCTCAGCACCACCCCGGCCATGGCCCCCTCGAAGAAGCCCACCAGGGCGTAGAAGCGGGCCAGGGACCACTCCTTGTCGAGGTAGCCGAGGGCGAACACCTGGCCCACCAGGCTCAGGCCGGTCACCAGCTCCAGGGCCGCCAGGTTGGTGAGGGACAGATCGAAGCCGATGCGCAGATCCAGATCGGCCGCCGAGAACCAGGCGATGTCGAGGTGCTGGGGCCCGAGGGCCAGCACGGCGCGCAGCACCAGGCTGCCGTGCAGCACCGCCAGCAGGGTGACAAGGAGATTCAGGTAGGCGGCCGGACGGGGGCCGTTGCGCTTGACCCAGCCCGCCGCCCAGGGCAGCGACAGCAGCATGCCGCTGAACCCGTAGAGGGGAATCAGCCAGCTGAGCTGGATCGACAGGGGAAGGGTGTCCGGCAAGGGGGGGGAGGGACCTCAGAAGGTGGCCCGTTCCAGGGCCCTGGACGGGACGGTGGCATGGCTGCCGAGCCAGGCGGCCAGATCTTCCCCATGCTGCTGTTCCTCGTCCCGCAGGGCACGGAAGAAGGACGCATTGTTGCCATCGCCGATCAGCAGGCAGAAACGCATCGCTTCGCCGTAGTGCTGGATCAGGTCCTGTTCGAGCACCGCATTCAGCCGCAGCAGACCCTCCAGGTCGGCGGCGTGGGCGACCGGCCGCAGCTGGGAGGCGGCGGGGGCTACTCCCAGCTGCAGCATGCGCTGCACCAGCCGTTCGGCGTGCCGCAGCTCCTCCACGGTCTCCTGGCGGAACCGTTCGGCGGCGGCGGTGTCGCCCCAGAGCTCCACGAGGGAGGCCTGGGTCATGTACTGCTGCACGGCGGACAGCTCCAGACTCAACGCGCGGCCCAGGTAGCCGAGGACGCGCGGATGGGCGGCGTCCATGGGGATCAGCCCCTGCGGCCGACGCCGGAGGCTGCCAGGGCCGGCTCCACCTCGCTGTGGGGACGGGCGATGATGTGGGCCGCCACCAGGCCGTCGCCGACCCGCTCGCAGGCATCGGCGCCGGCCCGCACGGCGGCGTTCACGGCGCCGGTCTCGCCACGGACCATCACGGTGACGTAGCCGCCGCCGACGAATTCGCGGGCGATCAGGGTGACTTCCGCGGCCTTGGTCATGGCGTCAGCCGCCTCGATCGCCGGCACCAGGCCCCGAGTTTCGATCAGACCGAGGGCGATGCCGTGGATGGTGGGGGCCATGGGGGAGGTACGGGGAGTGGGGGTCTTGGTG